>DASRVG010000158.1:0-10334 GCA_035655175.1 Clostridia bacterium | reverse complement strand
CACATGGGCTGCCCCTATAAGCGATATCGCTGAAGCCTTCAATAGCAGCAGTATGCTTGCTCCCGTTATGCCCTTCCAGTCTTTCCGACCCCCATCGCGCAGCTTTCTTTTACAGTAATCCAGCACGTACAGCATTGACAGGGACGGGAATACAACGGCAGCTCCCAGCGCAAACGCCTTGTCGGCAAGGGACGGCGCCGCCAGCTGCAGCGCAAAACACCCCGCCATACCCAGCGCAAACAGCCCGTACAGATATTTTTTCCCAATATCAATCAGTTGATTAATAATCAGAACAGCCCCCGCCACCGTACCCGACACCAGCACCAAAAGCCTAATCCGGCCAATGCTGTAGTCCTCCATGGGCACTACCGCTCCAAGGTCGAACCCGCGCCGGGAAATAAGCCGGGAGAACTCCCCTATGTACTTCAGGTTGGTGTCAAAGTTGTCCTCGGGGTCCTTTTTTTCTTCAATCTTAGGTTTAAGGTATACAAGCCTTGCGTTTCTTTCGTCCACCGCCCTGAACCAGCGGTCCATTACCTCCCTCGGCGATACCTTGTCCGCCTCCGCCTCGTTAAGGCTGAAAACCCGGGCAGCCCGGTAACCGGTCAGCTTAATAAGGGCGTCCAGTCCCAACTGTTCTATATGCTTAAGCTGTACCCATGTTTCTATCGGCCCAAGCACCATGCCGGTTTTCTTAATCATGCGGGCAGTGGTCTCCAGCTCATCGGGATACCCGAGGGCCTGCTGACCGTCAAATATAACCGAAGTCACAGGGTAATCGGCAAGCTTTTCAAACAGGTCTTCTATGTAACCGGAAGTTATGCCCCTGTAATTGTACGGGCGGGCAGCAATATTAAGGCCCAGCTCCCGCGCCAGTTCAAATTTTTCGTAGTCAAACACCACCGCCAGTTCCTTCAGGTCTTCATACCTTCCGGATACCGACACGGCGTATATGCCGCCCTCCGACCAGTCATGAAAAGCCCTTCCCCTCGCTTTAAGCGGCTCCCTTATCCGCTCATAGGTGGAAGCGTCCGCGGCGAATATCACTACCGTACCGGAGGGGTCCAAGCCGGAAGCCTTTATCCTGCTTGCCACCTCGTTTAACGGATGCCTCAACAGGTCCTGTTCCATAAGTTCCCACAGGTTCATAACCGATATAAGCCCGTCCGCCCTTAGTTTCTCCAGCGTTTCCTCCTTAATGGCGACCGAGGTTACCCCCGAAGCCTTAAGCTCATCCAGTACATCTTTCATGGGAATGCCCATGCTGTCTGCCAGTTCCTTGAATTTCTCGTAATCGGCCGCCAGTTCCACCCTGTGATAAGGCCTTTCAATCTCGAACCTCTGGTACAGCGTAAATGCCGCTGCCAAAAGCGATAGAACCAGCACCGCCAGTAACAGTCTATCCGGTTTCATTAAAACACTCCTATGTCCGTTGTTTTATTTGTAATATGCCTTTATTGTATATCATACCGTCCTTTTACCAAAAATATACAATCAGTTTCCGCCCTTACACCTCTTCCATCGGTTCTCGGTATAAGAAGCAGGTGATTGTCGGGTATAACCTGTCCCTGCCCTATGTCCCTGCCGCCGGTAAGGTCGGCCAGCCCTCCCAGCTGGCTTTGTATCGCGGCAGCCTTTCCGCCCCTCAGTATTATCTCGGTCCCTGCATAACCGGTCAGCATCTTTCCGGCGGGCACATTGACCACTTCAAGGGACGTGCCGGCGTCCCCAGGCTGGACGCCTCCGGAACTGTTTTCCAAGGCGGTAACCCTGTCACTCATCTGCTGGAGGAGGGAACTTAACTCCCCGAGTCTTTGTTCGAAATAATATTTCAGTTGTTCATTACGCTGTTCAACATAGCTTTGGGTAACCAGCGGGTCCTGCTGCGAGCCCGGTGCGAAATCACCCGCCATTACTATTCTCCCCGCCGCCAGCATCACCAAAACCATTACAATAGCGTATAGGTACGGTTTGCCGTGCTTTATCCGCTGAAGCATTAAATATCCCTCCTTTAGTGGTATGGGGACACGCCGTTCCGTGTAATGCCCCCGATTGATGAACCCTTTAGTAAATTCTATAAGACGGTAGGAAATCCTGTCTTTGCATGTAAAATATTTGCCGATGAAATACTTTCCATAATTCTCACATTCTTGACACCTGTATACAATGTTGTTACTATGGGAGTAAAACCGCTGCCGTTCAGGCTTGGGGAGGGTGTGTATATTATGGAGTACAAGTTCCTTCTGGAAGCCATACTGGAAAACCTGGACGAGGGTATCCTGGTGGTGGATACCAATGCCAACGTCACCTTTTTCAACGAACCCGCCACAGATATATCAGGTATTACTCCTGACAAGGCCATAGGAAAAAACATACTGGAAATATTCCCCGACCTTACACCCGAGACCAGCACCTTTTACCGGGTTCTTAAGACAAGGAAGCCGGTTATTGACCATGTTCAAACCTATATGAACCACCGCGGCAAAATTGTCTCCACCGTCACCTCCACCCTTCCGCTTGTAAAGGACGGCGAACTGGTGGGAGCCCTTGAAATATACAGGGACTTGACGGTGGTAAAAGAAATGGCGGACAAGATATCCAGCCTGCAAAAGGAACTGTACAAAAAATCCGGCCGGCTTACCAATTATGAAGGAAACGGAACCATATATACCTTCGACGATATTATAGGTCAAAGCCCCGTGATGAGGGACTTGAAGGCCAGGGCGCAAAAGGTGGCCCAAAGCAAGTCGCCGGTACTGGTGTACGGCGAAACCGGAACAGGCAAAGAGCTGGTGGTACAGGCCATTCATAATGCAAATCCCGCGAGAAAGAAAATGCCCTTTATTGCTCAAAACTGTGCGGCGATACCGCATACACTGCTGGAGGGGATTCTCTTTGGCACCTCGGCGGGCAGTTTTACCGGGGCCAGGGATAAGCCGGGCCTTTTTGAACTGGCGGACGGAGGCACGCTGTTCCTTGACGAAATAGACTCAATGGACCTGGAACTGCAGGCAAAACTGCTGCGGGTGCTGCAGGACGGTATAATAAGAAGGCTGGGCGGTTCAAAAACGCTAAAGGTTGCTGTCAGGGTTATGGCGTCCTGCGGAAGGGACCCCTTGGAAGCGGTACGGGAAAATACCCTGAGAAAGGACCTGTACTACAGGCTTAACGTAATAAGCCTTTATGTACCCCCCTTAAGGGAAAGAAAAGAAGATATCCCGCTGCTTACCGACCATTTTATCCGGGCTTATAACAGGGAACTGGGCAAAAGCGTAACCGGCGTGTCCCCCGGGGCGGCCAAGCTGCTTAAGCGGTATGACTGGCCGGGCAATGTCAGGGAGCTCAAATACACCATTGAGAGCATAATGAATTTTATAGAGGGGGATATAATAGACGCCGCGGCGCTGCCGCCGGATATTTCCCATGCCGAAACAGCGCTCCAAGCGCAGCCGGACCAGGGTATTCCACCGCTGCAAGAGGCCGTTGACAGCTATGAAAAGGAATTGATAAAAAGGGCGGTGGTCAAGGCCAACGGCAATTATGCAAAGGCCGCACGGCTGCTGCAGGTACCCCGCCAGACTCTGCACAATAAAATAAAAAAGCACGGAATATCGTGGAAGGCATTTATAGAGTAACAACCCATGTAAACTGAAACCCGCGTCATGGGACGGAGCTATCGAAATATGTACTAAGGGACATATCTTTTTATATACAGTTTCACTTCATGTATTTTATTATTGTCGATATAATTCCTTCTATCTTCTCCCTTGCCTTGTCATCCTTTATTTCCCGGAACAGGCAGTCCACCGAATGCTCTTCAAGTATTAATAATCCCGTCTTTTCGATGGACGACTTCACCGCCGCTATCTGAAGCAGAACCTCTTCGCAGGTCTTTCCTTCCTCTATCATCCTTTCAATGCCGGTAATGTGCCCTTTAATGGTCTTTAACCGGTTAAGCACCTCGTCACGAACCAAACTCTTCTCCATTATTCTCGGCCCCGGTACTATTACTATATATACCGCCTGCCTGCCTCCTTTATTGTTTTTTCGGTCCCGTACCACCCGGCAAGTAAAAAAAACAAAAGCCCAGGTCAAAAACCCGCAGCTCCGTGTTTTAAAAATCTATCAGTCCGAAACTTATTTTTATGGCCTCGTTTACCTTTTCCATCATGTCGTCATCAAAGTGTCCAATCTTTTCCCTTAAACGTTTCTTGTCTATGGTCCTCACCTGCTCCAGCAGCACCACCGAGTCCTTGTTTAGGCCGTAATCGGCGGCGTTTATCTCCACGTGGGTCGGGAGCTTCGCCTTGTTTATCTGGGATGTAATGGCAGATACTATAGTGGTGGGGCTGTACTTGTTACCGACATCGTTTTGTATCACCAACACCGGTCGAATGCCGCCCTGTTCGGAACCAATTACGGGGCTGAGGTCAGCATAATAAATATCTCCCCTCTTTATCTGCACATTATTCACCCTCCGCATGCCTGCTTTCATAGCTGCCAAAGGAAATGCCGTCCTCCACTAAATTCTGTTCGGCCAGTGCAAGGTTAATAGCCGCCATCTCCATGTAGCCTTTTTTCAACTGCTCCCTGATCTCCATTTTCTGTCTTTCCCTGATGTACAACTTCATTGCTTCCCTTATAAACTCGCTCCTGTTTTTCTTCTCTAGGCTTACTATGGAATCCACCTCTTTCAAAAGGCTGTCGGGAAGGCTGACAATTATCCTCTTTGATTCCGACACACTAGCACCTCCTAGAATAACGGCATCCGCAGGCCGCCAGGCCGGCCCGGGGGCCGTGCAGGTCAATAATATAAGCAAAATATATACACCATTATATACTATTCAATATAAGGGTGTCAATATAACCACTTTTTTATACATTTACCTGCCTACGCCAACTTTTATTTTTTGTACCTTTCCATCTCTCGTATACACCCTGGGCACCCGTTTGCCAATCATGCACACTATTTCATAGTTGATGGTCCCAAGGAGGCTCGCCAATTCTTCCGCCGTGATTGTTTCCTCTCCCTGCCGACCCATCAGCACCACCTCGTCCCCTACCTTCACGCCCTCAATACCGGTCACATCTACCATGCATTGGTCCATGCATATATTGCCCGCCAGCGGCGCCCTGGCCCCGTGCACCAGCACGCTTGCCTTGCCGCTCAAAAGGCGGGTATACCCGTCGGCATATCCAATGGGGAGGGTGGCTATAACCCTTTCCCCGGCAGAAATGTATTTCCTGCCATACCCCACGCTGGTGCCAGGCGGAACCGTTTTGACATGGGATATGACCGTTTTGAGGGTTGCCAGCGGTTTAAGCGAAAGCCTCTCTTTTTCCACTTCGTCCGATGGGTATAGACCGTACAGAATAATCCCCGGCCTCACCATGTCCAGGTACGTTTCGGGCAGGTCAATGCTGGCGGCGCTGTTGCCCGCATGGCGCAGCGGAATGTCAATGCCCCTTTCCTTAAGAGCATCGACAAACCCGGTAAACTTTTTAAACTGTTCCCATGTATAGGTTTTGTCCTTTTCATCCGCAACCGAAAAATGGGTAAAAATCCCTTCAATTATTATCCCCGGCAGTTTATATATATTCGATACCATGTCCAGCGAATCCTGCCCGGGAATCATGCCAATTCGTCCCATTCCGGTATCCAATTTAAGGTGTACCTTAACACTGGACCCATTTTTGGATGCCAGTTCCGAAAGTCTTAACGCATCCTCGTAATTATACAGGGTTGGAGTTATCCGGTACTCCAGCACCTTGTGGAACAACTGGGGTGGAGTATATCCCAGTACCAGTATGGGTACGTCAATGCCTTCCTGCCTAAGAGCTATCGCTTCATCCAGCACCGCAACCCCCAGCCGCTGCACCCCTTCATCCAAAAGAACCTGGGTCACCTCCGGCGCTCCATGTCCGTAGCCGTCCGCCTTCACTATACCCATTATTGACGCAGGGGCTTTTATATTATTCTTTATTTGTCTTACGTTGTATGCAAGGTTGTCAAGGTTTACTTCCATCCAAACAGGCCTTATCCCGTTTATCATTTTACTTTCCTCCTTGACTATTTAATATTCCTTGCTATCTCGGCAAGGGTCCTTCTGGTCAAATTGCCCACAAGCTGAACCCTTATATTGCCCTTGGTCCACGAAATCTTCCTTACATCCTGCCTTTCGGAATAGAATGCCGGTTTATCGTTTAGGTATATTAATTCACCGCTTTGAAATAAATTTCCTTCCCCGCCGCTCACCTTTTTTTGTAAAAGGACAAGGTTTTTGTCACCGCTGCTGTATGCGGCAACCAAAGCCTTTTTGCCGCCGTTTTCCACCACCTGAATAACTTCGCCGGTAAATCCCTCCGGCAGGTAATACATCCCCAGCGGCGAGAAATCAAGGTGCTCCCCGGCCTCCTCGATGGAGCCGAAAAACATGCCGGAAGGGTCCCAGCCTTCGTAAAACATGCTTATGCCAATCTTATCCTTGTCAAAAAAATCATCGCCCAGCCTTGGGTTGAACTGGAAGTCGGAAAAGTCCACCCTTGCAGTGACCATTCCCTTTATATCGTACATTTCCAGCCTTAGGGGACGGAGGTCCTTCCTGTTTACAAACAGCCTTTGCACCGATCGGTACTTGCTGCTTCCCGGGACCGGCAGTTCGATTACCAGCACCTCCGCCTTATCCAGCTGCCCGAAGCTGCATTTAATATCTTCGGTCTCCAGCATGTCCCTTAGAAAAAACCCCAAGAACAGGCTTTCGTCCGTCTCGGGATTCGCGTTTTCCAGCAGCACTACCTGGTCTATGTAGGGGTAGTAAACCCAAATCCTGCTGCCGTCAAACACCGTGGTTTTGCCCTGCATTACCTCGGGCTCCAGCACCTCCAGCCGATACATACCGGGTACACGGAACCACTGTTTGATTTTAAACTGCCCCGGCTGCTTGTTGCCCTTTACGTATATATCCGCCGTGCAGCTGTAGGCCTCAAGCCCCACCAGCTTTTCATGGACGGCTTTGTACACCCTTTCCTCGGAATAACGGCTGCAGCCCTGGCCAAGCAGCACCAGCGCCAATAATACTGCCCCCACCTTCCAATTCATAAAACAACCTACCTCCAAAGGGTTAATCCCTTAAGCTTCCGGGGAACGCCGGTTCGGACGGCGCTATTTCTCGGTGGTTAGTTTAATGGCCGGCGGTATGCGCTCCGCCAGTTCCGAGGCGGTCAGCCCGTACATACCCCTTTCCCCGGCCAGCAGGTCCGCCGCCCTGCCGTGGATGTACACCGCGACACAGGCAGCCTTCACCGGTTCAAGACCCTGGGCCATGAAGGACGCAATCATTCCCGCCAGCACGTCCCCCATTCCCCCTGAGGCCATCCCGGGATTCCCGGTTGTGTTTATATATATATTCCCGTCGGCTTCAGCTATTACACTGTTTGCACCTTTTAGCACGGTTACGGTGCCCCATTTCTTTGAAAAGGCAGCAGCTGCTTTAATCCTGTCGGCCTGTATTTGACTGATACTTTGACCGGCCAGCCTTGCCATCTCACCTGGGTGGGGGGTCACCACCACCGGGGTCGATGCCTTTTTGAGCAGCTCCATTTTGCCGGCAAGGCAGTTCAGCGCGTCCGCGTCCAGCACCAGCGGGCACCGTGCATTGGAAAGCACAGACTCAAGAAAGTCCACCCTGCCGTCGTCCACGCCCATACCCGGCCCCACGACCACCGCGGACGCCCATTCAAGGACCGCCGCAAGCTCTTCCCTGGTATTGTCATCAAGCCGGAGCACTGTGCCTTCGCCCAGCGGCACCGACATGGCCTCGGTTACCCTGTTTTCTATTACATAGTTCAATGACCCCGGCAGCACCGCCTTTACAAGACCGGCCCCCGACTTGAGGCACCCGAGCAGCGCCAGCACTACAGCACCGGTCATGCCCTCGCTGCCGCCTATCACCACTGCACGCCCGTAGCTGCCCTTGTGGGTATCCGGCTTTCTTCCCGGGATCAGCCCGGATATGTATTCTCCGGTCAGCATAATCATTTCCGGCCCCATTCCCGCGGCTATGGCGCCGGGTATTGAAATATCGGCCACAACTAGCCGCCCCACGTATTCCGCCCCCGGGTACTGCAGAAGCCCAACCTTGGGGTACCCGAAGGTAACAGTAACCGAGGCGTGCACGCATTCGCCGCAAACCCCACCGGTTTCCCCGTCAATGCCGGAGGGTATATCCGCCGATACAACAGCACACCCGCTGCCATTTACCGCCCTGATTATTTCCAGCGGTATTCCCCTTACATCCCCCTTAAGCCCGGTACCGAATATGCCGTCCACCACCACCTGTCCCCAGCCAAGGGCTTCCTTCAACGCCTCCAGCCCGGCGCTGCCGGATACCTCCGCCACCGGTATGCCCATTCTATCCAGTATGCCGGCGTTTACCCCGGCATCGCCCGCCATCCCGCCTGTTTCCCCCACCAGGAACACTCGAATGGACACGCCCTTGTTGAACAGGTGCCGAGCCGCCACCAAAACGTCACCGCCATTATTTCCCTTGCCGGCGATTAGCACCACGCGGTTTTTCCCGTCCCCCGGCAGCTTCAAAACTTCATCGGCAAGCCTTATTCCCGCGTTCTCCATAAGCACAATTCCCGGTATACCGTACTCCTCCATCGCCTTCCTGTCAATTTCCCTCATCTGCTTGGGGGTTATAACCCTCATGTATTTCACCTCCTATTGCTATCGCCTGGGCAACGGCGTAGTCCCTGCCGTGGGATATGGAAACAAGTATTCTTTCTATACCCTTGGTCTCGCACAGGCGCCTTGCGCCGCCCCGCAGCTTAACTTCCGGTTTTCCCAGGGGGTCCCTTAGAATAACTACATCTTTCCATCCAAAGCCTGTAAACCCGGTACCCATCGCTTTTGCCACCGCCTCCTTTGCGGCAACCCCCCCTGCAATGGAGGAGACGGCCATGCCCCTCCGGGCAAAATAATCCGCCTCTTCTTGGCTAAACAGCCTGTCCACAAAACCCTTATGCCTTTCCACGGCCCTTTTGACCCTATCCATTTCAATAATGTCTATGCCAACGCCTATTATCATTCCCTCAC
This sequence comes from Clostridia bacterium, assembly GCA_035655175.1. GTDB lineage: Bacteria > Bacillota > Clostridia > Ch29 > Ch29 > JAAYEV01. The sequence continues at coordinate 1,234 of DASRVG010000158.1, read as the reverse complement.
CCCGCTTCCTATGCCTTGGTATATTATTTTCTATGGCAATCATATAATTCCTGTAACCAAAGCCGCAAAAAAGCCGTGGCACAGCCGAGACCTTTCCGCTGCCGACCAAGGCATACCGTTTCAGCTAAGAACATATAAATACTTATCGGGGTTATTCATTGTCTTGGGGTGATTCTTGTGAACGCTGAACAGGCGGTACAAAGGCTGATGGAACAAATAAAACGGGAAGCGGAATCCGCCAACCTGTCAAAGGTGACCGAAGTCCGTCTTAGGCTGGGGTGCTGGGAAAACATGGACGAAAAAGACTTAACCGCCGCCTTTGACCGGCTCAAAGGGGACGGCCTTCTTGGTGACGCCCGCCTGGTGGTGGACATAGAAAAACCGCTGGCACGATGCAGGTACTGCGGCAGCCTTTTTGAAGTGGTTTATTTTAAAAGCCGCTGCAAGCAGTGCGGCAGCAATTACGTGGAATTCATAGGCGACCGCGGCATTGTTCTGGAAGGAATTGATGGCATTGAATAATTACCATTTGAATGAGAAAAAATAATAACGGCGTAAACAACAATAGATGAAAGGGGAGTAGTCATGGCAAAGCTTAACGAGCTTGAACTTCAAAACTTAAGAGAGCTGATTTCTGCGCATCAAACCGAAAGTGCCAAGCTGAGAACCTATGCGCAGCAGTGCAACGACCCACAGATTAAGCAAATGTTCGAACAGGGTGCCAATTCAGCCGACGGTACCACCCAAAAACTAATTTCATTCTTAAGATAAGGAGGCACGGATATGCAGGAAAAGGAAATGGTAAGCGATGTTCTCAGTTCGCTTAAGTCAAGCCTGACTAATTACGGCAGGGTTATCGGTGAATGCGAGGACCAGGAACTGAGGCAGACAATCCAGCAGATAAGGAACCAGTGCGAGCACTACCACTACCAGATGTTTAAGGTCGCGGAGCAGAAGAACTATTACAAGCCGGCGCAGAAGGCAAGCGACCACCAGATTCAACAGCTGAGGTCGGAGGTAACCCAGGGCACTACGGGAAACATGGGTAGCACCGGCGGTATCTTCAGGAACATGTAAGCATGACAAGGCCCGCTTATCCAGCGGGCCTTAAAATTACGAAGGGGCTTTTTGTTCCTTTTGCTGCCGGGACGCCTGGGAAACCTGCACCATTAATAAGCAACCTTCGCCTACATGCGTACCTATTCTCGGTAGGAGCAAAAGTACTATTAAAATC
>DASRVG010000157.1:0-8347 GCA_035655175.1 Clostridia bacterium | reverse complement strand
AAATAACCGCCTCCGATTTATCTTACCATAAACCAGAGGCGATTTCAAACACGAAATGACCATTGTGCATCTTTTATCAGTATGGCGTTTTTCGTTATTATTTCCGGATCAATCCATACATATTCTTTGGCGTTTTGAATAAAACTCCCAGACTTGGCCGGTGGTCAGCTCTATTTTCATACCTTCTCCCTCGAAGAACCGCTCACTTATAGTCACGTAGTGGGCGCATGTAGAAAACTTACAATACCCATTATATTCAACGGCGAGGTATTGGTGATAAGGAGGGAGGCATAAAAAACCCCCCTCCTTATGCTGCACTGAGCATCCCGGGGGAAGGGGGTTTACTAAGACATAAGTCTCTTTTCACCCTGGATTTCCTGGATTGGTTTTATGTTCTGGGTTACCTCCATGGTACCCAGGTATTCACCTTTGTCGTTCCGTACGGCGAAGTAGCGTATGTAGACGTAAAGGTCACCCATCTTAATCCAAAAGTCTTCGCTGTCTTTTTTGCCCGCTTTGAAGTCCTCCAGCAGTTTGTTCACAACCTGTACACTGGCGGGGGGATGGCAGTTCTGAACCGTTCTCCCTATTACCGCCTTGGTGCGGGCGAAAATCCTGTCTGCATTGTTGGAGAAAAACTTGACCGTATCGTCCTTGTCTATAAAAGTTATATCCACCGGAAAGGTGCTGAGCATGTACTCCAGCTCCTGCTGCGTTAGTATGCCGGTTTCGAATTTTATGTTGCCCTTCGGCAGTGCCTCCGGGGCTTTATGCATATCGTCGGCTGCGCCTGTTCGCTCAGGCACCCATTCCGGGGGTGGGCTAATAAGGGTGTATCCTATTTCACTGCTTTCCCTGGCTATGTTAAGCCATTCGTCCTCGGTAAGCGTATCCAACGCCATGGGTATCAGTATGTTCTCCTCCTTGAAAATCATTTCAGAGGTCTTATTTATAGTCTCCTTGGCCGTGGAGACCAGGCTTTCAACCGACACGCCGTCTTGCTCCAGCAGCCCTTTCAGTTCCTTTATCCCATTTCTTATTTCGTCGTCCACGCCCCACATTACCTTGGGCGGAGCTGTTATCCCGTATTTCTCAAGGTAGGGGAACAAAAGGTTTTCCTTGCGGCTGTAGTGCTTGTCTATCTGCCATAACCTCTCCAGCATTTCCGCCAGCTCGGGCAGCCTGGATTTGTCACCGGAGTTTTCCAGGTCGGCCAGAAGAGGTTTTATTTCCTTTTCTATTAGTTCCTTGATCCGCTTGTTTTCCAGTTTCAGTGTATGCACCGGATGTCCTGGCATATCAATGGCTTCCACCGGTTTATGTATGTCTTCTATTGACCCTTTGAACACTTCGGCATGGACGTCGCACAGCCTTTGGACCTCCTCCACCGGCATGCCCTCCATGATGAGGTTCTGTTCCATCTCCGAGATTTCGGAGGCGGTTACGCCTTCGATTAGTTTTGCAAACCTTTCCTTAACCTCGTCTACGCTTTTCCCTTCATGCAGCTCCATTATGAGTTCCTTAAGGACCTTTTGCCTGTACTCCCGGTTGTTGATAAGCTCGCTCATGGTATCTCCTCCTTCACTCTTTTATGATATATCCTTTTTCCCTAAAGGTATTTTTGACGGTGTCAAGGTCAATACCCTTCATCGCGGCTCCCTTGGGTATTGTCATAAACCGGCCCGCGGTATTCAACATGCCGGGGGAGGTAATATCCTCAAAGCCAAGGTCCTTCATAATCCCGATTATCCCGGGGTCATCCTTGCACAGCTGGTGTACAGTTTTGTTAAGGTCGATTGTTTTGTCCATGTAACTCACCATAATCCAATAGTATTAAGGGGAACCTCCCCTACTAATATTATTTTCCCTGCGGGCGAATAATTAAACAAAAGGGATGAAAAAATGCCTTGGGCCTGTTTTTGTCCTATATCAGCTGCCGCATATTATTAAATCGAACTTCCCGAATTGATCCAGGTGGAAGGTGATTTTCCCGTCCTCTAGGTATTCGTCAAGAATTCTTTTTTCCACGAAAACGGTAATATCATCGGCCTGGAACATGGAATAGTTCCCGGTGTTCTCCGGTCTCCCCATCGAAGCCGATGGGCCTTGGAACACGCTTCATCATCCTTTAAGGATATAGTCATAGTTTATAGTGACTGCGTCCCACTTTCCGCGGACATAGGCTTTCAGCCACTCGGATGCAATCCTGGCTTTTTTCACTGCAATTTCCCTCCATTCGTAACGGCTATATTTTTATCATAGGTAGTGCCATACATGTTGTCAATGCAGACTTTCTTTCCCGGCCTTTTATAAAAACTTCTTATTGAAATGAAATAAACCCTGTGCTAAAATATCAACATAATCATATATATGACAAAAACATATATAGAATGGAGTTATATAACTGCATGTCATCGGTATGACCAGGATAAAAAGGAGGTAAATGTTATGTGCGGTTGTGGCAATAAAGGACATACCTGTGAGTGCCAGGGTCCAAGAATGGAGCGCTTTATTCAGCCCTGTATGCTGCTTCTGCTTCATGAAAAACCCGCCCACGGTTATGAACTGATGGAGAGGCTCAAGGAATTCGGCTTCGAGGACGGAGCCGACCCGGGGCTTGTTTATAGGAATCTAAGGAAAATGGAAGAAAGCGGCTGGATAGAATCCGAATGGGAGACGGAGGGAGCAGGGCCGGCCAAGAGGTTGTATAAAATCACGGCAGAAGGAATTGACCTGTTGCATGACTGGTCGCTGCATATTGAAAGAGGTATCGAAAGGCTGCGCAATTTCCAGGAAAGGTATCGTCAAAGCTTCGGAAAAGACAATTGAGATGACATTTAGCAAAGGGAGGAAAGGGAATTGTTCGAAAAAATCCTGTATGTTGTAGCTGTATCGGCCTTGATACTGTCCTTTTATAAAGACAAGGAAAAGACAAAAAAGGGACTTGCGAAGGCATGGAAGTCCTTTATAAACATCCTGCCGGCCTTCGCAGGGGTATTGGCCCTTACCGGCCTTGCGCTCACGGTAATATCCCCGGAAATAATATCCAGGTATATAGGCAGCAGTACCGGCTTTTTGGGTATGCTGATAACGGCAGTAATAGGCGCTATCACCCTCATACCCGGTTTTATCGCCTTCCCGCTGGCCGCATCCCTGCTGGAGCGGGGCGCCGGCATATCGCAGATAGCCGTATTTATTTCCACCCTGATGATGGTGGGCATAGTAACCGCACCGTTGGAGATTGAGTATTTCGGCAAAAAAGAGACGCTGATCAGGAACGCTCTCAGTTTCCTTTTCTCCTTCATTGCGGCGGCGGTAATAGGGGTGGTGGCGGCATGAAGAAAATAAAACCCTTTCTGCTGCTTATAATGGTGGCCGTAATTGACCTACTGGTATTTTTGAAAAGCCCCGACCTCGGGGTAAAGGTATTAAAAAGCACCGGCATGAACTTTGCGCAGATGCTGGGCGTGATACCCCCCATATTTCTGCTCATTGGCCTTATGGACGTCTGGGTTCCCAGGGAGAAGGTCATAAAATACATGGGTGAAGGCTCCGGTGTGACCGGGGTACTGCTCGGCATCCTGCTTGGCGCGGCGGCGGCGGGGCCCCTTTACGCGGCCTTTCCGGTGGCGGCCATAATGATTAAAAAGGGAGCGAAGTTTACAAACATCCTGATCTTCCTCGGCGCATGGTCCACCATGAAGATACCCATGTTCCTTTTTGAAATGGCATCGCTGGGATACGCCTTTGCCATAACGAGATTGATTTTAAGCTTTACCGGCATACTTTTCATGTCATGGCTTATAAACAGGCTGATGTCCAAAGATGAGATACAGGCCATATACACGAAACATGGCGGCAGTGCGTAAATGTGGCTGTACTAAAGAGAGGTTTTCCCGGTGAGAAGAGCCACAGGACGGATAACACGGCTTTCGGTATAGGCGCTGCCGGTATGGGAAACAAAAAATACGAAGGGGGAAAGGCTATTTGCAGGCTATAGGGGCACCTTCCAGTCCCGGATATGGTGAAACAGCCTTCCCGCTTCGCCCAGTATTACACACAGGTGGAATATAAGAAAACCCAGTATGGAAATGGTTATAATGAGCCCCACGAGGGGCAGCGCCTTGCCGGCGTCCCTCCTGTAAAGGCCTATAACTGCAAGCACAATATTTGCAAGGCAGAGGATGGGCAGCAGAACAGCCGGCACCAGCCCGGTATCAAGGTCATTGTATATTAGCGCCCCTATGATGACGCATGTTACGGCAATTATGATGCATACCACCCCGATAACCGGGTAGCCTTTTTCACCGTTTACATCTTTCTTGATACCCTGGTTCACGGTTCTCATCTCCTTTTAGTACCATTCTATTCTTTATTAAGCCCTTCTATCCTTCACAAAATACCAATAATTTTACATTGACCCGATGTTTTCCCAAATATCCTGGATAAGCAGTATGAGCGCAAGGGAATGGGATTTCTCACCGCATTCCAGGTACCCCTTAAGAAGCACAAATCCGGCCTCGATGTCGTTTATGTAGTCATGGTCTATATCAAGCTGAAGGTAGGGTTTTATTCGCTTCCATGTTGCCAGGGAATCATCCAGGCTTGACAGGGCCCTGTCCCAGTCCTCGTTCCTTATATTGGTTTCGGTGACTTTCAAACCGGCCGAGAAACCAAACCTGGAATCTATAGGCCTTCTAAGGGGCGCGCAGCCGCAAAGCTGTATTACAAGCACAATAATCAAAAGGGTTGTCAAATTGGTTCTTTTCATATCAAGGGCCTCCCCGGTTTCGGTCGTTGACCGGTATTACCATGTAGGGCTTGTCTCCCTTTAGGTCCACATACAGGTTGCCGCTGGTATCAAGCTGGGCCAGTGACACTTCGGAAATATCGGTTATGTTCAGCCTGCCCAGCTGGTGATGCAGCCATGCCTTTGAAAGCCCCAGCGACTTAAGCGCATCAACAAGCAGCACCCCGTCCGAGACAAGGTCTGTGGGCAGCCCCATATAATTGGTTTTAAGCCCCAAGTCCTTTGGCGTAACTGGCTGCAGCGGGGCCTTTTTCAGCACGCTCAGCCTGCCGTTTGCCTCAAACAATGCGAATTCTACCTCTTCTATATTGAAAACGTCCTTAAGCCGGAGCTCCGAAATCAGGTCGTCTATGGTAAGCCGTATCTTTCTAAGGTTTTCCTCCAGGATTTTCCCGTTTTCGATGACCATGGTGGCTTCACCCTCAACCACCTTCCTTATCCAGACATTATGAAGGCTGAGCCAGGCCAACATAATGGGGAGCAGCGTCCAAACCGCCATCCCGACGAGCGTGGCGAAGGTGTTCTGGTTTACCTGCACCGAAAGGGTGGAGGCAATGGAGCCTATGGTTATGCCTACTACGTAATCAAAAAAGGTAAGCTCCGACACCTGCTGCTTGCCCATCAGCCTTACCAGGACAAGCAGCACAAAGAATGATACAAAGGAACGTATTATAACAACCAGTATTATGGACAAACCAAGCACTCCCTCCGCACGGCCATCGGCCGCCATATAAGGCCTGTGTCATTGATTTCCTTTCACACTTAAGTTTATGGAAATATTGTATGGTTATACATGCCGTACAGGTTTTTAGGGGGCGCGGCGGCATTGTACAAGGAAAATTTTGCATGGCCTTTTGAAAGGGTGGTATGAATTAAACCGGAGAATGTAAGCAAAAATATAGACAGGGGAGGGCGGGAAATGACAGTTGCATCAAAAGTAAAACAAACCCTGGCGCAGCTTAGGGGAGCCCAAAGCACCCTTAAGCTTTACTCGGCTGCTTCCCGGGACGAGGAAGCAAAGACTGCATTTATTGATGCGGCATCCGTAACCGGGGAAGTCATAGCGGACTTGGAGGACCGGCTGCGTACAATAGAATCACAGGAGCCACAATATAAAGGCAAGTAGAGGTGAAGCAGTATGCAGGATTGGATGGAGATTTTAATTAGGTCCGCGGCTCTATTTTTTATTGTATTCGTACTTATTAGGCTAATCGGCAAGCGGCATCCGTCCAAGGTCACACCTTTTTATTATGTTGTTTACACGGTAATGTCACTTATAGCCGCGCTTATATCGGTAAACATAATCCAAAATGTTGTTTTCGGCCTTCTTGCCCTCGGGACATGGGCCGTCTTTGCGTTACTCCTTGACTACCTGGCCTTAAAGAGTAAAGCAGTACATGACCTTGTAAATGGAAAGGAGACAGTATTAATAAAGCAGGGAAAAATAATGGAGGAAAACTTAAAAAGAGCAAGGATGACAGGGGAGGAGCTTTTGAGGGAGCTCAGAAGAAAAAATATTTTCAACCTGTCCGACGTGGAATTTGCCCTCTTGGAGACCACCGGCGAGATAAACGCAATGCTTAAATCGGACAAGGTGCCGGTAACCCCCCGTCACCTCGAGCGGAAAGTGGCACCTCAAAGCGAGCCCCAGACCGTTATAGCGGATGGAAATATCCTGGACCAGCCGCTGGCAAACATCGGCCTAAACAGGCGGTGGGTGCTTACCGAGCTGGAAAAAGCCGGGGTTGCCCTGGAAAACGTGTTCCTGGGCCAGGTGGATTCTTACGGGGACCTTTACCTGGACCTATTTGACGATGCGGTGCAGCTTCCCCAGGCAAGGGTAAAGGACCTTTTGTACGCCGCCCTGGAAAAAAGCCAGGCGGATTTAACAGCCTTTTCCCTTGAAACGGAGAACGAGCAGGCGAAGGCCATGTATCAAAGAAATGCCGATAGGCTGAAGGCTGTCCTGGAAAATGTTAGGCCATACTTATTACGATAGAGGGTGATGAAAATTTCAAACAAGCAGAAGAAAAAACTCACTCCGGCGCAGCAGCAGTACCAGGAGTTTGCCAAGCAAAGGGAGCCAAAGAGGCCGGTACTTAAGAACTGTTTAAAGGCATTTTTTGTGGGAGGGCTGATTTGTACCCTGGGCCAGGCCCTGCAGACGATTTTTATAACCTACTTTGGCTTTAACAAGGTGACTGCGGGCAACCCCACTTCTGCGGTGTTGATAATGCTGTCGGTGCTGCTTACCGGACTGGGGGTGTATGACCATATAGCCCAGTGGGCGGGGGCGGGCACCGCAATCCCAGTTACCGGCTTTGCAAATACAATGGCCTCGGCGGCCATAGAACACCGCAGCGAAGGCTACGTCCTGGGAGTGGGGGGCAACATGTTCAAACTATCCGGCCCGGTCATAACCTACGGGGTATTTTCCGCCTTCGTGGTAAGCCTTGTGAAGATTATAATAATGAAGTTGGGTGGTATGTAGATGCTAAAGGGACACCAATCCTGGTTTTTTCAAAACAGGCCGGTAATACTGGCCAGTTCCGCCGTAGGCGGACCCTTTGAGGCAAAGGGTGGGCTGGCGGAGGACTTTGACATACTGCATGACGACATGTGGCTGGGACAGGACAGCTTTGAAAAGGCCGAGAAAAAAATGCTGGAGGAGGCCTGTGAAACAGCAATCCAAAAAGCCGGGATAAAGAAGGAAGATATAGATTTTTTCCTAAGCGGTGACCTGCTGAACCAGATAATATCCAGCAGCTTTGCCGCCCGCACCCTTGCGATACCTTACCTGGGGCTTTTCGGCGCCTGTTCCAGTTCAATGGAGGGGCTGTCCATTGCTGCGCAGCTGGTGGACAGCAAAGCGGCGGATTACGTGCTGGCGGCCACGTCCAGCCATAACGCCTCGGCGGAAAAGCAGTTCCGGTACCCCACCGAGTACGGGGCGCAAAAACCGCCCACGGCCCAGTGGACGGTGACCGGTGCCGGCGCTGCCCTGGTGGGCAGGGACGGCGAGGGCCCGCGAATTACATGCGCCACCATAGGCCGGGTGGTGGACATGGGCATTTCCGACCCCTTCAACATGGGCGCGGCCATGGCACCCGCAGCGGTGGATACCATACAGGCCCACTTCAGGGACCTGGAAAGGGACCCCACCTATTACGATGTAATAGCCACCGGTGACTTGGGAAGGGTAGGCTATGAAATCGCGGGAGAACTGCTTAATAAACACGGAATGGATATCCCGGAGGATAGATTTACCGACTGTGGGATAATGATATACAAAGAGGACCAGCCGGTAATGGCCGGTGCAAGCGGGTGCGGCTGTTCGGCGACGGTTACCTATGGGCACTTTTTGCGGAGGATGCGGGAGGGCGAGCTAAAAAGGATTCTTATAGTCGCTACCGGGGCCTTGATGTCTCCAATGTCTTACCAGCAGAAGGAGAGCATACCCTGCATTGCCCATGCGGTGTCCATAGAAATATAGGGAGGAAGGTCAGGCTATGGAAAAATTTATATGGGCCTTTATAG
>DASRVG010000156.1:0-3757 GCA_035655175.1 Clostridia bacterium | reverse complement strand
AGCACCAGTATCAGCGGCCACCATGTAAGCAGCATATCAAGTACCGCCACCTGCTTGAACTGGGCCGCCAGCATCACAACCCCCACTACTATCATTAAAACCCCAAGGGACAGGGTCCCTACTCTCCATCTTCGCACTGCTGCGGCACCTCCCCTTCGACGGTATTTCTTGCTTTACGATCGCCTACTAGGATTTTTACCCCGCCGGCTATAAACAGAAGGGCAACTATCCCCGTCTGCAGGTAGTTTCTTATTTCATAGGGTATCATCGGTGAAATTATCCTGTCGAATATAAGCAGCGCTCCTATGAGGATAAGCCCGTATCCCAGCAGCTTTGAACTGCTCCATTTAAATTTATCCTCTCCAATAAGGTCAAGCACCGATAAATGGTCCTCTTCCACCGGAACCCTATCCCCGGAAGCCTTGTGCAGAGCGTCAAACATGCTGTAAAACCATATCACCGGTATAATGAACATGAAAAACCCGATTCTCAGCCAGTCTACAAAGAAGAAGGAAAAGAAAAACAGTGTCATGAGCTCCAGCCCCAGTTTCTGGTAGCCCAGGAACATGTGTCCCGCCCCCGGGACCACCGACAGCAGGCATGTGATTATCTTCCTGTTCTGGTCACTCATTTTGTTATCTATGATGCCCGGGCCAATTTCCAGGCTGTCCGCCCCGGAGGGGTTTAGCTCCCTGCCCATGTTGACCCTTTCTGCCAGCGTCATGCTGTCAATCAGGGCAACAAACCACAACACCGGCAGGCCCAGCAAGAGTATCGCAGGGTCGTCACCGCCCATCAGGACGCAGAGCCCCGCCACCACCGCCACGGCCGCCGCAGCGGTTCCCATGAATATATATCCCCTGTAATAAAGGCCTAAATATATATGGCTCAGCCCCGGTATAATCGATAGAAGGAATACTACAAGCTTACTCTTCTTTTTCAATCCGCTACCTCCTCACCCTTTGGTTTTATTGCGTCTATAAACGTTACAGTACTGTTCATAAGCTTATCGGACCATCCAAATTCGATTATGCTTTGGTCTTCCTCTTGGAAGGGGTGGTGTATTTCGCTCTTTTTCTCGGTAATTTCCGGTATCATGTCTGCAAAACCCTCGAACACCCCGGCAGACATGAAAAACAGCGTAAGGCAGGCCGCTGCCGCGTAATACAGTATGCTCCACCGCCCTTGCCGGTTCCCCCTTCTTTGAGCCTCAAGGCCGCCAATCCCTTTCATCACGTTTGAAGTGAACCGCGGATGGAGTTCCCTGGCGGCAGCCTCTGCGCTTTCCAGGGAAAATAAGGACAGGTACTTGTCGGCACACCCGTCGCAAAGCAGCAGGTGCTCCTCCATTTCGCTTCTCTTTTCGCCTTCCACCGACCCTTCTGCAAAAGCTTTCCAGTCCTCCAACGTGAAATGTGCCATCTATCCATCCTCCTTCCACTGTTCCCTAAGCTTTTGCCTTGCCCTGTACAGCCTTGTTTCCACCGTTTTAACGGCAATACCCTCTTCTTCGGCTATTTGGCGGTAGCTTTTCCCTGAAAAGTAGTACTTAATGACCACCGTCCGGTAGCTGTCCGGCAGTTGGCTGCACAGTGCCCTGATTCTTCTTGCATCTTCCCGCCTTATAAGGTCTTCCTCCAGGCCGGGGCTTTCCTTTTGTCCCGGCAGCTGCTCTTCAAGCAGCAAGGGTCTTTCCCTTGCCTGGGCTCTGCCATGCTTTCTCTTCCAGTCAATCGCCTTGCGGGCGGCAATCCTGCCCAGCCAGGTCTTAAAACCCTCGAACCGGTACCGGGGCAGGGAGATGTATACCTGAAGGAAGACATCCTGTGCTATGTTTTCGGCATGGAACCTGTCCTGTGTAAGATTTAAAATGATTGCAAATACGTATCCCTTGTATTTGTCCACCAGCTGTTCATAGGCGGCCTTATCGCCGGCAGCCGCCCGTTTTATTACAATATCCTCCGGGTTCATCTCTCCCCCCCTTCCCCTTGAGATGTGCGATGTGGGATGAGCGGTTCACATCTCACCTCACTATACGGAGTGTCCCCTTTTTACCGATAGGGACATTCCTTCTTTCTTAAAGTTATGCCCAAAATGAAGGTGTGTCCCCATTCATATAAATAGACGAAGGAATTCCCTTTATCCCTTCATAGTTTACCGTATTTTTTCAAGGCTTCACACCCTTATTAAAAAACTTTCCGGCGCCACCCGGCCAACAAAAAAAGACAACCCCCAAATCTCCGGGTTGTCTTCCGGTGCATGTATTGGCTAATCCAAAAGCACGACTTTGTAACAGCCGTTTATTTGCGCGGGATAGCTTTCGGCTATTCCCCCGCTGTAAAAGATTTGAACACTGCCGCCCACTTTTATATCATCCATTGTTATTTTTGTTCCCCCGGCATTAACCAGGTCCGCATCACCTGTAAATACCACTATCTTGTCCGCGGACCCCAGTTCCGCAGAGCCTTCCGCCGGCTTCACCAACAGGGCTGTCCGGTTGTTCTCAAGCACTTCCGCTTCAAAGGAGGCTCCGTCTGCCCTCTCCCTATCGGCGCAGCCCGCTGCCAGTGTAAAAACCATGGTCGCACATATAAATATAATAAGCGAAATCAGCCTTTTGATAGCATATCCCTCCCGTTAAGCCGTTTTACCATTGGACGGTTCAGACCCGCCGGTGGTTCCCTAAGGGCGGCTTTTTTCCCAAACAGAGGGACGGGTACATTGTTTGATACCGCGACTAAGAATTTCTCATAACCGTAATAAAACCGTCCAGTATATCGTGGCTTACTTTGAACCCTTTATTCTTGTAAAATTTTAGTGCACCGTCGTTGCTGTTTGAAACAAAAATGAATATGTCCTTTATATTCTCAAAGGACCTAAGCCATTCCATCGACATGTCAAACATAACGCTGCCAATGCCTTTATTTCTATATTCCTCCTTAATGAAGAACTGGGAAAGGCAGCCCACGTCATCCCCCTCCACCGAGTCAAAGTCAAAGAAGGCGTCACACTGCAGCGTGGCAAAACCGCCGGAATAGATTCGCTTTGGCGCAACGGTGCTGTAGGCGTACCCCACAATTTCTCCGCCGTCCTTTGCAACCACTATGTAGTTGGCCTTTGCGCTTTTTATCGCCGGAATCATCGCTGGGGCAAGGAAATGAAAAGAAGCGGCGGCCCAAGGCAGGATGCCTAAGTCCGCCGCAGAGCTTAGATTACAAGTGTATAATCTCACAGCCGGTTATTTTTTGGATTTCTTCGGCCGCCAGTCTTCTATGGCAGTATTCCGGCAAATCCTCGCTGCATAAGAGGCAGGCATGGTCAAGGCTTTCCAAATCAAGCCGCGCCATCGCATTTCTTTTTTGAAGCACCTTTTTGTATTCTTCCGTAAACTGGTCCCAGCTTATCCGTTTGTCCCGGAAGCCGTCAAAAATCTCCTTTGTGGGAACCAAAGCGGTGCAGTGTTCATAGCCGATATTCCCGATGTTCTTAAGGAAAAACCTAAGGTCGTCCTCCTTTGTGAACCCGGCAAGCTGTGACTTGTTGTTAAGCCTTATGTCCACCACTTTCCTGACTTTGTTATCCAAAAGCAGCCCAAAAAACTTTTCGGCATTCTTCTTCGCAAAACCTATCGTAAATAATTTCATCCCACAACCCCGCTTCCATCCTAATGTAAGACGCTCACTAACGAACGTCCCTATTATCATTATATCAACTGCACCTGTCCCGGCAAGTACGCAGTTTTTTCTGCCCTAAACTA
>DASRVG010000155.1:0-3920 GCA_035655175.1 Clostridia bacterium | reverse complement strand
CTCCTTTAAGGAATAGGTGCCGTTTATACAGTTAAGCAGCGTTGTTTTGCCGCAGCCGTTGGGTCCCAAAAGGCACAGGCATTCCCCCTCCCGGACATCTATGTTTATATCCTTCCACACAAGGTCATTGTCATTGTACCCGAAGCTGGCATTTTTTATGGACAGCTTTACGCTCATCAGTTCCACCCTCCCCTGGTCTTTCGCAGCAGATAGGCAAATACCGGTGCACCTATAACCGCCGTAAGTATGCCAAGCGGAATTTCGGTGGCGGTAAGCAAGCGACATAGGTTGTCAATCATTATTAGGTACCCTGCACCAACCAGCATTGTTGCCGGAATAAGCACCTTATGGTCCGGCCCGACTATCATACGGCAAAAATGCGGTATTACCTGCCCCACCCAGCCTATTATGCCGCAAAAGGCAACGGCGGTTGAGGATATAACGGTGGTGCAGACAATTATAATGGCCTTGAACAGCTCGTTATTTACGCCCAACGACCTTGCTTCGTGCTCTCCCATCGAAAGGACGTTTAGTTTCCACCGCACCATGTAAAGCCCGGCCATGGAAATTATTATGGGTATAGCCGCAATCCATAGGTCTTGCAGGCTGACGCTGCCAAGGCTGCCCATTAGCCAAAACGTTATGGCGGGCAGCTTTTCCTCGTCATCGGCTATAAACTTTAGAAGCGACAGCATGGCCTGAAAAAATGTTGACACCACCATGCCGGACAGCACCAGCATCAGAATGGGTGTAACCTTGTATATATGCGCCGTCAGGTAGGTAATTACCACCGCCAGCAGACCGAACAAAAAGGACAGGCCCTGGATACCTATGGCCGGAAGCTCCAGTATAAGCCCGGTGGCGGCGCCAAAGCTTGCACCGGCCGACACGCCCAGTATATAGGGGCTGACCAGGGGGTTCTGGAACATGCCCTGGAAGGATGCCCCTGACATGGAGAGACCGGCCCCAACCAGGGCTGCCATTATTGCCCGGGGCAGGCGCACCCTTATAACCACCGTTTCAACGGTATCGGACCAAAAAGTTTCAATGGGTAAACCCAGCAGCCTTTGGCCCAATATGGATATTACCTGGTTTGGCGGTACCTGGTATCGCCCCAGGAAAAGGGATACGGTAAAAAGAGATATCGGGAAAGCGACCATTAACGTCCATTGGAGTGCAGAGGGTTTTTTCTCTATATACTTGATGCCTGCTTCCGGTATACCTTCTGCCGCATTGTTCATCATAGGTCAGGTTCATCCCCCAATCTCTCATACCAACCGTCCAATACACGCTGGGCCTGTTCATCGGTCAGGTCAAATTCATAGAATTCTTTGTAATAGTACTTTATCTCTTCAATGACGTCTATGTCGGCAAACAGCTCGGGCTGGGTTATAGTAGCCAACCAAAGCAGCATCAGGGTTGTTGTAGTACCCTTGTCAAGGAAGAAAACACCGGCGGGGATTCTGTGCAGTTGCTTATTCCTGACCGCGCTTAGGGTCTCCCACAGTGAACCCTCCTTGTACATGCTCTTTATTACCAGTTCAGGATAGTTCCCATGGTTGTCCACCAGGATGATATCGGGGTCCCAGTCAAAAAGCTGTTCCTTTGTAACCTCGGGGAAATTACCGGTACCGGCCTCGGGGCCTACCAGTTTGCCGCCGCACAGCCATACTTCATAGTAGCGGTTGTCCAGCGGGTATGAGGCAAGTATGTTTTCGCCCCAGGTATTACCCCAGAACACTGTCCTGCGCTGGTCATCGGTAAGATGATGGGTGCGCTGGTACAGCATTTCTATTTTCTCAGTACAGTACTGCTCCCATTTCCTTGCTTCTTCCAGCGCATCGCCGCCCAAAATATCCGCCAGCATCTTAACAGCAATGGTGGAATTGTCAATATACTCATCCAGGGTCTGCGCCATAACATCATCCACAGAGCTAAAGAGGCTGGTGTTTAGAGTTAGCACAACGGACGGAATACCTACCGCTTCAAACTTCTTAAGTTCGTTACCGTTGTTGTAATAGATAACCAGGTCTATTTCGCGGCTTAAGTAGTCCTCTATGTTTACCGAGGAGCTGGGGTTTGCGCCTATTCCCTCGTAATTCGCCAGGTCGGGATTTGTAAGCAATGCCAGCGGATAATTTGTGGTGTGACCGCTTTTTGTCATGGCAATCCGGTCATGACCTCCCAGCATGAACACCATCTCGTAGGACGGTCCGGTCATGGCCGCAATGCGGGACGGGTTAACCGGGACAGCTACTTTTCTGCCTGCAAGGTCGGTTATTTGTCTGGTGTCTGTATCAACTCCCGCCGGCGGCGCGGAAGAACAACCAAATAAATTGAGAATTACCAGCACAATCATAAAAACAGCCGTGGTTTTCCTAACCATAATCACCTCTCCCAAAAACTTTGATAGAAATCTTTCGTTATTCAATAATGAAGTTTATGACGGATAGATTATATGTCATCCACCGGCCGCCGGTACCGTTTATGAAGGCGGTAAGGCCTATGGGACAGTCGCTTGTTATGTTGTTGTAGGTCATCCCGTCAAACATGCAGAAAAAGTCCACCGAGCCAAAGTACTTAGAATCTCCTTCTGATTTCGAATACTCCATATTCTTGCCCTCTTTGCCAAGCCCGTTGGTACCATAGTATTCAACTTCGGTTATGGTGCCGGATAGGTCCATGCCCATTCCTTCCAGCTTGGCGAACATGGTCTGGTAGTCGATGCCGAGGAACCGCCCCTCATAGGTGGCCGAGCCGCCCTGGTACAGGAAGGAACCGTCAAACAGGCCGGTAGCAACCCTGTCCTCCCCGACTTGGGTTTTTCTCATAAAATCGTCCATGGTGAGCTCGCCTATCTTTTCACCGTTACTTTGGATTTCAACGGTAAATTCGGCGGGCGTTGTTACAAGATAGACATTGACCACGCCTTTGTTGAAGCTGCTGCCGGCAGCCGCTCCGCCGTATACATGCCTGCCGTCCAGTTCCACCGATTGGTACCGGCCGTCCTTGTGGGAAAAGGCGGCAAGGTACAGGCTGTCTGCATCCGAAAGGTAGGACACATAACCGTCAACCGCTTCAAGAAAGACCCCCGCAACGGCGGAAAGGTCCTCACCGGTAATACCCGCCACAGAAGCGCCGTAATAGTACTTACCGTCTATGTTCCTGCCGGCCATTACCTTCTTTATATCGCTGTAGGAATACCCGGCTTCCTTAAGGCTTTGGCCGTCTAGGAATATGTACAGAAGTTCCCTCTCAATGTCATCCGCTGGAGGTGCCGGAGCATTTTTATCCGCCGCCTGGCCCTCTCCTCCGGAGGAACCCCCGGAAACTTGTTGGCTGCCACCGGTGCAAGCCGTTAAACTTAACACAAGGGCTGTCGTAAGCAGCAGTAACGCTAACCTCTTCATTTGTCTGTTCCCCCTTATAATTGTTATTGGAATACAATACCGGTACCTTCGCATTAAAAAGGTACCGGTATTTTCAACTTGGTGAGGCACTCCTTTTCAAACACGGAAGGCAGTTCGGTTTCCCTTACTACCCATCGGCTGAACGTTCATAGCATTCGCCTTAAAACGCACAGCTCGGAGGCAACGTATTCTTTTGTCAATTGTATGATATAGCAGTTTCGCCCTACTGTCAATCTATCCCTTTAAATGGATATTATCGGGACAGGGGATACGGGACAGGGGACACGGTTCTTTGTCCCTTTTTGCTTACTGGCCGGGGGACCCATCCACCGTCTTATCGGTGTCTTGTGCCGGCTGCTTGTAAATAAGGTACGCCCCGGTCAGCACCAGCATAGCACCTATCACCTGCCTGCCCCCCAGCACATCCCCAAATACCAGCCAGCTTGCTATAAGGGTGGTTATGGGCTCAATTAGCCCCAGCACCCCCGCTTCCCCGGCCTCCATCCTCTG
>DASRVG010000154.1:0-3842 GCA_035655175.1 Clostridia bacterium | reverse complement strand
GATATTCTCCAGTCCCTCTTTGATGGACCTTTCGATTTCCGCCGGTACCGCCCGGCTGTCATCCGCCGACTGGAGCGCCTGGAGCCTTTGGCTTATTTCGTTATATTTTCCCGTTAACTCTTCGTTTATGGTTTCTTTTTTCATTTCCAGCAGTTTCGTACCGACGGGTACGCGCTGGTTTTCCTTTGCTGCATATATTATGCTCCCCGAGATGGGGGCTTTTATTACCTGCTCTTTTCGCACTATCACCCCGGCCGTGCTCTCGCTAATCCTGACATCGCCGTATCCTACCAGGGCCGTTTCCACTGTATTTTCTCCAACCCCGACCACCGCTTTTGCCAATACTAAAGTCAAAACCGCCAGCATCGCCGCCCTTATGTAACCCTTGCCTTTTTTCCTTTGCCCCCGCTCTTTCATGCTGTCACCTTCCAAACACTATATCTGTATATTATTCTTCACCCTTTTCCATTCTCCTCCTGCGAGGATGCGTTTTAACCGCGGCTTCCGCTCTTATTAATTGCATTTATATAAACAAAACAGCACACCCGGTAAGAGTGTGCTGTTTTAATACATATTTAATAAAGGGCAGCCCAGCAGGCAGCGGCCCTTTGCTCTGCTCGCGCTAATCACTGCAGCTTTTGTTTATTTCCAGCAAAAGCCTGTAGCTTTCCACCAGTTGTTTCGCCATCAATACCCTGTCACCGCCGTATTCTTCGATGAGGTCACTGAAGTCCCCGTTGTTTCTGCTGCTTATCTCCCTAAGCAGCGAGTTTCTTTCAATTTTTTCAGCTATTCCGCTTAGTACATCATTGATATCCATTGCGGGCATTTCTTTTTTTCCCGGTTCCCCCCCCAAATCAAATACCCCCTAACGATATTACTCATATAAATCTTATATATTAGCGGAATAATTCCTTCTATTTTTTGCCACAAAATAAATACAATTTGTGATATAAAAAGACGCCTATCCCCGGCGTCTTTCAAATATTGCCCTGGTCTGGGTGAGAGGATTTGAACCTCCGACCTCTTGAACCCCATTCAAGTGCGCTACCAAACTGCGCTACACCCAGATGTTCAGCGTATATTAATATAACACATTTTGCTCCCCAATTCAACTGGTTTTTTATGCTTTGCCGCCGCAGGAAGCCGCTTCACAATAATTTTTTAAAATACCGCATTATGGTAGGAATAAACACGTTTATGTCGAAGTAATATTTACCAGTACTACGGAAAGAGGCTTTAGGGATGCAAAGTTAAGCCTTAACTAAACAATAACAATAAGAATCAAAGGAGGATGGTTATGGCTAAAAAGAAGAGCATACTTGATTTTTACAGGATGAAAAAGGAAGGTGAGCAGGTAGCCTGGGTGACGGCCTATGACTTCCCGATGGCATCCTTTGCGGAACATGCGGGTATGGACATGATACTGGTCGGGGATTCCCTTGGCATGGTGGTCCTGGGCTATAACAGCACCATCCCCGTCACCATGGAGGATTGCATCTCCCACTGCCAGGCGGTAAGAAGGGGAGCACCCAACACTTGGGTTATTGGCGACATGCCCTTTATGTCCTACCAAATGTCGGATGAGCAGGCGGTTGAAAACGCAGGCCGTTTCCTCAAAGAGGCGGACATGGACTGTGTTAAGCTGGAGGGCGGCAGAAGGGTTGCCAGCCGTATCAAGGCAATAACCGATGCGGGGATGGTTGTTATGGGACACATCGGCCTCACTCCACAGAGCTCCGGCCAGCTGGGCGGTTTCAAGGCCCAGGGCAGGGACGTCAAAAGCGCCAGGGAACTTATCAAGGACGCCCTGGCTGTCCAGGAGGCAGGCGCCTATGCGCTGCTGCTGGAAGCCGTGCCCCCAGAACTGTCAAAATTCCTGCAGCAAAAGCTGGACATCCCGGTATATTCAATAGGGGCCGGGCCGTGTGATGGGCAGCTGCTTATATGCGGTGACATGCTGGGGCTTTTCCAGGCCTTTACACCGAAGTTTGTAAAGCAGTATGCCAACGTGGCGGAAATTGAAATAAACGCATTCAAAGAGTATATAAACGATGTAAAAACGGGCAAATTCCCCACCGACGACCATGTATATCATATCAAGGACAGCATGGAGGACTTCGAGCGGCTGTTTAAAGAATTTGAATAGACGGAAGGAACAGTAATCCGGTTAGAATCCCGGGCCGGAAGGCCATAGAAAATAATTATAAAGGAGGATGTTGTATGTATAAGGACTGTCTATCCATCAGCCCTTGTATTATTGACGACATCAATGATTTTCTAACCGACCCCCAGAACGAGCTTATTAGAAGCGTTCTCCGTGTGGTTGAAAAATACGGGACGCCGGAAGAAATCAACGCCAAGGCCAGGGAGGCAAGACACCTTCCCAACATAATGAACCGTCTCCGGAACCAGGACTCCCCCTATTTAAAGGACCTGGAATGGCTGATATCGGTCAGGGACAAAGGTGCCTTTATACCCATTTCCGAGTACAGGCAAAGGGTGCTGGGGGATGACTACAAAAAAACTACCTTCGACGAGGGCAGGGCTGTGACGCTGGAGATAAGCTCCATGCAGTTTTTCCCGTTCCTTATCGAGGAGGCAAAACAGGCCATAGACAAAAAAGAGATAATGCCGGGCAGATACATACGGGTACGCTGCATGAAGGAGCAGGAAAACGACAACGGCGATACTCTTGCAATGGCCGCCGCAATGCAGATACTGGGCGCCAGCTATGTGGACACCCTCGATACCAAAGGCACCGACGGGTCAAACGTTCACCTTAACGGCCCGGCTACCATAACCGGCTATTTCGGCGGCATCGGGCAGCCCAACGACTACCCCCTTGCTTGGGTGGACGAATACCTTTATTATTACACCAATTACGGCATAGGCGAAGTGCTCAACACCAACTCCGGTACGGTGCTGCTGGGATACATCCTGTACAAGCTGGGTATAGACATAAAGTTCAAGATCTCGGTATTCATGGGCAATGACAATCCCTATTCGGTTTTGTGGACGCTGCTTATGGGACGAATGCTTGCAAGGGAAGACGGAACCACGCCGCTTTCGGGGTTCAACCTGAGCAATTCGATTAACAATAAAACCATTGCCCTAAGCTCCGAGATAAGAAGCAGGCTTGGGCTGGAAAGCAACGTCAGGATTGAGCATCATATCACCGAGGCCTACAAGAGCATTGTGCGCCAACCCTACAACAGGCGCGACGAATTGATTGAAATAGCCCGCAGTGTGCCCAATATATCCGCCAAGCACGAAGGCGGGGACCCGGAAGTAGAGGAAACCCTGGACCATCCCTCCGACATACTCGATTACTTCAGGCCAAAGAAAGAAGTGGAAGCCTCCGGTGATATGGACAAACTGCTTAGAAACTACCTTGAAAAGCATAACTCGCTGAACAAAACCGCCGAGGCGCTCACCCGGGCCGGACTTGCATTTATAGGCGCGCCAAGGCTGCACCGCCGTTAAGGCTCAAAAGAGGTTTTTCCATTGGTCTTAAAAAGTTAAGACGTATAAGGCTTCATGAATACCCTGTTCATGAAGCCTTATTCCATTCCTTATAATCTAACTGGTTTTCCCTCACCGAGAACCCCTTATCGACTTTATGCCCCGGTCAGCTCTCCATCACAAGATTATGCAGATAAATCCTCCGCTTCCTTCGTTGACTATCCTTTGAAGGGTAAGTTGGAGCTTTGACTGGGCATCCTCCGGCATCTTCAGAAGCTTGTTCTGAAGCTGCTCCCGTACCAGGTCATACAGCGATTTGCCGAATATATTGGACTCCCACAGCTTGGAGGGATTGCTCTCAAACTCCGAGATAAGGT
>DASRVG010000153.1:0-4266 GCA_035655175.1 Clostridia bacterium | reverse complement strand
CGATGGCGAGGGGCCTTGGAGTTTTGATTTTTTTCATGACATAAGGCCCCCTTAGTTATTGTTGTTATTGTCTTCGCTTTTTTCCGGCAGCAGCGTATCCTTTGCCTTTATCTGCTGGCTGGGCAGAAGGTCCGCGCTGCTTCCGGTTATAACCAGCTGGCCTTCCTCAAGGCCGTCTATTACTTCGGCATAGCGGTCGTTCATAAGGCCTAAGCGTACCTGTACCATCTTTACATTCCCGTCCTCGTCCAGTACCTCCACCATCGTTTTCCCGTCCTCTTCAAATATTGCCTCCACCGGTATCAGGAGCACATTTTCTGCGCTGCCGCCGTCTATAAAGCAGTTGGCCTGCATACCCGGCCGAAGCTGGGGCCCGCCCTTTACTTCTATGTTTATCGAGAACCGGGTCACGTTGTTTATCTTCTCGCCCATTGGGGAAACGTGGGTAACCTTGCCCTCAAAGGTTTCGCCGGGTACTGCGTCAACGGTAACCTTTACCGGGGCGTCCTGCTTTACGTTTACTATGTCAATATCGTCCACCTGTGCCCATACCATCATTTCGCCGGTGTTGTATATGTCGCCTATCCACTCGCCCACCCGTACCGATTCGCCTTCCTGGCGGTGAATGGACGCCACCACGCCGTCCATTGTGGCCCTTATCTCGGTCTGGTCCAGGGTTGATTCAAGCTGTTTGAGGTCCAGCCGAAGTTCCATTATTTCTTCAAGCAGGTTCTCCAGGGTTTTCTGAACGTCGGTTCCTGTCATGGATACTATAGGGTCGCCCTTTTTAACGCTTTCCATCTCGTGAACGTATACTTCGGTGGCAAAGGATTCCGCCCTGTTTATTACCCGCTCTTCGGTAATGAATTTTTCTACCCGGGCAGTGTTTGAAACGGTGAGGGTGCTGCCGTCTCCCCTGTCCAGTATTATATGTACGTCCATAAGGGGCTGTACAAGGCCGGGATTTTCTCCCTCGATTTCTATGATGTGTACATATCCCCTTGGGACACCATCTTTATCCATATCGGGTATCGGGTTAGGGTTCACATCCGTTATCTTTCCCTCTGCGAAGCCTTCAAAATACGGGAAGCTCAAGGTTACCGTCTGGCCCTTTGACACCATCTTAAACTCCGCCGGGGTAAGCTTTGCCCTTATTATATACCTTGAATCATCCACTATGCGGGCGACTATGTGGCCTAAGGGTATCTCCTCGCCTTCCACCACGTCAAGCCTTGAAACCTTCCCGTCCACCGGTGCCCGGAGCGTTATACCCTTTGCGGGGTTTATGCTTGAAAGCTGGCTTACCGGAACTCCGGTCATTTCGGAGAGCTCCTCTTCCTTGGCCTCCAGGCGAGTTCTTGCCTCTTCTATTTTGGCCTCCAGGTCGGGAGAGTTTAGTTTTACCAGCACCTGGTCCTTGACGACACTGTCCCCTTCCTCCACCAGTATTTCTTCAATAACGTACTGGACCGACACCATGTCGGAGCGGTAATCGCCCGGCACCCGTATGCCGCCGCCCCGGGTTGGGTTAAGCATTCCTGTTGTGTTTACCCCCACCGTAATGTCGCCGCGTATTACCTCCTTTGTGGCGTATACCGGCCCCTGCGCATCCTTTGCATCGGCGGGCATAATCTGTTTAAAGGCGTATATGCCCCCGCAAAGCACCACCACCAAAATTACAATCATTGAGACGAGTTTCTGTGACAAAAGTTTCTGCAGCATTAGTTTCCCCCCTGGCTATTTAATGTTTCTATTCTCTCTATCATTCCATCCCGGAGATGGTATATCTTTTTACCATACAGACCGATCGCCCTTTCGTGGGTTACCTGTACTATGGTTATCCCCAGCTCATGGTTTAGCTTTTGGAATATTTCCATTATGTTTTCGCTGGATTTTGAGTCAAGGGCTCCGGTGGGTTCGTCGGCAAGTATTAGCGATGGGTTTCCCACTATGGCCCGTGATATGGCCACCCTCTGCTGTTCACCCCCTGACATCTGGAAGGGCAGGTGGTGTATCCTGTCGCCGAGGCCTACCGACTCCAGCGCCGCCTTTGCCCGCTCCTGGCGCTCCTTTCCCCATACCCCCTGGTAAATGAGGGGCAACTCCACGTTTTCCAGCGCGGTCAGGTTGGGCAGAAGGTGGAACTGCTGGAACACGAAACCTATACGCCGGTTTCGCAGGTCGGCCAGTTCGCCGTCCTTAAGGCTTTCTATGTGCTTTCCGTCGAATAAGTATGTACCCGAGCTGGGAAGGTCAAGGCAGCCTATTATGTTAAGAAGTGTTGATTTGCCCGAGCCGGACGGGCCCATTATTGAGACGTACTCGCCCTCTTCGATGGAAAGGGATACGCCGCCCAGGGCCGTTACCTGTACCTGGCCCAGTTTGTACTTGCGTGTTATGTCCTTAAGCTCTAGTAATGCCAATACATTATACCCCCTTTTTTAAAGGAAAGGGGACACACCACTTTTGCGGGTCTTCATTGCTGCGGAATGTCCCCATAAGATGTATACTCTGCCGCTTCAATATGAATTCTACCAGATTGAAAGCGGGTTTTAAAGAACAAACACCGGATGTAATCCATAACATATTTGACGGTGCTGGATGAATAAAGTTCCCGGAGAATGCGCAAACGGAAAATATATCCCCTGGAATATTTTCTAGGTGCGGCTTGGTAACCGACGCAGAACCGAAGGGGAATTTGGTTTCTAATCAATTCTTAATCAAAACTTAATCAAATTACAATTGACATGGACAGGCGGCAGGTAATATAATTAGCATTGACCGACCGGCCGGTCGGTTCAAATCGGGTGGAACAATATGGAGGGATTTTGGTGGCACGTATAAAGAAAAAGTACATAATAACTGCGGTGATAGTAATAGTGGCACTGGTTTTGGGTATTTCTTTAATAAACAGACCAAAGACTGTTGATACCGGCGCTGTGGGGGACACGGACGGGACGCCGGTGGAAACGGCATTTGTCCAAAAAGGCGATATAGCCTCGGTGTCGGCCATCTCCGGCAAGCTGGAGGCGCTGCACCAGGTAAACGTTGTTGCAAAGGTGACCGGCAAGGTGAAGGAGATTACCTCGCAGGTTGGGCAGCCCATAAAGAAGGGTGAGGCCTTATTTGTAATAGACGATACCGATATCAAATCGCAGCTTGACCAGGCCCAGGCGGCCCTTTCTATGGCGGAGGCAAACTACCGCCAGAACAGGGAGCGGTTTGAAAACGCGAAAAAGGACCTGGAACGGGGCGAGATGTTGTTTAAGGAAGGGGCCATATCCGAACAGGCGCTGGAGCAGATGAGGGCCGCCGCATCCGATGCGGGGCTGCAGGTGCTGGAAGCACAGCTTGCCCAGGCGAGAGCTTCCTATGACATGATGCTCAAGCAGTACAAGGAATGCTGGGTCGCATCACCCATTGACGGTACAGTGGCCTATATAAACGTGGGCGTCGGCGAGACGGTGTCGCCGGGCGTGCCGGTGGCGATGGTGGTGGACATGTCGGCGGTTGTGCTCAAAGGTTCCATAGGTGAGAGCCTTATAAACCAGGTGGAAAAGCAGGGCACCATAGATGTAAGGATACCCTCGGCGGGGGATACGCCCTTTACCGGTACCATAAAGGAAATAAGCCCGGCGGCGGACCAAAGGACCGGGCTGTTCGGGCTGAAGGTTTTGATACAAAATCCCGACGGGGTGATAAAGCCCGGAATGTTTGCCGAGGCGGACCTGGTTAAGGATTCAAAGAAGGATACATTATTTATACCCTCGGCGGCGGTTATTTCCAAGAACGGGGAGAGGTATGTTTATGTAGCAGTGGACGGCAAGGCGGTGTACAGGGAAGTTGCCACCGGCATAGCCGGTGACGGCATCGTGGAGATACTTAGCGGTGTAAATGAGGGGGAAGAGGTAATAGTAAGGGGTCAGCATTATTTAAGCGACGGTGAAACGGTGCGCGTAGTGAGGGGTGACGGCCAATGAAAATCTCCGCAATGGCAATAAAAAGGCCCGTCACCACCGCCATGTGCGTGCTGATAGTGATAATCCTTGGTGCTGTATCCTTCGGCGGCCTGGGCCTTGACCTTCTGCCCGATATAACCTTTCCGATGGCCGTTGTATCGGTGAGCTACTCCGGCGCCGGGCCCATGGAAGTGGAGTCGCTGGTTACAAGGCCGCTGGAGTCGGTCCTCAGTACTGTATCAAATATAAAGTCCATACACTCGGTTTCGGGGGAAGGAAATGCCACCGTGATGGTGGAGTTTGCCAG
>DASRVG010000152.1:0-5148 GCA_035655175.1 Clostridia bacterium | reverse complement strand
CCCTTATCTTATTTGAATTGTATTAGTATTTTTCCGTATGCTATAATAATGAAATGGGTTATATAGGAATGGGGACACACTGCATTGTGATACGAGACGTGACAGGTCGGATGAGTGTCCCCTGAACTTGGGAGGAATGCTGACCAATGCACAAACCGTCAAATATTAGGAATTTCTGCATAATTGCCCACATAGACCACGGCAAGTCAACGCTGGCCGACCGGCTTATTGAAAGCACCGGTATGCTCACCAAAAGGGAAATGCGGGACCAGATTTTAGACAATATGGACCTTGAAAGGGAGAGGGGCATCACCATCAAGCTGCAGACGGTAAGGCTTGTTTACAAGACCAGGGACGGCGAAGAGTACATCCTAAACCTCATCGACACGCCGGGGCACGTCGATTTCACCTACGAGGTGTCAAGGAGCCTTGCAGCCTGCGAAGGGGCGCTGCTGGTGGTGGACGCATCCCAGGGAATTGAGGCCCAGACGCTGGCAAACCTGTACCTGGCGCTGGAGAACAACCTGGAGATAGTACCGGTCATAAATAAGATTGACCTGCCCAGCGCCCGTCCGGACAAAATAAAACAGGAAATAGAGGATATACTGGGACTGGACGCTTCGGATGCGCCCCTCATTTCCGCAAAGGAAGGCACCAACATTGAAGAGGTGCTGGAAGCGGTGGTTAAAAAAATCCCGCCCCCGTCGGGGGACCAAAGCGCCCCCCTCAAGGCGCTTATTTTCGATTCCTTCTATGACAGCTACAGGGGAGCCATTTCCTATGTGCGAATCTTTGAAGGTTCGGTAAGGCCGGGTATGAAAATAAAGATGTTTTCCACCGGTAAAAGTTTTGAAGTGGACCAGGTGGGAATATTTACCCCCGCTCCCACTCCTGTTGAAGAGCTAAGCGCCGGGTCGGTCGGCTTTATCGCCGCCGGCATAAAAAACGTAAGGGATACCAGGGTGGGGGATACCATAACCGACAGCGACAACCCCGCAGACAAGCCGCTGCCTGGCTATAGAAAGATGAATTCGATGGTATTTTGCGGTATTTATCCCGCCGACGGGTCGGACTATGAGGCCCTGAGGGACGCGCTGGACAAGCTGCAGCTTAATGATGCGTCCTTAAGCTTTGAGCCCGAAACCTCCGCTGCGCTGGGGTTTGGGTTCCGCTGCGGTTTCCTGGGGCTTTTGCACATGGAAGTGGTCCAGGAAAGGCTGGAGAGGGAGCACGACATAGATATTGTCACCACCGCCCCCAGCGTGATATACAAGGTTAAAAAAACAAGCGGCGAGGAGGTCTCGATAGACAACCCGACGAACCTGCCCCCCGCCAACAATATTGAATATATGAAGGAACCGATAGTTAATGCTTCCATAATAGCCCCCACCGATTACGTGGGAGCAATCATGGAACTGTGCCAGGAAAGAAGGGGAGTCTTCAAGGACATGAAATACCTTGAGGAAACCAGGGTGGTACTGGAGTACGAAATGCCTCTCAACGAGATTATATACGACTTCTTTGACGCGCTGAAATCCCGTACCCGGGGGTACGCTTCCTTTGATTACGAGTTCAAGGGCTACCAGGAGGCCGACCTAGTGAAGCTGGACATACTGCTGAACTCGGAACCGGTGGACGCCCTGAGCTTCATAGTACACAGGGACAAGGCCTATACCAGGGGCAGGGCTATCGCGGAAAAACTAAAGGAATTAATCCCGAGGCACCTGTTTGAAATACCCATACAGGCAGCCATCGGGAACAAGATAATCGCCCGGGAGACGGTAAAGGCCCTGAGGAAGGACGTCTTGGCCAAGTGCTACGGCGGTGACATCACCAGGAAGAGGAAACTTTTGGAGAAGCAAAAGGAAGGCAAGAAGAGGATGAGGCAGGTGGGAAACGTGGAGGTACCCCAGGAAGCCTTTATGGCGGTCCTGAAGCTGAACTAGGGGGTATAAGTATGGAGAGTTCGCTGTACGTGCACATTCCATTCTGTACAAAAAAATGCCTCTACTGTGATTTCGTGTCCTTTCCCGGCCGGGAGGACATGCACCGGCGTTACGTGGACGCGCTGCTTTCCGAAATGAAACAGCGCGGCGGTAAAAGGCTGCGCACCGTGTATATAGGTGGTGGCACCCCGACCTGCTTGGACCCCGGGCTGCTGCACAGGGTATTGGAAGGGGTGGACCGCTGTTTTGATACATCCGGTTGTGTCGAAAAAACAATAGAGGCAAACCCCGGCACGCTGTCCGCCGGAATGCTTGAGACCCTCAAGGAAGGCGGTATAAACCGGCTGAGCATAGGACTTCAGAGCTGGCACCCGGAAGAGCTTAAAACGCTGGGAAGAACCCATGACCGTCAGGCCTTCGTGCAAAGCTATAAAAGAGCAAGAGATTTAGGGTTTGACAATATAAACATTGACCTGATATTCGGGATACCGGGTCAGACCCTGCAAAGCTGGCGAAAAACCCTTGAAGCGGTTGCAAGCCTGGTACCCGAGCACATATCCTGTTATTCGCTGAAAATAGAGGAGGGCACCCCGTTTTACAGCATGATTGCCGAGGGCGCGCTGGAAGAGCCGGACACAGACCTGGACAGGGACATGTACCATTACGCGGTGGAGTACTTGGATGGAAAAGGCTATGAACGTTACGAGATTTCAAACTTTGCCCAAAAAGACCGGGAATGCGTCCACAACATGGTGTACTGGGACAACCGGTCCTATATAGGCGTAGGGACAGCCGCCCATTCCCACCAGGACGGGACGAGGATGTGGAACACTCCGGACCTTCACAAGTATTGTGAACTGCTGGACAGTGGAAAGCTGCCGGTGGAGGGTTCCGAGGTAATTTTGCCGGAAACCGGGATGTTTGAAACCATTTTTCTTAGGCTGCGCACCCGGTGGGGAATAAATTTCCGGGAGTTTGAACAAGAGTTTGGTACCGATATACGGAAGCTGTACAGCGGGCAGCTTGAAAAGCTGAAAAAGGAAGGGCTTATTGAAATGGGGCGGGAAGGCTTTTGGCTTACCCCCAGGGGCATTGACCTTTCCAATTCGGTTTTTGTTCAATTCTTGATTAACTGAAAAAAGGTATTGACAAAAAAATGGGGCAGTGATATTTTTATTGCAGAGCGGTTAGCACTCTATAAAGGAGAGTGCTAACAATGAGAGGTGATATGGATGCAGATGGACGAAAGAAAGCTAAGGATACTGCAGGCCGTTATAGCAGACTATATCTCCACCGCACAGCCTATAGGGTCCAGGACCATTGCCAAAAAGTACAAGCTGGGCATAAGCTCTGCAACCATTAGGAATGAAATGTCCGACCTGGAGGAAATGGGCTACCTGGAGCAGCCCCATACATCGGCGGGCCGAGTACCCTCCGAGAGGGGTTACAGGCTTTACGTGGACCGGCTGATGCAGATAAAGAACCTGTCGCGCAGGGAACAGGAGATAATAGTAAGGGAGCTGGGGGACAGGATGGATGAAATAGAGAGCATAATTAGGAAGACAGCCAGGATACTGTCCCAGCTCACCCGGTATACGTCACTGGTTATGAATTCCCATATCAGGGGCTGCAGGCTGCGTCATATTCATTTCGTTCCCGTTGACAGCAACAGCCTGGTGGCGGTAATAGTAACCGACAGCGGAATTGTCAAAAACACCATAATAAAAACCACCGACCCGGTATCCTCCGAATACCTGGAGAGCCTTACCCGGGCGGCAAACGATAAATTCGCCGGGATTACCATTGGAGAGCTCAACCGTTGTACCGAATCGGAGGACTACAAAAGGATTGTTTACAGGTACAGCCTGCTGGATACCCTCATCCCGCTGCTTGCCGAAAGCCTTAACACCAGCAGGGGAGAAGACGTGTACGCCGACGGCATGAGCAACATATTCAACTTTCCCGAGTACTCGGACGTAACCAAGGCCAAGAACCTGCTTGCCCTTATAGAGGAAAAGGAACAGCTCATGTCCATTCTTAACAGGATGGGGAGCGGCAAGGGAGTAATGATTAGCATAGGAAGCGAACTGGACAATAACTGTATAAAGGACTGCAGCCTTGTTACCGCCACGTACAGGGCCGGTGAAAATGAGATAGGCAAGATAGGTATTATCGGTCCCACCAGGATGGAGTATGACAGGGTGGTGGCGGTGCTGGAGTTTATTACCGACTATCTGACGGGAATGGTGGAAAGGCAGCTGGAGGAATAAGGACAGCTGACAATAAAAAAGTAAGGGTGATGCGCAGTGGAGGACAAAAAGAAGGATAATAGGGAGAAAAACATGGACACCGACGACAGTATCAATACTGACAGCAAGGATACGGAGGAAACGATTACCGGGGAGGCAAAGGCCGGGGCTGCGGATGAAGTGACAGAAGCGGAACAGGCGGGACGGGATAATGAAGAGGTCGGAACGGACGATAATACGGCGGCTGCCGATGACGGGCCCTCGCTGGAGCAGCAGTTGGAGGACTTAAGGAAAAAGAACGAGGAATACTACGATCGCCTGCTCAGGCTGCAGGCGGATTTTGATAATTACAGGAAGCGTACCGCCAGGGAAAGGGAAGAATCCTATGACTATATAGCAGCGGAAATTGTGTTTGACTTCCTGGGGGTTTTGGACAATATGGAAAGGGCGGCGGAATCGGCGGCTGCCGGCTGTGGCGAAGGCGGCAGCGCTTCCCTTAAGGAAGGTATAGACATGGTCATAAAGCAGTTTAGGGACATCCTGGCCAAGTACCACGTGGAGGAGATACCTACCGAAGGTGTTAAGTTCGACCCCAATTTTCATCATGCCGTAATGCGGGTGGAAGATTCCGACAAGGAAGAGGGTACCATTCTGGAGGTGTTCCAGAAGGGTTACAAAATAAAATCGAGGGTACTAAGACCCAGTTTTGTAAAAGTCGCACTTTAATATGGGAGGAGAGACAAGATGAGCAAAGTAATAGGCATAGACCTGGGAACCACCAACTCGTGTGTTGCTGTTATGGAGGGCGGGGAGCCGGTTGTAATCCCCAACGCCGAAGGCAGCAGAACCACTCCGTCGGTGGTGGCCTTTTCAAAGAAAGGCGAAAGAATGGTGGGGCAGGTGGCCAAAAGACAGGCCATAACAAACCCTGAAGGTACCGTCAGTTCCATAAA
>DASRVG010000151.1:0-10971 GCA_035655175.1 Clostridia bacterium | reverse complement strand
TCGCCGGGGAAATTACACACTAATATGGACTTGACTTTTTTCTTCTAATTCTTCTATAATTATATTTTTTGTTATATACACTTTAGAAAAAACTCTAAGGGGTAAATCAAGGATTTCTAGCCTTTGTAAATCAATTATTGTACATGTATCTAACACGGTTTCTTTGTTATAAAAACTCTTGAATTTCTCCCTCATTTTTAATCCAATCTTCTATTTTTTCTCTTGCTTCCGCAACCTTGATATCAAGTAGTTCGGCAACCTTGCTTACCCCTATTACATTCTTCTGAAATAATGACCTGACTATAGATTCGAATTCTTCATTCTTTTCAAAATATTCGATAGGATAAGGCTCTTTTTTACTATAACCAGTTGCATTAAGGTATTTCATCGAATTTCTAAAAACGATTTCACTAATGTATCCATATTTTTTTAATGCATAGATGAGTGATTTCAAACTAACTACTAGTTTATTCTTTATAAACAACAGGTCTTTATAAAGTATCTTCCCTCCCCTTAATAGATGGTCATAACTTTTCACAGTATCTCTTGGAATTAGAAAATATCCAGCGAATGCATCAGCAATTTTCTCGTTTATACTTCTTCTACGACCAAAATATTGGAAATCGTTTTTGCTTTCTCTATATTGGCTCCTATCAAATAAAAGATGAGCATATTCGTGTACTATAGTAAAAATTTTTCTTTCTTCGGGTATGTTATAGTCATCATTTACAAAAATAAAACAACCTTTTTTCTCATGGAATGCCGACAAACCAAACAGGTTTTCATTGTCCATTCGGTCAAAAACGATTCTTATCCCTTTTGCTTCAAAGCATTTGATAAGAGCTAACCCTACAGCCTCTCCTACATCTAATAATTCTCTCTGTTCCAAAGCAATCTCTTCAATAATTTCGTCAATATCTCTAGGTATTTCTCTCCGATTGGGATCTATGTCTAAATTATATTGCTGCGGAATATAAGATATCTTTTGTCCTGCTAGTTTATAAGCTTCATAAACCCTTTCCATCAATGATTGTATTTTATATTTTTCATCTCGTACAAAATTTTTAGTAGGGTTATGTGCCCTGAACAAAAACGCTAATTCCTCATGGTCCTGCTTTAAAAAATAAGTCATCGGCTTATTAAAATATTCTGCAATAACAAATAGTTTTTCGCTATCAATTATGCTATCACCATCTAAATATTTTGCCATGGTTTGCCTAGTTACATTTATTAACTCGGATAGTTCAAGTATGGTAACACCACTTTCATCCATTACCTTCCTGATATTCCTCCCAATAATTTGGGCAAAGTTGCCCACTATTAACACCTCCTCCTCTCTTTAATTATATTATACATATTTGGTTGGGATTATGCAATATAATGTTAAAAAATATTAACATCACACTTGTAAGCCTTTCCTTTTTGTGCTATAATTGTCCATGGTGAAAATCGTTATATAAAATAAATTAATAGAAGGCCTTGGAGGAGACCTTCTATTAATAAGGAATAAGTTATAGTAAATATATTACCTTAAAAAACGGAAAGCGGCTATACGCTTCTCAATACGGATATAAAGCTTTCCGTTTTTTAGTAGACGATAAGAAGTCTACTAAAAAAAAGAGAAAAAAATGATGCAGCCAGGGTGATTGCCCTGGTCTCATTATCGTCATATATAACTATGTATTACCTTTCAATAGTGGATTTATGCAGTTTTACATTGACTCAAAAATAGTATTTCTCACTCATCAAGCATTATTTCTCTATCACAGTTCGGGTTATTCAACGTAATCTACCCTAACTCTATACTATTATACGGTCTAGTAGCAAATACGGCATTCCATTCGTTGGAGTTATATCCAATTACCGATCTCCATATAACCTAGCGATATCGCCATAAAGTACAATAACCCTTGTCGACTTCTTTTGAATTTCCAGAAGGATAGTACCGCCTGACACAACAATCCAGGCATCTTTTCTGTTTGTAATAGTGAGCAATTCCTTAACCTCGACCCTTCCATACTTATATGCAAAAAACATCCCTGCAGATAAACCATGAGGTTGCTAATTGTTTATTGTAACTCCTTTGAATACCAACATTCCCAATGGAAACGTTTCGACATTTGGCAAATACCTCTGGTAGTCAGAAATAATGAAATTGTCTAGGGATATCAGGTGTCTTGTTTATCAAATATAGCTATTCTTATACTGCCGTTTTATATCCCCTAGACCAAAAAATTTACCGCTCTGCACCTTTATTATATCCCTTCGGGGAAATCAGACGCCGGGCTGGAAATCGTCCCGGGGATGCCCGATTACTCTCTTGTTCTTCCACCTTCCGGAGGCATAATACACCCTGCTCATCAGCATGCTTATAACGGCACTTATAACTATCGCCATCCATATGCCCTTGGCGCCGAACCCGGCCGCACTTGACAGAAGCTTTGCCAGCGGAAGCCTTACAAGCCAAAGGGAGGTTATGGAAAAAACCATGGTTGCCATGGTATCCCCCGCTCCCCTCAAGAATCCGTTTGTAACAAACATGACCGCCGAAAAGACATAGGAAAGACTTAGGATGCGAAGCGCTCCGCCCGCCCTGTTAAGCAGTACACTGTCGGTAGTAAAAAGCCTCATCACCACTTGCGGGGCTACCTGCATAACCAGTGTAAAAAGGGCGGAAATGCCCACCGCCAGTATGGTGGCCCATTTTACCGTTTCCCTCACGTTGTCGTCCTTGCCGGCCCCTATGTTTTGACCCGCTATCGTGGACGTGGCCATGGATATGGACTGGGAAGGCATAATGGCAAACTGGTCCAGCCTTGATGCCATACCGAAGGTGGCAACCACTTCTGTCCCGAAGGAGTTGATGAGGGAACTTACCGCCAGCATGCCCACCGAAACCACAGACATCTGGATACCTGACGGGATGCCTATCTTTATGGTCTTAGCGGTAATGTGTTTGTCAAACACAAAACTTTTTAAGTTTATGCTCAGCAAGTGGTTCCTGCTGTTTAGATAATAAACCGCAATAAAAAAGGAAATCCCCTGGGCTATGGTGGTGGCAAGGGCCGCCCCGGCAATGCCCATCCTGGGAAAGGGCCCTACCCCTATTATAAGCAGCGGGTCCAATACAATGTTGATCGCGGTGGATATGGCAAGGAACACAACCGGGGTCCTGGAATCGCCAAGGCCTCTTAATATGGCGCTCACCGCGTTATAGCCGAACATGAACACAAGCCCCATAAGAAATATATTTAGGTAATCCGCAGCCATGGTCATTATCTCCGGCGGGGTGTTTATAAGCCTTAGGATTTGTTTGTTGAAGGTCCTCCCCAGCATCGTAGCCACCGCCGCGGAAACGGTAAGCAGCACAAAGGTATTGTTTATGGTTCTTTTGACCATATCAATCTGTTTAGCCCCCGTGTACTGGGCCACCAGCACGGTGGCCCCCATGGTGGTGCCCATAACCAGGG
Source organism: Clostridia bacterium (assembly GCA_035655175.1). GTDB lineage: Bacteria > Bacillota > Clostridia > Ch29 > Ch29 > JAAYEV01. The sequence continues at coordinate 7,501 of DASRVG010000151.1, read as the reverse complement.
ATATAAGAACAGATATTATTGGAAAGCTGACCGAAACCGCACCCAGGGCTTCGGGTCCAAGGAACCTGCCCACCCATATGCTGTCAACGGTATTATAAAGGGCCTGCAGCATATTCCCCAGCAGCATTGGTATAGAAAAGGAAATAACATGCCGCAGCATGCTTCCCTCGGTTAAATCATAGCCCCCGCGATTGCCGTCCATCTTTTCACCTTCTTTTATCCAGTAATGTTTGCAATCTCCCTTGCCACTATTATCCCGGTTACCGATGCCTGCATAAGCCCCCTGGTAATACCCGCCCCGTCGCCAATGGCGTACAGGTTTTCTATCTTGGTCCGGAAGCGGCTGTCCACTTCCACCTTGCTGCTGTAAAACTTTACTTCGCACCCATACAGCAGCGTATTCCTGGAATACAGGTTCGGCGCCAGCTTGTCAAAGGCCCGCAGCGCCTCCACTATCGATGTAAGGTGCCGGTCGGGAAGAACAAAGCTTAAATCCCCCGGTACGGCACTTTTTAGCGTAGGCACGGTGGTTGACTTTTTCAACCGGTCGGGACTTGTCCTTCTGCCCTTGAGCAGGTCCCCCAGCCTCTGCACCATTACACCCCCACCGGTCAGCATGTTTGCAAGCTTTGCGATGTATTTGCCGTATTCTATCGGCTGGTTAAAGGGCTCTGTAAAGGTGGTGGAAACCAGCAGCGCAAAGTTGGTGTTGCCGGTCCTAAGCCGTGGGTCGAAATAGCTGTGCCCGTTTACAACCACCAGGCCTTCCTCGTAATGCTCTTCCGATACTATACCGCCGGGGTTCATGCAAAAGGTCCTGGCCTTGTTTTCAAAGGTATCCGAATAGTATATAAGCTTTGCCTCATAAAGGTCCCGGGTAAGGTGGTCCATGACCGAATTGGGTACTTCCACCCGGACACCAATATCTACCGCATTGTTTTTTGTGGCAATCCCCAGCTTTGCAGCTTGCCCGGAAAGCCACTGGGCACCGCCCCTGCCCGGGGCTACAACCACTTGGTTTGCGCTGTATTCCTTCTCTTCCCCGTTTTTGTGCCTTGCCCTCACCCCGACAGCCTTACCTTCCGACACCAGGATATCCTCCACCGCGGTGAGTTCTTTAAACTCAACTCCCCGCCCCATAAGGTGTTCATGCATGGCCTTAAGCACGTCAAAGGACCTGTCGGTACCCATATGCCGTACCGGGCAGGGAACAAACTTGATCCCGTGCCTCGAAGCCTCGTACACCAGTTCTTCTATCCTTCTTTCATTAAGCCCATGCACCTGCGGCCCTGCGCCGAACTTTAGGTATATCCCGTCGGCGTACTCTATAAGGTCCTCCGCTTCCTCGACGGATATATAATCGGTTATATTGCCGCCCACTTCCGGGCTCAATGAAAGCTTGCCGTCGCTGAAGGCTCCTGCCCCCGCCCAACCTGTCACTATCGAGCAGGGGTCGCATTTCACGCAGTCCCCTTTCCGGGCAGGACAGTGACGGGCGTTTATCCGGCGGCCCTTGTCCAGCATCAATATTTTGAAGTCCCCGCGCTCAACAAGCTCCAAAGCGGTAAAAATGCCTGCCGGCCCCGCCCCCACAATAATTACATCATATTTATCCTTGGAAGCCATAACAGCATCTTCCTTTCCAAATAAAAAATCCTATGATATAGTACCAGAGTATAGGGTTTTAAGTCAAATAACAACCATTCCGCATCCGCGCCCAGGATAATAGGCCGTACAAAATAAAACAGCCCTGGGGCTGTCCTATTCCTTTGCGAAATATTCATTCAAGTCATTCACCAGGTCGTCGGCATTTATTCCATGAACGGCGCTTGCCTCCTCGATGCTTTCCCCGGAGGAAGCGGGGCAGCCTATACAGTGCATGCCGTGTTTCATGAATATAGATGCAGTACCCCTGTCCATCATCAGCACTTCGGCGATGGTCATATCCTTTGTAACTTTTTTCGACATTTATATTACCTCCTTAATAGTATTGGCATTACCATTGTCAATATTATTACTATCCTGCTTAACCCTTTGATAAACAAAAAACGCCCTGTTATTACTTTATTTTTTGCCCAAAATATGGGTATAATTATCCACACTTATCCACATTATCCACAGAGATATGCACAAACACACATTCTTATTTCGCTATTCTTCGCTAAATTTAGCCATATCCGCGAACTTTGTAAACCTATCCAGCCAGACAAGCTCCACGGTACCGGTTGGGCCGTTCCTCTGCTTTGCCAGTATAACCTCCGCGATACCCTTTTTTTCGGTATCGGGATGGTAATATTCATCCCTATAGAGGAACATGACCACGTCCGCATCCTGCTCTATGGCACCGGATTCGCGAAGGTCGGACAGCATCGGCCGATGCTCCGAACGCATTTCCGGGGCCCTGCTCAGCTGCGAGATGGCCAGAACGGGACATTCCATTTCCCTGGCCAGGGCCTTAAGTGACCTTGATATTTCGGATATTTCCTGCTGCCGGCTTTCCGCCCTGCCGCTGCCCTGCATAAGCTGGAGGTAATCGATGAGCACCAGTTCCAGTCCCCTCTCCAGTTTCAGCCTCCTGCACTTGGACCTCATCTCCGCGACCGTTATGCCGGGGGTATCGTCTATGTAAATATTCGCCTTTGAAAGCCTGCTTACCGCTTCCGCAAGCCTGGGCCAGTCTTCATCCGCCAGGTTCCCGGTTCTCAGCTTGTGGCTGTCTATACTTGCTTCGGCGCATATCATTCGGTTTACCAGCTGCTCCTTGGACATCTCCAGGCTGAATATGGCCACCGGAATACCCCCTTTAAGGGCTGCATGCTGCGCAATATTCAGCGCAAAAGCGGTCTTGCCCATGGAAGGTCTTGCCGCCACCAGTATAAGGTCGCTTTTTTGCAGTCCCGAGGTCTTGCCGTCAACGTCGATGAAACCGGTGGAAACGCCGGTGGTTTTGCCCTTGGTGTTGTACAGTTCCTCTATCTTGTTATAGCTTGACACCAGAATATCTTTCAGGGGCGTAAAGCCCTTGGAAGTCCGCCTCTGAGATATATCAAATATCTCCTTTTCTGCAAACTCGATTATCGCCACGGTTTCTTCCGCCGCCTCGAAACTCTTGTCGGATATTTCGCCGCATACCCGTATGAGTTTTCTAAGCAGGGACTTCTCGTGGATAATCTTGGCATAATGGACCACATTGGCCGTGGTGGGAACGCTGGAGGAAAGGTCGGTCAGAAATGACACCCCTCCCACGGCCTCCAGGGTGTTTCTCTGCCTCAGCTGTTCAGTAAGGGTTACCAGGTCCACCGGTTCCCCCTTGTCAAACAGTTCCATTATCGCCTCGTAAATTTCCCTGTGGCTGTCCCTGTAAAAGTCCTCCGGTTTTATATGTTCCGACGCAGTTATTATGGCTTCCCTGTCAAGCAGCATGGCGCCCAGAACCGACTGCTCGGCCTCTATGCTGTGAGGGGGAACCTTTCCTATTGCCTGCATTCAAACCACCACCCGTTTATTCCGAAAAGAGGATTTCCAATGCCTCTTCCGCCCTTTCCACTCCGTATACCTTGATCCCCGAAAGGTCGGAGGACACTTCTTTGAGGTTCCTTGCGGGAATTATAACCGCCGACATGTCGTTTTGCTTCGCGCCGTATATCTTTTCGATGATACCGCCTACCGGCTTTACCTCACCCTGTATGGAAATCTCCCCGGTAACCGCTATATCCTGCCTGACCGGTTTCTGTTTAATGGCGCTGACCAGCGCGGCCAGGATGGCAACCCCCGCCGAGGGCCCGTCCATCCTTCCTCCGCCGATACAATTGACATGCACGTCGTAATCGCTTACCATCTCACCGGATATCTTCCTAATCACCGCCGCCGCGTTGAACACCGAGTCCTTGGTCATGGAGCCGGCGGTATCGTTAATCCTTATGGTCCCTTCTCCCTTTCTAAGGGCCGTAAAGGCTATCGCCTCTATTTCAAGGATGGAACCTACATATCCCGACACGCCCAGGGCCAATACCCGGCCTACCCTGGCAACGCTTTTGCCGATATCTCTGACGCAGGGCACAAGCCTGCTGTTTTGTATCACCGTGTATACGTCATTACAGCTTATGTACACCTTGCCGGGAGCACAGTCTTGACTAGCTATAGCGATATTATACGCATCGGCCAGAATATTGACGGCTTTCCGCCCTTCTATTGTATACTGACTGATAATCTCAGCGCAACCCTTTTCCATCCGCACCCCCAGTTTGTTGACTGCATTATTTACTATAGTTACAATGTCCGCAGGGGTCAATGGCTCGAAAAAAACCTCGGTACACCGGGAGCGGAATGCGGGGTTTATGCTCTCGGGCTGCCGGGTAGTGGCCCCAATTAGTATGAAGTCCGCCGGCGCCCCTTCCTCGAACAGCTTTCGTATATAAAGAGGAATGTCTTTATTGGAAGCATCATAGTATATGGATTCAAAAGTAATCCTTTTATCCTCCAGCACCTTCAGCAGCTTGTTCTTCAGCACCGGGTCCATTTCCCCTATTTCGTCTATAAACAGTATGCCGCCGTGGGCCTGCGTCACCAGGCCGATTTTTGGCTCGGGGATCCCCCTCTCGGCCAGGTCCCTGTTGCTCCCCTGGTATATAGGGTCATGGACCGACCCCAGCAGGGGATTGGCAATTTCCCTGGTATCCCACCGCAGCGTTGTTCCATCCACTTCGATGAAGTTTGACTCCTCGGTAAAAGGGGAATATTCCCTTGACTGTGCCACCTTCAGCGCCAACCGCGCCGCGGAAGTTTTCCCGATGCCGGGGGGACCGTAGAGCAGCACGTGTTGGGGGTAGGGTGAGCTTATCTTGGCAACCAGTGCTTTGATGGCCCTCTGCTGGCCCACTATCTCGTCTATGGACGTAGGTCTCAATATCTCCATGATGGATTTGCCCAGCGACCGACGTTCCAGCTTCTGAAGACTGGCATATTTTTTAAGCGTGGTGGGGTTTTCCGGCCCGGAGTGTTTTTTTAGTATTGCCAGCTTCAATTCCTCCATGTATTGGTCTTGCCGCTGCTGAATCCTTTCCTTCAGCTCCTTGTTTATCTTTTCCCTAACCACCCTTTGGGCCAGCATGTCTATTATTGCGGTACGAAGCTCCTTCACCACCGCAGAGCACTCCTCCGGGCGGGGAGGTCCCTGCTGCCGGTCCAAAACCAGTCTCTGCAGCGCATAAATTTTAAGGGTGACGTCGTCCCCCTTCAAAAACCCTTCCAGGTCCAGGTCCTTTACCTTTTCGTTGTAGGCCTTTACCCCCATGCTGTCTTGCAGCATTTCTTCAAGTACTGCCAGCTGTCTTTCCAGCATTTTTTTATCCGGCAGGTGTTTTGCATCGTCCAACTTTGCTATGTACCTTTTTGCGTTGTCCTCCAACACTGTCTCCCCTTTTCCTATTGCTGTTTTACAAAAACCTTAAGTTGCGCCGAGTTCTCCGGATAAACCTTTATCTCCACCTGGTATTCCCCAATGTTTTTTATCGGTTCGGGAAGGACTATTTTTTTCTTGTCCACTTTTATACCGTGCTGTTTTTCCAGGGCTTCGGATATGTCCTTGCCGGTAATGGAGCCAAAAAGCTTGCCGTTTTCGCCGGCTTTAACTTCAAACTCCACCATCGACGCCGAGATTTTTTCCGCCTGTTTTTTTGCGTTTTCTTCCTCGGCCTGCCTTTTTCTTTGCATAATGGCGTTTTGTTCACGCAGTCTTTTCTTGCCCTGCTCGGTGGCCTGCACCGCGTAGCCCTTGGGCAGCAGGAAATTCCTGGCGTACCCATCTCTTACCTTTACCACGTCTCCCTTTTTGCCCTGTCCCTTTACATCTTTAAGGAGTATAACTTCCATTATACATCACCTTCCTCAATATATTGGTCAAGGGTCTCCTCCAGCATTTTTTGCGCCTCTTCCACCTCCATTCCCGGAAGCTGTACCCCCGCCACCGTCATATGCCCGCCGCCGCCCATTTTTTCCATGATAAGCTGCACGTTTATATCCCCCAGCGACCTGCCGCTTATAAAGACGCTTTCCCCGTATTTGCACAGCACAAAGGCGGCTTTAACTCCCTGTATGTCAAGGAGGGTATTTGCTGCTTGGGCGGTTATAACAAGCGGGTTTTTCAGCCCTTCCGGGCATACTGAAATGGCTATGGAATCCTTTATTATCCTTGCATTTCTTACTGTTTCCGCCCTGGCCATAAACGTTTCCATGTCGTCCTGGAACAGCTGCTTAACCGCCGCGGTATCCGCTCCCATGCGTCTTAGGAACGAAGCCGCTTCAAAGGTTTTTGCCCCGGTTTTATAGGTAAAGTTCTTCGTGTCAACAACAATTCCTGCCAGCAGCGCCTCGGCCTCAAGGGGACGGATTTTTATACCCTCGCTGACGTACTGGAGTATTTCGGTGACCAACTCGCAGGTGGAGGAAGCGTAGGTCTCCTGGTATACAAGGGCGGCCTCTTCAACGAACTCCGTGCTTCTCCTGTGGTGGTCTATCACAACAATGCCGCCGGCCCTTTTTATTGCCCCCGGGCACCCGGTATAGCTCGGCCGGTGGGTATCCACAATAATCAAAAGGGTCTCGCTGTCTACGATATCCTCCGCCTTTTCACAGCTAATAAATAAGCCTTCATATTCACCGTCTTCCATGATACGGGAGTACATGGTCTCTATTGAAGGGTTCGGCCCGTCCATCACTATTCTCGCATTCTTCCCGAGGGCCCTTACCCCCCTGTACATTCCAATCGCGGCCCCCAGGCTGTCGGGGTCCGCGTACCGGTGTGTCATAATGAGTATACTGCCGCTCTGAAGGATAAGCTGCCGCAGCGCGTGGGCTATTACACGGGACTTAAGCTTGGTTTTTTTCTCCACTTCCTTGGTCTTCCCGCCGTAAAAATACAGCCTGTCGCCCGCCTTAACCACCGCCTGGTCCCCTCCCCTTCCCTGGGCCAGGTCCAGGGCGGCATTCGCAAACTGTAACAGCTGGGCAGGGTCCTGGCCGTCCGCGCCAATACCCATGCTCAGGGTAGGAGGTATGGGGTTGCCCACGTTTATATCCCTGATATCATCCAGTATATCGAACTTTTTCTCCTGCATGCGCGACAGCCATTCCTTCTCGAATACCAGTATGTATTTGCCCTCGTCATACTTTTGTATGGCTCCCTTTATGCCCTCGACCCACTTGTACAGCCTTTTATCCATCTCGGCAACCAGTTGGGGCCTGCTGTCGGCATCGGTGCCCCCTATTATTTCATCCAGGCTGTCCGCCTGTACCAGGGCAATTACCGGGCTCTTTTTTTGCATTGCCCGGCGTATTGTTACGCAGTCGGTTATGTCCACGAAGTATACAAGACCGGTCTTTCTCTTGCGACCCCTTACCCCTGATGTTTCTACTATATTATAAATGACCCTGTAATGTCTATCTGCATATGTTACCTTTATTTCCATGTCCTTTTTATGCTGCATTAACAAGTCAATGTCAA
>DASRVG010000150.1:0-6407 GCA_035655175.1 Clostridia bacterium | reverse complement strand
TAGCCCCGCCCCTCTTCGCCAGTACATAGGTTATTGCTGCCGTAAGCGTCGTCTTACCATGGTCTATGTGGCCAATGGTACCTACGTTTACATGCGGTTTGGTCCTCTCATATTTCGCCTTTCCCATTCCTTTGTTCTCCTCCTTCATGGTTTTGACCAGGAAACCGTTCCTGGTGTTTCGTAATTATATAATTATGGAGCCCACGGCCGGACTTGAACCGGTGACCTCCGCCTTACCAAGGCGACGCTCTACCTGCTGAGCTACGTGGGCAAAATACTGCTATCTCAATATTATTATGCTATCGGGTCCGCCAATGTGTTATTTTACTATATGATACCCTATGGTGTCAAGAAATATTATTTTGTCACTTTATGGGCTATTCCCTTGTATTTAAGTATCTTTCTAGTTTCCTTTTAACCCTCTGCAGCGCATTGTCAATGGATTTGACATGACGGTCCAGGTCGCTGGCGATTTCCTGGTATGACTTGCCCTGGAGGTAGGACATCAGTACCTCCCATTCAAGCTCGCTTAGTATCTCGCCTATCTTGCTTTCTATGTTTACAAACTCTTCCCTGCTTATTATCAGCTCCTCCGGGTCGGTTACCCGGGTCCCGGAGAGTATGTCCAGTAGCGTTCTGTCGGATTCTTCGTCATAAAGCGGCTTATTAAGGGATACGTATGAATTCAGCGGGATATGCTTCTGTCTTGTGGCGGTTTTTATCGCGGTTATAATCTGCCGGGTAATGCAAAGCTCCGCAAAAGCCCTGAAAGATGAGAGCTTGTCCTGCCTGAAGTCCCTTATGGCTTTGTAAAGACCAATCATTCCCTCCTGGACTATATCTTCCCGGTCGGCGCCTATAAGGAAATAGGACCGGGCTTTCGCCCTTACAAAATTCTTATACTTGCTTATCAGGTATTCCGCCGCCTTACAGTTGCCTTCCTTTGCCTGCTGTACCACTTCCTCATCAAGCATCATTTCGTAATGCTTATATGCTCTTTCATCGTGGGCCTTCGCTTCCACAGGCATCGCCTCCATTCCAGCAAGGGTATTTGTCCACCTTTAAACCATACAATAATTATATATATGTGTTTTTTAATAGTCAAGCCGGACCTATGGCTCTTTCAGCCATTTTTGGAGTTTCCGCGCCACTTCCGGGCTAAGGCTTCCATCCACCGTATTAATGCTGTCCGCGTTCCTCCCGGTTATTCTTTGCTTAATGTCCCTGTTACAGCCTTCCACAAGGCCCCTTAACTCCCCGGCCGAAACCCTTATCCCGCCTAGGGCCAGTATTACCTGCTGCTCCGCCCAGTCGGAGGTGGCCACCCTTACTAATGCATTCTTCGCAAGGCGCGCTACGCTTTTCTCTATGAAGCTGTCCGCGGTTTCCTGTTCCCTGGTATATACTACATGGACCCCCTTGACATACGAAGAACTGCCAGGGTTGTCCTTGACCCGGTGACCGTCGAATACAATCATCACATTTATACCTTTATAGGCCCTGTACTCGGCCATAATTTCAATCAGTTTATCCCGGGCCGCTTCTACGCTTTCGCTGAACAGTGCCTTTAACGAAGGCCAATCATTAATTATATTATACCCGTCCACAATCAGATATTCCCCCATGGAAACCTCCACACGGCCCCTGTTAACTGTATTCCCTCTGCCTGAGCGCTTCATAAAGCAGCGCTGCAGTGGCTGCCGAGACATTAAGCGAAGAAAAGTCGTTTTTCATGGGTACGCTTACCAGGAAATCGCATTTTTCCCTGACCAGGCGGCCCAGGCCTTTGCCTTCGCTGCCCGCCACCAGCGCAAGGGGGCCCTTAAGGTCGGCCCTGTACATAATCTCCCCGTCCATATCGGCGCCGGCTATCCAAAGACCCATCTCCTTAAGCTGCTCAATGGTGCGTACCGTATTGGTCACCTGGGCAACCGGGATATACCCGGCCGCACCGGCCGAGGCCTTCACCGCCGCCGGGGTAACCCCCGCCGCGTTTCTTTTGGGAATAACAATGCCGTGGGCCCCGCAGCAGTATGCGGTCCTTATTATGGCTCCCAGGTTACGGGGGTCGCAAATCTTATCAAGGACCACCACAAGCGGGTCCTCGCCCCTTTTTCGCGCCGTTTCAACAATTGCCTCCGGCCCTTCGGCATAACGAAACCTTTCAACCAGCGCTATAAAACCCTGGTGGGTCCCCGTCCGTGATATCCTGTCCAGTTCCTTTCTGTCAACGTATTCCACTTTTATGCCCCTTTTCAGGGCATCGTTTATTATTCTTTCGCCGGTGCGGTCAACGCCCTTTGCCGCCAGCAGCCTGTTCACCCTCCTTTGGGCCTTTATAAGTTCAGCGACGGGATTTCTCCCCTCCACCAGGTCCAGGCTCTCCGGAAGGTCCTTCCTTTCCATCAAACAAGCACCTCCTGTCCATGCCCTGCCCGGACAGTCACAGTATGTCCCCAACTGCCTTTATAATTTTTTGAACTTCTCCCGCATAGCTGCCGCCTGACCGCAGGACATTTTACCCTCGGGACAGGGGCCGATGAGGCAGGCAGGTCCGGCGTTTTTAAAAAGTATGGGTGCCACCTGCCGCACTTCTTTTAGCATTTCCTCCGCCAGGGTCCGGATTTCCCACTGGGCCCTGCTGCAGCACCGCAGCCGGAAGAAATTATGTAGTGCCCTTGCATTCATGGTAAATATAATCTTGGTTTCACAGGCGTTGGGAAACACGTACCTGGCATCCTCTATGGCCATTTTTTCGGCGGCCTGGCAGGCCTTTTTCTCGTCCCCTTCCTCTTTTTTCAACCTTTCATAATGGCTGTCGAATAGGACCTTTACCAGCCGGTCATAGTACTCTTGGTCCTCCCGCATGGCCCTTTCGAACAGTTCCCTGGCTTCGGGTATCCCGGCAATGTGGGGAGGTATAATGTACTCAAACCCGTCAAGTTTAACGTACCTTTGGGACTGCTGCGAATAGCTGGCAATCCTGTGCCTTACCAGCTGGTGGGTCAGCACCCTGCTTACCCCTTCCACCGCAAAGGTGAAGGAGGCATGTTCAATGGGGGACTGGTGCCCCATCTCCATTAGCAGGTTTAAAAATTTCTCCACCTTTTCCTGTGACAGGCCCTCCAGTATGTCCTCGGCCCCCACCCTCGAATAACAAAGCTTGGCGGCAGCGGAAACAAGCCTGTCCGGCTCCGGCGTATGCCCTAAAAGTTTAACCCTTGGTTTCATCATTGTCCAAAACCCCCTGCCAATTATTTATACGACGGCCGACTTTATTGCTGCGCACAAAAAAAGTCATAGGCCTTCTCCAGTATGAATAAAAGCCTTTCCGCTTCGCCCGCCAAGAACAGGTACCCCACCAGCGTTTCGAATCCCGTGGCATACCTGTACTGGACCACATCTGCGTTTTTGGGCGATGTGCCGGACTTTGCGTTCCTCCCCCTTTTAACTACCGCCCTCTCGCTCTCATTGAGGTGCTCCCATATCCCGTGTATTATATCGCTCTGGGATGAAGCGCTTACATAACCCACCGTAAGCCGGTGCAGTTTCTGCGGCGGCAGTTTTGGGTTCTCGGCCACCACCCTGCTTCTTATATAAAGCTCGAAACAGGCATCGCCGACATAGGCCAGGACCAGCGGGGAAAGGTCTCCGGGCTGTACTTCCCCGATATATTCCTCCAAGCCCTTCAGGTAGTTGTCCAACCTTTTCATCAGCCCCTTACTTGATGACCCTTTTCCACTTGACACCCTGGGGGGTATCTTCTATTATAATGCCCCTTTCTTTAAGGTCGTCCCTTATCTTGTCCGCAAGGGCCCAGTCCTTCCTTTTCCTTGCCCTTTCCCTCTCGGCCACAAGTTCTTCTATCTCCCGGTCCAACTGGCCCTGCTGCTTGGATAAAAGGCCTAAAACACCGGCAAGCTCTATAAGAAACCCCAGGGCCCATTTTGCAAAACCGGCAGAGGTACCCTGTTTGATGTAAGCGTTTATGTCCCGCACCAGTTCAAAAATAACCGACAGCGCATCCGCCGTGTTTAGGTCGTCCTCCATCGCCTCATTGAACCTTTTCCTGTAGCCCTCCAGTTCCTCCGCCTTTTCCCGTTCTTCCCGGTTCATGTCCTCCCTGTCCGCGTTTTCGGCTATATGTTCCAGGTCCCGTTTAGCATTGTAAAGCCTTGTAAGCCCGTTTTTAGCCTGCTCAAGCATCTCACGGCTGAAATTGACCGGGTTTCTATAATGGGCGGACAGCATGAAAAAGCGGATTATTTCCAGGTCATAGTCCCGGCTGATATCCCTTACGGTAAAGAAGTTTCCCAGTGACTTGGACATTTTTTCATTCTCGATGTTTATAAACCCGTTGTGCAGCCAGTACCTCGCGAAGGGCTTGCCCGAGGCCCCCTCCGACTGCGCTATTTCATTCTCATGATGGGGAAATATTAGGTCCTGTCCCCCCGCATGGATGTCTAAGGTCTCTCCCAGGTACTTGGTGGACATGGCGGAGCACTCGATATGCCAGCCCGGCCTTCCTTTGCCCCAGGGGCTGTCCCAGGCCGGTTCCCCGGGTTTTTGTTTTTTCCACAGTGCAAAGTCTGCGGGGTTTTTCTTGTTTTGGTCCACTTCCACCCTCGCCCCCGCGTTCAGGTCCTCAAGGCTCTGCCTTGACAGTTTGCCGTATTCAGGGAACTTGGAGGTGTCAAAGTACACCCCGTCCTCCGCCGTGTACGCCAGGCCCTTTTCCTCCAGCCTGCTTATCAGGTCAATTATTTCGTTAATATGCTCCGTAGCCCTGGGGTGCACGGTGGCCCTTTTTATGCCCAGCCTGTCAGCGTCGGCAAAGTATTCCCCGATGAATCTTTCGGAAACCTCCTGCATCGTGGAGTTTTCTTCCGCGGCCCTTCTGATAATCTTATCGTCCACGTCGGTGAAATTCTGAACGTAGGTTACCTCGTAGCCCTTATACTCCAGGTACCGGCGAAGAACGTCAAAGACTATAAAGGGCCGGGCGTTGCCTATATGAAAGAAGTCATATACGGTGGGCCCGCAGACATACATCTTTACCTTGTCCTTTTCCAAGGGAACGAATTCCTCTTTTCTCCTTGTCAGAGTGTTATATAGTTTCACAACCCCTTCTCCTCTCAATTAAACATAATTATTCAACACATGCTCCAGGCGGGCAAGCAATTTTTCCCTGCCCAGCAGCAAAAAGGTTTTGTCAAGCTCCGGGCCGTGGCACTGGCCGGTGACGGCTACCCTTACAGGCATAAAAAGTTTTTTGCCCTTTAATCCCGTCTCCTTTTGCAGCGCTTTAAAGATCCCGGAACAGAAATCGCCATCGACCTTTCCTGCCTTCTCCACGGCGGATTTTAGTGCCTGAAGCAGTCCGGCCACCCCTTCTTCTTTCAGCACCCCAAGCGCCTCGTCGTTTTCGGGGTTGATGTGGTCGTCAAAGAACATTCTCGCCAAGCCGGTTATATCCGAAACCTTGGTAAGCCTCTTCTGGACGGTGCTTACCATAAGGGTCAGCCATTCCCGCTTCTCTTCGGCCTCTCGCGGTGTCAGGAGTCCCTCTTTAACAAGGTACGGTTTTGCCAACTCCATTATTCTCTCGGGCGGAGATTCTTTTATATAATGGGCGTTTATCCAGTTGAGCTTGTTAATGTCAAAAACCGGGTTTGCCCTTGTAACCCTGTCCAACCTGAACTGCTCTATAATCTCTTCCTTGCTCAAAAGCTCCCTCTCGCCTTCCGGCGACCAGCTCAAAAGGGCCAGGTAGTTGAACATGGCTTCGGGAAGGTACCCTTCCTCCCTGTACTGTCCTATATAGGTATTCCCGTGCCTTTTGCTCAGCTTGGTCCTGTCCGGCCCAAGGATTAGCGGTGCATGGGCAAATATGGGCACATCCCAACCCAGCGCTTCGTACAGCAGTATTTGTTTTGGGGTATTGGTCAGGTGGTCCTCGCCCCTTATCACATGGGTTATGCCCATCAGGTGGTCGTCTATCACGACAGAATAGTTATAGGTAGGCATTCCGTCCGACTTGCGGATTACCATATCCCCCCCGAGGGTGTCCGAATCAATCTCAATCCTGCCTTTAATTACATCGTTGAATACAACCGTCTTCCCGGGGTCAATTACAAGCCTTATTGCGGCGGGTCTTCCCTCTTCAAGGTATTGTTTGACCTGCTCCCCGGTGAGCTCTCGGCACCGTCCCGAATACCTGGGGGAACTGGATTCGCAGGCGGTTTTCTTTTTATCAAGTTCCAGCTCCTCGGGGGTGCAGAAACAGTAATAGGCCTTTCCTTCGGCAATCAGCCTGTTGTAATAATCGTTGTATATGTCCAGCCTTTCGCTCTGTCGGTAGGGACTGTATTGCCCGCCCTTGTCCGGTCCCTCGTCCCATTCTATCC
>DASRVG010000149.1:0-12422 GCA_035655175.1 Clostridia bacterium | reverse complement strand
GGGTTACCCCCACCGCCACCATAACGATGCTGCCCACCAGGCCGCCGGCCAACCCGGCGGCAATGGACCCTGCCATCCTTTCCCAAACAGTGTACCTTATTCTTCCCAGCATACGCTCTTCCAGCATGCAGCTCTTTTTGTACTGGTTATAAACCAGCACCAATACAACCCAAAACAGCGGGTTAATAAAAACGGTCAATATGGATTGAAAAACCATAACAGCCAAGTCAAATATAGGAAGCATTAATACCCCTCCATGCACTGCTCAGCAGCCGACCACTAATCACTCATCGCTGTCCATCTCGTTTTTTACCAGTTCCACAGCTTTTGCCAGTTGGGGGTCCTTTCCCTGTTTATATTCACCAATAACCGCATCCTCCGGCAGTTCCACCACGTAATCCGGCTGTATGCCCTTACCCTGGATACTCCTGCCCTTGGGTGTGTAATACTGGGCGGTGGTCATCTTGATGGCCGAACCGTCATTCATCCTCTGAACGGTCTGTACCAAGGCCTTGCCGAAGGTTGTGGTGCCTACCAAAACGCCGGTTCCCGAATCCTGTATCGCACCCGCCAGTATCTCGGAGGCACTGGCGCTGCCTTCATCCACCAGCACTACCAGGGGCAGTCCCAGCTTCTCTTTGTCTGAAAACTCTTCAACCCTCTTTCCCTGCCGGTTTTCGGTATATACTATAAGCCCCTCGCCCATTAGCGCATCGGCAATCTTTACTACTTCATCCATAATCCCACCCGGGTTGCCCCTCAAATCCAGTATAAGTCCCCGGATGCCCTTTTCCTGGAGCTTCTTGATCTCCACGTTAAAGTCGTCCTCGGTTTTCTCGTCGAAGGAGATTATCCGTACGTATCCTATACTGTTTTCAAGGATATCGGATTTTACCGTAGCAACCCTTATCTCCTCCCGGACAATTTTCACATCGAAGGGTTCGGGAAGCCCCTCCCTGAGTATGGTAAGGACCACCTCGGTCCCTTCCGGCCCTTTCATCATGGCTACCGCCTGGTCCAACTGGTCCGCGGATACCTCCTTGCCGTCCACTTTTATTATCCTGTCGGCGGTTTTTAAACCTGCCCGGTCGCCGGGGGTACCCTCTATCGGCGCGACCACCTGTATGTACCCGTCTTCCCCTCCTACCACCACGATCCCCACGCCTTCATAGATGCCGCTCGCCTGGACCATAAAATTTTCATAATCCAACATGCTCATGTAAACGGTATAGGGGTCCTCAAGGGCTTCCAGCATACCCCGTATGGCCCCCTCTTCCAGCACCCCGGGATCGATTTCCTTATAATAATGGGTGGTAAGGTACTGCCTTATGCTGATTAATTTTTTCAGTTCCCTGATTACCTCGTAATCCCTTGCAGATAAAATCACGCTTCCCCCGGGAAGCGGTATGGATATAAAATTCATTACGCACAGGGTAATCATTATGGCAGCCACTAAAAAGGCAACGGTTCCCAGCAGCGTTTTTAGATTAAATTTCATTGTGGCTTCCCCCCGTTGGTTTCTACATATAAACAATATACGCAATTGTTGCCGTTAATATTAACATGTATAGATTATATCATCAGATTATTCCCATTTCAAAGTAATGCGACGCCCCATGACTTTGCGGCAAGAGGTGCACCCAAAGAAAAAACCGGTTGCCCGGTTTTTAAACGTTAAGGAATCTTCTAAGGGATATGGCGCTTCCCGTCACCCCTATTATTATGCCGACCGCCAGCAGTATAGAAGACGTACGGTAAAGGGTCTCGGCAAAGGGAGCGAAATATCCCGACAGCATTACAAAAACGCCCTCGAAACTGCTGTTCATGGAAACAAAGAAATAATTGTACACCAGCGCCAAAAGCCCGGAGGCCAGCGCCGCGCCTATAATGCCCAGCATAAGTCCTTCGAATATAAAGGGCAGCCTTATAAAACCGTCGGTGGCGCCTATATACTTCATTATGCTGATTTCTCTCCTGCGGGCCACCACCGTCAGCTTGATGGTATTGGAGATTATGAATATGGAAATAAAAGCCAAGATGCAAATTAGCACCGTGCTCACCACCCTTATCAGGTGTGTGGAATTAAGCAGCCTTTCCACGACGTCCTTTCCGTACTGGACCTCTTCTACCCCTTCAAAGACGGCTATCTCGTCCGCAATGGCACCGATGGTATTTGGGTCATCCACCCTGACTATATACGAGCTGGGGAATGGGTTGTTCTCTCCCTCCAGCCCCTCAAGCAGGCTGCTGTTGTCGCCCAGTTGCTCCTTGTATTTTTCAAGGGCTATTTCCTTGGTCTCAAACTCAATCTCCCTGACGCCCTCTATTTGTTCTATCTTTGCACCTATGGTTTCCACCTGGGCGGCATCCAAGTCTTCCTCAAGGAAAGCCTTAATCTCCACGCTTGATTCTATATAGGCGGTAATACTGTTTATGTTTATTATGGTCAGCAGCGACAGGCCGAGCACCAGCAAAACCGCCGTAACGGAACCCACCGCAACAAGGCTCATTATCCTGTTCCTCCACAGCCCTGAAATGCCCTGCCTAAACTGCAGGCCCAGCGTCCTAACCTTCAATGTTGTACCCTCCCCTCTCCTGGTCTCTTACAATCCTTCCCCGTTCGAGGGTCACTACCCTCTGCCGCATATAGTTCACGATATCCCGGGCATGGGTAGCCATAATAACTGTTGTACCCCTTTGGTTTATTTCCTTAAGCAGTTTCATAATCTCCCAGGCAGTGTCCGGGTCCAGGTTGCCGGTGGGCTCGTCGGCAATAAGCAGCGCCGGGTTGTTCACAATAGCCCTTGCCAGGGATACCCTCTGCTGTTCTCCCCCCGACAATTGGCTGGGGAACAGGTTCGCTTTGTCTCCCAGGCCCACAACCGACAGAACCCTTGGTACCTGCCTTGCAATCTCCCGCCTGGAAGCCTCCACTACGTGCATCGCAAAGGCTATGTTTTCCGCCACCGTTTTGTCCGGAAGCAGCCTGAAGTCCTGGAACACCACGCCCAACTTTCTTCTATAATAGGGTATCTGACGCCTTTTCAGCGAATTTATTACCACCCCGTCCACACTTATGGAGCCGGAAGTGGGATTTTCTTCCTTGAGAAGCATTTTTACCAGTGTTGACTTACCCGCACCGCTGGACCCCACAAAAAAAACGAATTCGCCCTTATGTATTTCAATATTTATCCTGTCCAGGGCAACCGTACCATTGGGATATATTTTTGATACATTATCCATGGATATCAACTGCAATCACTCCTATCCCCCTGTCATTTCGACAAACAAACTTCTAATCCTGCAAATAAGGCCAAAACCCCTAATAAAAGTATAATGGTTTTTACCGGCACTTTAAAGGAGAAATTATATCCATAATCCTGTTTTTGTTGTAAAATAGGCTGGAAGGGGGCTGATGATTAAATGAAACAAAAACTGAGGGAGGAAATATTAAGCCGGAGGCGGCAGATTCCTCCGCCGCTGCAAAAGGAGCACAGTCGGCATATTCAAAAGAGACTATTGGAATTGGAGGCCTTTACCCGTTCTGTAAATGTCATGGCCTACGTTGCATTCAGGAACGAAGTGGAAACAATGCCTATAATACGGCACTGCCTTTCGGAAGGTAAAAGGGTGATAGTACCGGTTTCTGTTCCGAAAACCAAGGAACTACTGCTTTCGGAGCTTAAGGACCCGGAAAGGGAGCTTAGACCGGGGACCTTCGGCGTACCGGAACCCGCCCCCGGGTATATACGGCCCTTCCCCGCCGAAGACCTGGACCTCATACTGGTCCCCGGGGTGGCCTTTGACGAGAGAGGCTTCCGGCTTGGCTACGGGGCCGGGTATTACGACAGGTTTTTTGAAAGGCTGACCCGCAGTGTGCCCCGCATCGGCCTTGCCTTTGAACTGCAGGTAATTGACAGGGTGCCCACCGACCTCACCGACCAGCCGGTGGATTACATCATAACCGAAAAGAGACTGATAGATTGCAGGCGGAGGGACACGTAGACAAGGATATAGACAAGGGGACGGTTTTTATGATTAAGGAAACCGTCCCCTTGTATTTCGTGGCTGGGTTTATTCGGTTTCTGTTTCATTCACGGCTTTTCTGAAGGCCTCGAGTTTTTGCTGTACCCTGTAGTAAAGGGTTCCCTCGGGATAGCCGCCGTCTTCACCCATGGTGCAGGCGGGCATACCGGTAAGTATTTCGATACCCTCCTCTATGGTCCTCACCGGGTATATGTGGAACTTGCCCTCGGACACCGCCTGTATCACCTCATCGTCCAGCATAAGGTTATCCACGTTCTGATGGGGTATCATAACCCCCTGGTCCCCGGTCAGGCCCTTCTCCCTGCATACCCTGAAGAAACCTTCAATCTTTTGGTTTACCCCGCCTATGGGCTGTATTTCGCCCCTTTGGTTCACAGAGCCGGTCACCGCAATGCCCTGTTTTATAGGCACGTCCGCAAGGGCGGAAAGTATAGCGTATAATTCGGTGCTGGAAGCACTGTCCCCGTCAACGCCGCCGTAGGACTGCTCGAAGGTGATGCTGGCGGTAAGTGACAGCGGGCTTCTGCGGGCAAACCTGTCCCCAAGATAGCCGCCCAGTATCAAGACCCCCTTGTCATGGATGCTGCCGCTCATCTTAACTTCCCGCTCAATGTTTATCACGCCTTTTTTGCCCGCGTAGGCCACGGCCGTTATCCTGGAGGGACGCCCGAAGGAATACTCACCCAGGTCCAGTACCGAAAGGCCGTTAACCTGGCCCACCACCGCGCCCTCGGTATCGATAAGGATGGTTCCATCCTTTATGTATTCTTGAATTTTCTTCTCATACTTGTTGGAACGGTATATTTTTTCCTGTATCGCCTTTGTCACATGGGCGTCGGTAACAAGCTCCGCCCCTTCCATACCCGCCCAGGTGTCTGCTTCGTATATTATCTCTACGATCTCGTTGAACCGGGTGCTTAACTTATCCTGGTGGTCTGCCAGCCGGGAACTGTACTCCACAATCCTTGCCACGGCGGCCCGGTTAAAATGCCTCAGGTTTTGTTCCATGCAGTGCTTTGATATAAAGGCGGCAACCTTGTACACTTGCTCGGCATCCTTTTTCATTTCCACGTCGAAGTCCGCCTTTACCTTGAAAAGCTTTTTGAAGTCTTCATCCAGGTTGTATAAAAGATTATATATTTCATAGCTTCCAATCATTATTATCTTAACGTCCAGCGGGATGGGTTTTGGCCTCAGGGATGAAGTGGCCACCATGCCGGTTTGCTCGGCAATGTTCTCGATGGCTATTTCCCCGGTCTTCAGCGCCCTTTTAAGCGCTTCCCAGGAATAGGGATTTATCAGTATATCCTTTGCCTGGATTATCAGGTACCCCCCGTT
The DNA here is from genome assembly GCA_035655175.1 of Clostridia bacterium. GTDB lineage: Bacteria > Bacillota > Clostridia > Ch29 > Ch29 > JAAYEV01. The sequence continues at coordinate 7,037 of DASRVG010000149.1, read as the reverse complement.
GGCCCGGTGCAGCGCCCCCGCTTTTATCTTGGTAAAATTGGTGGTCAGCACCCCCAGTTGGTTCTCGTATTCCACCTTCCCCACCAGGTTATAATACGCGGGGAAGGTCTCAATAACCACCGGCGCATGCTCCAGCTTGCTGCTGTCCACCAGCAGGTTTACCCTGTATTTAAAAGTGCTGTCCGCCTTACGTCCTTTAAAAAGCCATGGCAGCTCCGCTTCCTGGGCTTCCTCTTTAACCTTGAAGTCGTCCACGTTTTTTACTATGTCCTGTTGTACGCCGTCAAAAAATTCAAGTATCCCCGGGCAGTCACATTCCTGGTATCTGGCCTTCAACTCGCATATGACATATCCAACCGAATTCATCGCAATCTCCGCGTCCAGGTCCCTGATTGCGTCCTGGGCCTTAAGCTCCAGCTCCTTTATTCCGTTGAATATTTCTACCGTCCTCATCTGCAGCTTGTCATTCCTTGCTTCAATTTCCTTCAGCTTATCTTCTCCCAAATTCCTGTATTCCTCTTCGCTTATCGGCCTGCCGTCAATAAGGGGTATGCTGACCAGCCCTGTCGCACTCCTTTTGAACTCGAAGCCGTGCTCCTTGGCGGTCCTGTTCAGTTCCTCCATCAGCTGCGAGGTTTTTTCCTGGAAGTCCTGTACAACCCTTGCCCTGCGCTTGTTGTAGTCCTCCCCCGAAAAGGCCTTGGGTATCTCCTTTTTCAGGTGGTCTATAAGCCTGTCCATGTCCTCTTTCAGCCTTGACCCCACCCCTGCCGGCATGGACAGGGCCAGCGGCTGGTAGGGGTCTTCGAAGTTGTAAACATAGCACCAGTCCAGCGGAACCGGTTTTTCTTTAGCAACGCTATTTACTATGGACCTGGCATAGCTGCTTCTGCCGGTCCCATTCAGGCCGGCGACGTAAATGTTGTACCCCTGCCTTTCCACCTTAAGGCCAAAGTCCATTGCCCGGCTTGCCCTTTCCTGTCCCAGTATACCCTCAAGGGGGGGAACATCCGCGGTTGTATCAAACTCCAACGTTTCATGGTCATATTGTTTTTTTAGCTGTTCAGGCCTAAGCTCGCTAATGGTTGACATAAGTATCACGCCCCTTTAACCTCTATTCTCTATAATTATACCAATCCAGAGACCGGTTAATCTCAGGACAGAAAAAACAGGTAAAAAACCTGTTTGTTTATTCCCCCAGGTACCTGGCAGTGTGTACCGAGCTCCGGTTTCCGTCTACGAAAAACCTGAAGGAGGTGTCCCGGGATATATCCTTAAGGTCGGCCTTTACAACCGCAAAGGGGTAGGTTACCACCTGGGCCACCATCTGGCCCGGCTTTGGGTCTAAATACTCCACATGGACATCAAAGCCGTCCCCCTCTTCCTTGATATCCACCACCCTAATGCCGTAGCCACCGGTTGGCTTTTCTCCCCTGGCCACCACGATGTATACCGCGTCTTCCGAGACATATACCGCAGCCCCTTCTTCTTTCCTCTGCTGCTGCACCATCCTTTCCACCTGGGGCGGAACTTGAAATATGCTGATACTCCTAAACTCCAATTCAGGCACCTCCGGCACTCTGCGGCAGCCCTTTCGGGCACCGCAGTTAATAACAGAAGGAGCACAATGCGTATTTTTTCCGCATTCATGCGCCTCCTGTTAATAGAGTATTAACTGTCACTGGGGTATATTACTTTTTACAGCCGTTTAATTTTGACTGCCCTTTCCACCGCCTGCATAATGCAGCCGGGCGTCAACCCGTATTTAATGAGCAGTTCCTCGGCGGTACCGGATTCTCCAAAGGTGTCCTCAACTCCCACCCTTATTACCGGCACCGGGACCGTCTCGCCCAGCACCTCCGCCACCGCGCTTCCCAATCCCCCTATGACGCTGTGCTCCTCCGCCGTCACCACCGCCCCGGTCTCCAGGGCCGCCTTTATTATCAGCTCCCGGTCAATGGGCTTTATGGTATGAATGTCAATCACCCTTGCGGAAATGCCGCCCGCCATAAGGTCTTCCGCCGCTTCCAGCGCCATGGACACCATAATGCCGGTGGCAATAATGGTAACGTCGCCGCCCTCCCTTAGGGTGATGCCCTTGCCCCATTCGAAGCTGTAGCTCTCTTTTTGATATACCGCCGGGACCTTTGCCCGCCCCAGTCTAATATATACCGGCCCTTTATAGGCTGCCGCCGCCCTCACCACCGCCTCGGTTTCCACCCCGTCGGCGGGACACATTATGGTCATGTTGGGCACAACCCGCATTACGGCTATATCCTCCAGGCACTGGTGGGACGCCCCGTCCTCCCCAACCGTCAGCCCCGCATGGGTGGCAGCAATCTTAACATTCAGCCTGGGATAGGCTATAGCGTTCCTTATGGGCTCAAAGGCCCTGCCGGTAGCGAATATCGCAAAGGTGCTGGCAAAGGGAATCTTGCCGCTTGCCGCAAGGCCGGCGGCGGTGCCCATTAAATTCTGCTCGGCGATACCCATATTGAAAAACCTGTCCGGGAACTCCTTCGCAAACAGCGCGGTTTTTGTGGACGTGGACAGGTCGGCGTCCAGCACCACTATGTCTCTGTTTTGCCTGCCAAGGTCCACCAACACCTTTCCATAGGCATCCCTGGTCGCAATGTCAGCGCTCACAGCAAACCACCTCCAGCTCTTTCAGCGCGGCATCCTTTTCCTGGTCCCCCGGTGCCTTGCCGTGCCAGCCGGCGGCATTCTCCATGAAGGACACCCCTTTGCCCTTTGTAGTCTTTGCAATTATCATTGTGGGCCTTCCCTTTGCTAACTTGGCTTTGGCCACCGCATCCATTATCTGTCCAAAGGAATGACCGTCCACCTGCAGCACCTCCCAGCCAAAGGCTCTCCACTTGGCCGCCAGCGGTTCCACCGACATGACTTCTTCGTTGGGCCCGTCAATCTGCAGCCCGTTGTGGTCCAGGAAGGCCGTCAGGTTGTCCAGCCGGTAATGGGCCGCCGCCATTGATGCTTCCCAGATTATTCCCTCCTGGGCTTCCCCGTCCCCTATCAGCGTGTATACCCTGCAGTCCTTTTTGTCCAGCCTGGCTGCCAGCGCCATGCCGCAGGCTGCGGAAAACCCGAGCCCCAGCGAGCCGGTGGACATCTCAACTCCCGGGGTGCCCTTCATGTCCGGATGCCCCTGGAGCATGCTGTCAATACGCCGGAACCATAAAAGGGCCTCTTCCGGGAAATACCCCCGCAGCGCCAGCGCGGCATACAAGGCCGGGGAAGCATGACCCTTTGACAGTACAAACCGATCCCTGTCCTCCCAGTCCGGTCTTTCCGGGTCTATGCGCATTATCGCAAAATAAAGGGCGGTCAGTATCTCCACCGACGACAATGAACCGCCGGGATGCCCCGACTTTGCCGCATGGGTCATCTCTATTATGGCCCTTCTTATCCTTAACGCTATCCGTTCCAGCTTAGAATGGTCCTTTTCCAAGGCTATATCTCCCCCTTCTCCATAATGCATACAACCATTTTTACAAAGTACTCCCTGAACGTTTTACTTTTCACCAGCACCCCGAAAGGCCTGCGTAGCGGAACCAGCCTGTAATGCAAAAGCTTTAGCGGGATGTCCCTTATAATTTCCTCAAACCGCTTTATGGTCATACCGTTTATATATGAAAAATACTCATTACCCTCGCTGTCCTTGCTTATCCTGAAGTCTATCCTCCTCTGCCCGTCGGGCAGGTCGCTGACAAGGTCCTTGTAGCATTCTATAAGGGTTTTTTGGCTGAAAACCTTGTGAACCCAGGGTATACCTATGGCATCCGACAGGTGGGCGCCGTAAGGGTGGTAATAGGGCGGGAAGTTAATGTACAGCCTGCCTCCCTTTTTCAATACCCTGCGGCATTCCATAAGCACCGGCCGGGGCCGGTCCACATGCTCCATCGCATCGTTCATTATGATGGTATCAAAGCTTTCGTCCTCGAAGGGCATCTGCGCCGCATCGCCGGTTACAAACCGGAATTTGTGCTCAAGGCCCTTTTGCCGGGCAAGCTGTTCCGCCTCTTCCTTGTAATGCTCCACCGGGTCTATGCCGCATACCAACTCCGCGCCCCTGGATGCGTAATACAGCGTTTTGCCGCCGGCTCCACAGCCTATATCCAGCACTCTTTTTCCTGCAAACATGCGCTCTTCGCTGTCCACATCCAAAAAAAACTCTATGGTCCTTTGGCCCATTTGGTACTGCCACTGGGCATATGTTAATTCCCCCCGGTTTTGCAGGTTGAAGGGATGCCGGGGCAGCGGGAACAGCTTATTTAGCGCCTTGCACAATAAAACCGGAAGGCTCATTTTTTGACCCTCCTCCTGCTGTCCGCCAACACTTTTATGACAAACACCGGCAGCGAAAGCATCCTGGCCGCCCTCCACGGCTGGGTCACAAGCCGGTAAAACCATTCAAGCCCTATTTTACGAAAAAACGCGGGGGCCCTTACCGCTTCGCCGGCCAGTATATCAAAGCTTCCCCCCACCCCCATGGCAATCCTTACCCTCAACCTGTCCCGGTTGGAGTGTATCCATTTTTCCTGTTTTGGGCTGCCTAGGGCAACGAAAAGCACCTCGGCGCCGGAGGAATTTATGTGTTCCACAATGCCGGGCACCTCCTCTTCCTTGAAGTACCCGTGCCATGTCCCTTTTACCTTAAGTCCCGGGAACCGCCGGGATATATTTTCCGCTGCTTTTTCCGCTATCCCCGGCTTACCGCCCAGGAGGTATATGGACCTCCCTTCCCCGCCCAGCATTTCCAGCATTCCGACCATCAGGTCAAACCCGGCCACCCTTTCGGGGAGCGGGTGGCCGTATATCCTGGACGCATATACAACCCCTATGCCGTCCGGCACCACCAGGTCCCCCGACCTTAAAATATCCATGAACTCCTTGTCCTTAACGGCGCTTACCACCATTTCGGAATTGGGAGTATAAATCGCGCTTAGGCCTTCGACATCCAGCAGCTCCTTCACCCTTGCCAGGGCGGCTTTCATGTCGGTCCTGTCCACCGGCACCCCCAGTATATCCACCTTTTCCATTGCTGCCATACAAATCTCCTTTACACCTTAATACACAAATCCTACAAGCCCCCTACGCGCCCTTGTTTTGCGGTGCCATGCCGCCGTACAAGGGCTCGCCGATGCACCTGCTTTAACGGCCTTAACGCCACATACAGGGAGAGTTATAGGTACAAAAGTTCCAGCGCCAGCTTGTCGTTTAGCTTTGCCTGCTGCTGCATCTCCTTCATCCTGGCAAGTATCTGCAGCCGCACCTTTTCCCGGTCCGCCCATACCCTTTGTATTTCCACCAGCAGGTCGCCCAGGTCCACGTCGGATACGCTGCCCACCGCCTTCATGCCCAGCCGGGACAAAAACCCGTCTATCTTGGGGTCGTAGGAAATCCCCACCAGCGGAACGCCCTGTATGGCTGAAAAAATCAGCGAATGAAGCCGGACCCCCACCGTCAGGTCCATCCTGCCCATCATGTCAAGCACTTCGCCGGGGGCATATTTTCCGTCCACCGAGTAGGCATGGTTTCGCATAATGGACTTTATCTTCATTATGCACCGGTTGTCTTCACCGTAGTGAAAGGGCACAAACACCACCTGGAAGCCCAGTTCTTCTATGAGGCTGTCGGCGGTCCTGGCCATTATTTCGTTGAAACCTTCCGCCCCTTTCCAGTCCCTGACCGAAAACCCCACCACCGGCCTGCCTTTTTGCACCCCCAGCTTTTCAAGGACTTCCATGCCCCGGCTGTTGCCCGGCGGCTTTAAAGTAACCACCGGGTCGGAGGTCATGTACATTGGCGGCCGGTTCACGTCCATGCTTTTTAAATCCTCCATGGACTGCTGGTCCCTTACGGTAATTACATTTACCCGGTTCAGTATCGCCCGTGTCAGAGCCCTGTTGGCCTTCTTGGTTATAGGGCCTATACCCTGGCCGTAAACCATGATTTTTTTATTGAGGCGGGAGGCAATGTATATCAAGCCCAGGTAGTACCTAATGCTCTTCTCACTGGTAATGTCCTGCAGCAGCCCCCCTCCGCCGCTTATAAATAAATCGCAGTTTTTAATGGCCAGGTATATTTCAAAAAAGTTCTTTCTATCCACCGCCGTTACCCCGTGCCGTGATTCTGTAAAGGACGGGTTGGCGGACAGAACCGTAATGTCGATGTCCCTTTCGGCGGACCTTAGGTTTTGAACAAGGGCTGCCAGTATGGATTCGTCCCCTATATTGCCAAAACCATAATACCCGGATATCAAAATCTTGTGCATTTTATGTCCTCCCATGGGCCTTGAAAAACTTAATGATACCGCCCAGCAGCATTATGCCCATAATGCCCAGCGCTATTCCAAAGCCCAGCCCGTAAACGGTCCTGTAGAAAGAAATATACAGCGGCGTTCTCAAATGGCTGAAGCTGTTAACCATTGAAACCTGGCCTATGGCCGCCGCAAGACCCAGCGGCAGCAAAAAGTCGTCATACCTTTCAATCGCCGCTGCGGCCATTATCATCAGGGCCGGATGCGCCACCAGGAACTCCTTGGTCCGGGGCCGCGCCGGCAGCGTTTGTTCCAGGAAAGTCCGAAGCCTTGCCTCAAGCCCAAATATTGGCGCCCCGGCGGTATGGCCGGTCCTGCCCAGGTACAGGTATCCCGCAACGGCGACCAACCCCAGCAGCAGCGCATACTTTACAAAAATTGGCGTATCCAGCAGCGATTTGAGTTCGTCGCCGATGCTTTGGTGGTCATCCCTGCGATACCCTATTATTATGAAATAGGCGATGATAAATACAAGCAGAGGTATTATGTGGGCTAGCTTTACACCGCGGAAAATATCCATCTCAAGCAGGTAGCGGGCAGCGCTCAGCATGGAAGCCACATAAGCCGCTCCAATAAGCGATATCATTGAAGCCTTCAAAAGAAGCAGCACGCTTGCGCCCGTTATGCCCTTCCAGTCTTTTCGCTCCCCGTCTCGCAGCTTCCTTTTACAGTAATCCAGCACGTACAGCATTGACAG
>DASRVG010000148.1:0-4633 GCA_035655175.1 Clostridia bacterium | reverse complement strand
TCCTGTGCCAGCCTTTCTATTTCATCAAGTATATGTTCCGGTTTCCTGCTCCTTTCCCTGCCCCTGACATAGGGAACAATACAATAGGAACAGAAATTGTTGCATCCGTGCATGATCGCAACCCAAGCCTTAATGCCGTCTACCCGGCTTACCGGTATCCCTTCGATGATTTTACCCTCTTCATACTCCTCTATATCGACAATGGTTTCCCCGGTCAGCTTGGCATTGGCAATAAGCTCCGCCAATTTATGGACCTGGTTTGTGCCGAATACAATGTCCACAAAGGGATATCTTTTTGCTATGTGCTGTGCCACTTCTTTTTGCTGCGTCATGCAGCCGCATACCGCCAATACCAGGCCCTCTTTTTGCTCCTTTAGTTTTTTTAGTCTTCCGAGGTTCCCATACACTTTCACTTCCGCGTGCTCCCTTACGCAGCACGTGTTGAAAATAATAAGGTCTGCTTCATTTTCATTGTCCACTGCATTGTATCCAAGTAACGAAAGCACTCCCGCTATTTTTTCCGAGTCGTGCACGTTCATCTGGCAGCCCCAGGTTTTAATAAAATACTTTTTATCTCTGCTGCTCGTTCCCACAGCCATCCTCCTTCCCTTAGGCTCGACCCCCCAGCTATTATTCTATACCCCGCCCCGCGTTAACACAAGATTTCAGTCGAATTATTACTATTTCCCGGGATATCTTACAAACCGTCTTAGAGTATTGTTCTTCATATGATAATATATATTATATCCCTTCCATTACCAGGAGGTATTATATGAAAAAGTTACCGAACTTACTCATGATTGCGATAATAATTGCTGTGTCTTTAGGAGCCTTCGGCTGCGTCAAAGGGGACGACCCGGCCCGGCAGGAGGCCCTGGAGCAGTCCTCCGAGAAATATCACGAGGCAATGGAGCTTTATAAAGAGGAAAAACTTGTCGAAGCCCTGGAGGCATTCAAACAAATAACCGAAGAGGACAAGGACCATTACATTGATGCCCAAAGCAAAATGAAGGAGATTACCGAACGGCTGTTTGAAATCCATGTAAACCGGGCAAGGGAGTATTACCAGGCAAAGGACCTTGAAAGGGCGATCCTGTCTCTGGAAACCGCGCTTACATACAGGAACAGCCAGCCGGTCAAAGAACTGCTGGAGCACTACAGGGCTGAGGGAAACCGGCAAGAGACACCCCGGCTTACCCCCGAGGAAAGGCAGGCAGCCCTTAGCGAAATGAAGACCTATCAGGGAGGCGAAGGGGACCTGAAGATTGCCCTGGATAATATTTATACAAGCGAATTCGCCATATCCGACATACCCATTAAAATAAGCGGAGACTCAGTATTCCTAAAGCTTTGGGTAAACGTTTTGAACGAAGGGACCAAGGATATCCTGGTAAAACCCGGGTATATAAAGCTTTATATCGCCGACGGCAGGGAACATACCTATCATCCCGAATACAGCGGCCATCTTGACATGCCCTTTGTGGAAACCCTTTTGCCCCCCAACGGCAGGGTCTCGGGAAGGGTTCTAATACTAGTTCCGCTGGAGGACTGGTACCGGTTTGAATACGATGACGGCACAAACCGGGTAATCAAAAGGGTTATTCCCTATTGACTTAAAGACTGTATATAAGGCCTCCCATAACGCCTGCTGATATTATTATCAGTATAGGGTTTAATTTTGTCTTAAACACAAGGACCGCCGTAAAACCGGCCAATATCACCGATTTAATATCTATTATGGCCGTCCTTCCTATGCTTATAGTGGATGCGGTTATCAGCCCGATAACCGCAGGCCTTATCCCCAAAAACGCGCATTCCATCCACTTGGTGGACCTGTACTTTTTTATCGCCCTGGCTGCCGTTATTACTATGAAAAAGGCCGGGAATACCAGCCCCACGGTACCTACCGTCGCATTTACAAGCCCTCCCAGCCTGTACCCGATAAAGGTCGCGCTGTTAATGGAGATAGGGCCAGGGGTTATTTGGGACAGCGCCACCAGGTCTATGAAGTCGTACCGGCTGAGCCAGCCGTTATTAATAACGATTTCCTTTTCTATAAAGGGAAGTATTGCATATCCCCCGCCGAAATTGAAAGCCCCGATCTTGGAAAAGGTATAAAAAAGTTCAATCAACATTTTCATTTTTTTTCGCCCCCCTTGCTTTGACTACTCCAATAAGTGCTGCGGTCACAATCACTAGTATCGGGTGTATGCCCAAGAGGCTTATTGAAATCAGCGAGCCCAACGCTATTAAGATATTGTGCCCGGTTCTGTCCACCGCCTTGCCAAGCCTTACAGCAGCAGAAAATATAAGCACCGCTATCGCCGGCCTTACGCCCATGAATACAGCTTGCACAATGCTGTTGTCCCTGAAGGCTATGAAAAATTCCGCAGCCAGCACCATTATTACAAAGGAAGGCAGAATTGCTCCCAACGCTCCGAAGATGGTGCCCCAAATTCCGAAGAGTTGATATCCAAGGTATATGGCGGTGTTAACGGCAATTACCCCGGGCATGCATTGGGTTACGGCTATTACATCAATGAACTCTTCCCGGGTCATCCAGCCGTTGTTGTCCACTATCTCCCTTTCGATAAGGGGCAGCATGGCAAGTCCCCCTCCAAAGGTAAAGGCACCTATTCTCAAAAATACAGCAAAAAATTTTAAAAGTTTCGTCATGGTCTTCCTCCCGGCAGTATTTATAGATAGCCCATGACTATATTTTAATACCCCGGCGCCATAATTTAAAGAAAAACATGGATTAATAACCTTGCCGTTCCTTTTATTCGCCTGATTTTTGCAAAAATAAATCAGCCCCGGGGGCTGATTTAAGTCTAAAGTAAAGGTCTACTGGGTTTCGAAATGCTGCTTAGGGCTTCTCCGGCTTCGTTTTCATATATATTCCTAACCGCCAGGTCCCCTATTGACACTATTCCCACCATCCTGTTGTTTTCCATTACAGGGAGTCTCCTTATTTGGTTCTGGGCCATCAGGTCGGCGGCCCTGTGAACGTCCATGTCCGGTGTTGCAGTAACAACAGTTTTGGACATTACTTCTTCAACCCTTGTATCTGCAGCGGTGCGCCCGTCTGCTACATTCCTCAGCACTACATCCCTGTCGGTGATTATTCCAATAATGTTTCCGTTTTCGGTTACAGGTATCGAGCCAACGTTCAGTTCCTTCATCATTCTTGCTGCCTGTTCCACCGTGCTGTTCCTGTCTATGGTCCTTACATCCCGTGTCATTATGTCTTCAATTTTCATATCCAGTCACCCCTTAGTATTTTTTGCTTCTAAAGAATATTATTCTTTATACAATGCTAAACTATACAGTACAAAATAAAGATAAGAATAGGAGGAGCAATATGGATAAAACCGTTATTGGACTTTTTCAGTCGCAAACCCAGGTTAACATACTAAGGGATGAGTTGGAAAATGAAGGTATACCCACCGACAGCCTATCGGTTATCGGAAGAAGAGTAAAGCTGGAAAATAAAACGTCCAGCCCCCAAGCCCAGACGCAGGCTTACAGGCAGGTGGTCTCTTCCGAACAGCTTGGAGGCAAAAGCTATAACAGTGTGGAAGAGGTATCCAGCGACCTTGCGCGCTATGGGATAGAAGAGGACCAGACTTCCACCTACGCCAATAAAATTTTCGAGGGCAGTATTGGGGTTATGTTAAGAGTTAATGAAGACCAGGCCAGGATTGCAAGCGGCCGTTTCAGAAATGCCGGTGCAAAATATGTAAAGATACAGTAAGGGATGTCCCTTACTGTATCTTTAAAATATCGGAAAAATCCGATATAACAACATCACATTCAACCTCTTTGTCGACACGGGCGGGGTTGTACCAGCCTGCCCTGAATCCTGCACCGAAGGCCCCCGCAACATCCGTAATTGGGCTGTCGCCTACATGTAAAATTTTGCTTGGCTGCACCTCCAGTACCCGGGCAGCTATTTCAAAGATATAGGGATTTGGTTTTGCAACCCCAACTTCATTTGAAAAAATTAGCGTATTAAAGTAGCGTTCAAACCCTTGCTTGCTTATCAGATTCCTTACCACCCATCCCGGGGTGCGGCCGGTATTGCAGATTACCGCCAACTTTAACCTTGCAGCCAGGTCCTTCAAAATGTCCTCCAGTCCCTTCACAAACACCGGAGGAACCTCCAAAAGGGTTGTCGTATATGTGTCAAACAAACCATTCCAAAGGTCTGGTTCGGGTTTTATTTCAAAATAGTCCATGATCCAGTCCAATTGTTCCCGCGGCGTAAAATCGATGCCTTTTACCTCTTGGCAGAAATAACAGTGCTGTCTGCACAGTGCAAAGGCCTTCATCATGTTCTCGTAATCCACAATGAATCCGGCCTCTACAAGCAGCCGGGTCATTCTCTTTGCCGATATTTCACGCACTTCGACCGGTGCGCTGTCGGTAGCCAGCGTATTCCAAAAATCAAAGGTGATGGCTTCAATATTCAACGGTTCTTCCTCCTGGTCATCTGTAGAATAACTTGCCTAAAAGGGTTTTTTTCCTGCTTCTTTCCCTTTTTAGCTGCTCCCTTAATTCGGCTACTTCGTAGGCCTTCCTTTTTATGTCCATTTTTAATTTCGCATTTTCGCAAATGAGTATATCCTTGTCC
>DASRVG010000147.1:0-4155 GCA_035655175.1 Clostridia bacterium | reverse complement strand
CCAGGTCCAGGTATCCCGTATAGAAAAAAGGGTTCTGGATAAAATGCGGCAGTCCATGACCAAATAAAAAGAGGGACTAATAAAGGACCCTTTTTTATTTTTGTGTTTTTACCCAAAGCCGGGTCATGGTCTTTTTGAATTAAAAGAAGGAAACGGACAATACTAAAACCATGAACGGAGGGGTTGGGATGATATTTAGAAAAGGAACTGTTCTGGGGTTTATACTGCTTATACTGGCTGTTCTTGTGGTCTGTTCCTGTATCATGGCATTCAGTGCAAGGCGAAGGGAGCCTGAAAAGGCAAAGCTTGTTATGGCAGGCTGTGAAACAGCTAGTGTGGGTTTGGTATACAGGAGGTAAGAAATGAAAAAAGAGACGTTGCAGTACAGCCTGCCGGTGGATATGGGACAGCAAAAATTAAAGCCCAGGCATTTGACGGACTTTGAAACATTAAATGGAGTCATCCGCAGGATACAAAACAAAAACAAAGGGAAGCCGGAAAATGGGTAAGTCCAAAAAACGGCGTAAAGTGGTCATAATTACCGACGGGGACAATATTGCCAGGCAGGCTGCCGAGACAGCCGCGGCCCAGGTCGGGGGGAGGTGCATCTCCCGGTCGGTGGGGAAAAGCGGTGATGAAATCATTGATATGATAAAACAATCCCCCTTCGACCCGGTGGTGGTGATGGTGGATGACAGGGGAAAACCTGGGCTTGGGGAAGGCGAAGCGGTGATAAAAAGTCTTGCAGAGTCAAAGGATATAGAGATAATGGGCGTCATTGCGGTAGCTTCAAACACACAGGACGTTGAAGGGGTGAAGGTGGACTGCTCGGTGGACAGCAGCCTCAACATAATAAGCGGGCCGGTGGACAAGCTGGGGAACCCGTCGGGGGACAGCGTTGTTTACGGGGATACTCTGGATATTTTGAATAGTATTAATGTACCCATTATTGTCGGGGTGGGGGACCCGGGCAAAATGGACGGCCGGGACGACTGTATCCTGGGCGCCCCGGTGCTTACCAAGGCCCTGCGCGTAATAATGGGACAAAAGTGAAAATGTATAATAAAAGGTGCGGATTGCCCGCACCTTTTCTACCTTAGTATTGATTTTGCAGTTCATCTGTTACCTGGTCAGAGGTTGTCTCCTCTCCAGGTTCTTCTTCATCGGGTTCCTCACCGGGCGGCCATTCCTCATCCTGCCCGTCCTGTCCCCAGGGTATCCCGAAGGGGTTATGGGCGGGGCAGTATTCTGTAGGCACGTCGTAGATGGCATCCCTGGGTACAAGGTTTACCCGCGGGTCTATGCCGCCGATACTCTCCAAGAACTCTTCGCTGTTAAAGGGTACCGGTCTTTGGACGAACACCCTTGATTCCACCAGCGTGGGCGGGCAGAAGGGCGTTGCCAGCTTATTGGTAGTAACGTCAATGTCCCTTACCACGTGTACGTCATCATATTCCGTAGGTTCGGTGCCTTGTATAAACAGCTCATTTCTTACGGTATTACGCGGGTCCATGTAGGAAAGGTCGGTGGGCAGCTTGCCGGACTTTGTATCAACGGCCCTTGTTACAATGTTTCCAGGCCTTTCAAAGTCAATAACCGGCAGGTCCTTGTGGATTTCTTCCATGACCTTTCTCCACAGCCTGGTGGGATATGAGCTTCCGCCAAAGCCCATGTTTGAAGGTTCGTCGTTCCCCATCCAGAGGGATGCCACGTAATAGGGCGTATAGCCAACAAACCATGCATCCACCGAATCGGTGGTGGTACCCGTTTTGCCGGCCACCGTCATTTTGAAATTGGCACTGGTGCCGGTACCTCCTTTCACGACCGACCTCAGCATATCGGTTACAATATAGGCTACGTCCTCACCGACTACCCTTGTCTTCACAGGCTCCTTTTCAAGAATCACGTTTCCGTTGGCGTCCGTCACCCTGACGTAGGTTATGGGTTTTATCCGAACCCCCTTGTTGGCAAGGGTGCCATAGGCGGTAGCCATGTCTATGGGCGATACGCCCTTTGTCAGTCCGCCCAGGGCAAGGGAAGCAAGGTTCCGGTCCATCACCGGGCCGCTTTTTACAAGGCTTGTTATCCCCATCTTTTCGGCATAATCAAAGGCTATGTCTATGCCTAAATCGTTAAGAAGCTTTACCGTTACCACGTTCATGGACCACTGGAGGCCTTCCCTGAGGGTGCTCAAACCCCAATAGGTGGGGCGTCCTCCTTCGGTGTACCAGTTCTTGGGTATCCACAGCTTCCCGTCGCCGCCTATAAAGGCTACCGGCACGTCATCTATAACGGTTGCCGCCGTGTAACCGTTGTCTATGGCGGCGGTGTATACTGAAAGGGGTTTTATTGAAGACCCGGGCTGGCGATAGGACTGGGTTGCACGGTTAAGCAGCATGGACCCCTCCTGGCCCCTTCCGCCCACCATGGCTTTCACCTGTCCGGTTTTGTAATCAATTATTACCATTGCTGCCTGGGGCTGAGGTACTCCCTTTTCATCCTCCTTGGTTTCCGGGAAGTTTTCGGGGTTCCTGAAGGCATCCTCTACTATTTCCTGCATTTTCAAATCGATGGTGGAGTATATCTGCAGCCCGCCGTTAAACAGAAGGTTGTTTGCCTCGTCCTTGGTGTAGTTATACTTTTCCATCAGGTCTTCCCTTACGTCAATTTTAACCTGGTCGACAAAATACGAGGATATTGCAATTTCCTCTTCCTCAACCTCGCCCCTTACGTATTCCAGTTCCTCCCGTACTGCATTATCGTACTCCTGCTGGCTTATATAGCCCTGGTTAAGCATGCTTCGAAGGACCAGCTCCTGGCGTCTTTTTGCATTCTCCGGATTGAGGTAGGGTGAATAAAGCCGTGGGTTATTTGTAACTCCGGCTACCATTGCTCCCTCGGCTATGGTCAGTTCGGAAGGATGTTTGCCGAAGTAGGTCATGGAAGCCGCATGAATCCCGTAGGCACTGTGGCCGAAGTATATGGTATTTAAATAGGCCTCCAGTATCTGATCCTTTGTGAATACCCTCTCCAGTTTTATCGCAAGGTACTGCTCCTGTATCTTCCTTTTGAATTTCTGTTCCTGGGTAAGGACCACGTTCCTTACAAGCTGCTGTGTTATAGTGCTGGCACCGGCAACTATTCTTCTTTCTTTAATGTTCTGAATGGTTACGCCTATTATCCTTCTTAGGTCTATACCAAAGTGCGACCTGAACCTTTCATCCTCAATGGCTATAAAAGCATTTTGAACGTGCTCCGGTACATCGTCAAGGTGAACAAGCGTCCGGTTCACCTCGGCGTGAATCCTGTCCACTATTTCGCCGGTACCCTCTTCATATACTATGGATGACTGCCTTAACTGTAAAATATCCTCTGTACCAATTTCAGGGGCGTCCTTTATATAGGCTGCCACTATCCCGGCAGCGGCGCCCGCTCCTATGAATGCGATCAACAGAAATACTATTATTATCAGCCTTAGAACGCTTAATTTTTTTCTTTTCTTTTCTCCTTTTTTATCTGTCATTATAATACCTCCTCCGAGGGGCCCTGCGTGTAGTTTATTACATTATTCTGATTATAACACAAATGCTTTAGAAAAATAAATAATTGTGCCGAGACGTCGATAGAAGACCGGTGGGGAAAGCTCCCAGCCGTTTTTTGTGCATTATATTTTCTTTGTGACTATTGGTAGGACGTCAACATAATATATATGGAAGGAGGTTTTTTTATGGGTAAACCCAGGTTTAGAGCCAGGTTCGGCAAAAGATCGGTTTTCAGAAAAAACATAAAGGGTTCTGTAATAATATTAGTCATACTGCTAATTATTCTATTCCTAAGTTGGTCGGTAAATTACAATATAAAGCCGCTGCTGCTTGCCATATCCGAAATGAGAGCAAAAACCATCGCAACGCAGGTAATAAATGAAGCCATTATGTCCGAGCTTGCATATAAGGTTAAATATGAAGACCTGTTTGTGGTTAAGACCGACAAAGAAAACAGGATTACCATGCTGCAGGCAAATACCATGTCCATGAACAGAATAGCCGCCGAAACCGCATTAAGGATACAGGAAAGCCTAAGGCAGATGAGCACCAAGAAAGTGGGCATTCCCCTGGGCAGCGTGCTGGGAAGCGAAATATTTGCCAACTTAGGGCC
>DASRVG010000146.1:0-2428 GCA_035655175.1 Clostridia bacterium | reverse complement strand
GTACTATGGTGGCCCGCATCCTTTGAAGAACAGTATTAATGAAAACCGCCTCCATTTCCCGGCACGCTTCCTTAAGCCTTTGCTTATCTTTACCAGCCCGGGCCTTGTTCAGCAGGTCCTCAAACTCCGCGGCGGAATCCTGCTGTATTTTTTTGTACGTGTCTTTTATTATATCACTGCCGTATCCATTTATTCCACTTGTTTTCAAGGAGTATCACCTTCACTTTATTACCTTCTCAGGTTGTTGGCTATCTGCAGCATCTCGTCGGCGGTCTGGACCGATTTCGAATTAATCTCGTAAGCCCTCTGGGCGGTTATGAGCTTAACCATCTCCTCCACCACCTGGACGTTGGAGGCTTCAAGGAAACTCTGTATTATACGGCCGTTGGCGCCCGGCTCCTCCGCTTCGATAGGTTCTCCCGACGCGGTGGTCGGCCTGTACAGGTTTCCACCGACACTTTCAAGCCCGGCGGGGTTTACAAACCTCACCAGGTCCACTACACCTATTTCGTCCAGCGTGCCGTCGTTTCTTCTAACCATAAGCATTCCGCTGTCATCTATGGTTATTTCGTTTATATCGCTGCCAAGCTCCGCGTCCGCGCCTTCAACCTGTACAAAATACCCGGCGGAGGTGACAAGGCTTGCCTCTTCACCGTCAATGCTCAGCTTAAAGCTTCCGTCCCTGGTGTAAAAAAGGTTGTCATTCTGGTCGCGCACCACAAAGAAGCCATCGCCGTCTATCGCAAAGTCCAAGGGATTGCCGGTGGCTTGCATGCTGCCCTGGGTGAAATTTTTGACTATGGCCGAAGGCCTCACTCCGTGGCCTACCTGCAGGCCCACCGGCCTGCCCTGGCCGTCCACAACCTCCGCCCTGAACAGTGACACGTAAAGCAGGTCCTTAAACTCCGCCCTCTCCTTTTTATAACCCGTGGTGTTTACGTTTGCCAGGTTGTTGGCAATGGTATCCACGTTAAGCTGCTGTGCCGTCATCCCTGAACTGGCTGTCCAAAGTGCCCTCATCATATCGCTCACTCCTTCTTATCTTATACCCTGCCTACCTCGTTAACCGCCTTGCCCATTATTTCGTCATAGGCCATCACAACCCTCTGATTGGCTTCATAGGTCCTGAAGGCGGAAATCATGTTTACCATTTCCTTAACCGCGTTTATGTTGGAGGTCTCCAGGAAGCCCTGCAGTACCTCGCCTTCTATGCCGTACCGGTAGCTGCTATATTCCCTGGCCTCGTAAAGGTTATCCCCCACCTTGCGCAGCTCCTTCAGCCGGTCAAAGGTTACGAGTTTAAGCCTGTCCCAGAACAGGTCACCGGAGTAAATCTCCCCGTTGGTTCGTATGTCAATCTCTTCATCACCTATGTATATATCGCCCATGTCTCCTACCACCCTGTATCCCTCTGCCGTTGACAGGTATCCCTCCGAATCAATAACAAAGGAACCGTCCCTGGTATACTTTTCCCTGCCGTCAACCCTTACGCAGAAATACTCGTCTCCCTTGATGGCCAGGTCCAGGGGACGGTTGGTTTCCTTCATACTGCCCTGCATGAAGGAGGTGACAACTTCATTGAGCACCGAACCACCGTTAACGGTTCCTATTACGCCGGGGGCGGTAAACATCCTCAGCCTGCCCACTGGGTTCCCGTAAGAATACACGCTGCCGCCCTGATCGATGTATAATTGATCCGGGCCCCCGACCTGTATCCTGCCGTTTTCCCCCAGCACATAGTTTCCGCTGGTGGTTACAAGGTAACCCTCGTCGTTCACGGTTAATGCGGCTTCGGTGGCATAGCTTCTTCCCCTGGGCGTTTCAATGACCAGGAATCTGCCGCGGGTCTCCACCCTTATCCTGTCACCCTCCGCCTCCGTCGTCAGTCCGCCCACCCTTGCATAAATGCTGTGGGGTGTGTCGTCGTTTATCCTGGATATGAGTACCTCCCTGAAGGGACCCGTTACTACCCGGTCCCCCTTGTAACCGTTGGTATCGGCATTGGCAATATTGTTTGCCAGCACGTCCACCCTTTTTACCTCGGTAACCATTGCGCTGGCAGCCATGTAAAGTCCCCTGAACATTGCAAATCACCTCATAGATAAATATCGTCACCGCCGGTATTAAACTTTAGAAACCAAAAACCCTAAAAATAAAAAAACGCCGGGCATACCGGCGTACTTAAATTAGCGTCCCTTTGTGCTGACCAGTCGGCCCTCCAAAGCCTCCATGGCTTCCAGGGCCTTACCCGTCCCGATGGCCACGCAGGAAATAGGGTCATCCGATACCCTGACAGGGGTTCCAAGCCTTTGATTGAGCAGCATATCCAGCCCATGTAGCAGTGCGCCTCCACCCGTCAGCACAATCCCGCTGTTGCTGATGTCCGCGGCAAGCTCGGGAGGGGTTTTTTCTATAACAGAATGTATGG
>DASRVG010000145.1:0-5938 GCA_035655175.1 Clostridia bacterium | reverse complement strand
GGCACCCTTCCGGAAGGCTTATTTTGGCGCGGGAGGGATACCCGGTGGACCTTGAAAGGGTGATAGAGACCGCCGCAGGGCTGGGCAAGGTAATAGAACTTAATGCAAACCCCTACAGGCTGGACCTTGACTGGCACTGGTGCAGGAGAGCGAAGGAGATGGGGGTTAAAATAAGCATCAACCCCGACGCCCACTCGCCGGAAGGGCTGGGGGACATTGTATACGGGGTGGATGCCGCGCGCAAGGGGTGGCTGGAAGCGGGAGACGTGTTCAACTGCATTTCCCTTGCGGAGATGGAAAGGCTGCTTAGAAGGGCATAAAAAAGCGGGGCTGAATGACTACAGCATCAGCCCCAGGGGTAAAACCCCAACTACACCCTCTTGTGGTATATCAAATCTGTCAGGATTTCGCCGTTATACTCTTCATACCTTACTCCCGCCAATTGGTAGCGCTGCTTCTTCCTGAACTGCAGTGAAGCGAAATTGGGAATCGGGCTTATTATTGTCTCGGCAAAAATATTTCTGATGCCCTTTGCAGTGATATCGGCTATGAGCCTTTCGTAAAGCTTGCTTCCTATTCCCAGTCCCGTCAGGCCGGAGCATACCGCCGTTTTGTCCACCAGCACGAATTTTCTGGTGTATTTTTTGTTAAAACGCGGATGCCAGTAAATTTCGTCAAGCCAGTCCGGGTTGTACCTGAGCCAGTCAGCTTTGCTGTAGGCCATTAAAAAGGCCACGGGCTTGTGTGACGCAAAGGCCACGTAAAAGTGTTCCAGTTCAAAAATGCGTGAAAGGAACATTTCCTTGTACCTTGAAGGGCTGGACTTATAGTCGTCTATAAGGAACCCCAAGTCGGAGTCCTTATTCTTATGCCCAACGGTGGTGGCAATCCTGTATATCTCATTAACGTCTTCGGGTGTGGCTTTCCTTACGCAGATACTTTCCGCAAGTGTTTTTTTGTCCAACGTTTTCTTTAATGCACCGGTGATCAGGTGTTCCATGAGTTTTTCCCCCTTCATTAAAAATTTGCGAAAGAGGGAAGTTAAGCCCCCTTTCCACGCTTACGAGGTTAGCTGACGGATTCGGGCCGAAAGAGAATGGCCCTACCCCTAAAGTAGGGGATTCACCCCATTGATTGGTTCCCCCGTTTCCCGTACGGGAATTCAGCGAAACTGACATTTAAATACGTCCGGTCAATATGGCAGTTTATGGTATTTAAGTATAAAAGTTACAAGCATTATACAAGACTGTATAATTTGTAAAAATGGCAGTGAATTTAAGGTTTTATGTCATATTATAAAGACGGCGGAAGACTCACGCATGTGACCTTGAGATGTTTTTATAAATGCGGAGACTTACCGGAAATACTGCCAATGGTGCAACCCAGTGATAAAACCGACAGGGCTAAACCAAAATGTGTTACTTATTATAACATATGTAAAGCGGGCTTTCAAGAAACAAAAATCTATTTGGTATTTTTTTCGAAAAGCCCTGTATTATATATATGCAAAGGGTCTTTCCTTTAAACACAATTTGTCCATTACATCGTAAAAATTGGTGCCGGTATTTCGGATACGCCGAACGGGAAAGGGCCGGTAATACGGTTTCGTAAAAACCGGGGGTATGCTGTTGATTGCAGGGTGTCAGAAATAATATATAATATAATGTAGGTTGGGGGGAGTATAGTGAAAGCGGAAGAGGTAAAAAGAATTATACAGGCCGGTAAAGCCGCACCGGAGGGAGAATACCAGGAATATGGCGTACTGGTTCCCCTTATAGAGACTGCGGGGAGATGTCGCGTAGTGCTGGAAACCAGGGCCTCCACCCTGAAGCGGCAGCCCGGGGAAATAAGCCTTCCGGGAGGGAAAAAGGAAAAGAATGAAACCCCGCTTGAGGCGGCCATCAGGGAGACCTCCGAGGAACTTTCCATACCGGAGGCCGCCGTTTCGGTGTTCGGCCTGTTGGATTACCTTGTAACTCCTTTTAATTATATAATCTACCCCTTTGTCGGGGAGATTAAAAAAGAGCACGTGGGCTGCATAAAAGGCGCCCCCGGCGAAGTGGACGAGGTGTTTACCGTACCCCTTGATTTTTTCCTTGAAACACCGCCGGAAAGTTACCGGGTGGATATTAAGCTTCAAATCCCACTGAGTTTTCCCTTTGAACTTATACCCAACGGGGAAGCTTACAACTGGAGGTCGGGAACCTATCCGGTCTATTTTTATTCGTATAACGGCCGCATTATTTGGGGAATCACCGCCAGGATACTCAAAAACCTGGCAGACAGGCTGAACGGACCAAAGCAGAGGGCATAACATCCGATACATATTAAAACGGTAAAAATGAAAGAATATTATAAGCAGCCTAATGTCGGGAGGTGTTTTCGTTTAAATGAATACCAGGGATGTTTTGCTTAAAATGGCTTTGGATTCACAGGAAAGGATAAGGGACCTGGAGACCTTTTCAAAGCAGGTGGATGATAACGAGGTAAAGGAAGCGTTCCAGGAGTTTGCCGAGCAGACGGGACTGCAGTCAAGGAGGATACGGGAGCTGCTGGACAAATATGAAAACAATATGAGAAACGGTATTCACTGATAAAGGACCTGCCGCCCGTGGGCAGGTCCTTTATCAGGAGGGGCAAGGGATATCGTATTATGGGTCAGCCGAAGCGCACCTATATGGCATGGTGTTGATTATAAGGGGCACTGCTGTTAAAATTAGGTTTGTACGCGGGAAAATACCTGATTACCTAATAACAACATTTTAGATTACGGGGGGAATGATTTAATGAGAGAGACTGCCAAAAGACCCGGCTGGGATGAATATTTCCTGGAGATTGCCCAGGTAGTGTCCAAGAGGTCCACGTGTCTTCGGCGTTTTTACGGTGCGGTTATCGTCAAAGACAGGGTGATAGTGAGTACCGGGTATAATGGCTCACCCAGGGGAGAAGCTAACTGTATAGATACCGGCGTTTGCGCCAGGGAAGAGATGCAGGTGCCCAAGGGGGAGCGATACGAACTGTGCGCGGGGGTTCATGCGGAACAGAACGCCATAATAAACGGAGACCCGATTAAGATGAAGGGTGCCACCATATACATAGCCGGGTTCGAGCATGACGGCTCCTTTGCGGACGGACAGCCCTGTCTTTTATGCCGGAGGATGATAAGAAATGCCATGTTAGGGCGGGTGGTTTACCTGGACCGGCAGGGAAATATGAAAGAGATTATACATTTAACGGATGTGGGTGGACGGTGACGGTGTTGTCGGCAAAAAAGTGAACAATTCGGGAAAATTTTTAAAAAAGTATGGAACAGTACGTACTATTATTATATAATTATGGTGTGATGTTCGGATTTTTATTTCAGTCGGGGCGCTTAAATTAATTGTCCCCCTATTAAAAAGGAGGAATGGACTTCGGCGCCCTAATAACAGCCACTTGCCTTTCTACCGCCATTGCCACCATCTTCATGGCGCTTTATGCGAACTATCCTTTCGCCCTCGCTCCCGGTATGGGGCTTAACGCCTTTTTCGCCTTTACCGTGGTGCTTGGGATGGGGATTAGCTGGGAGGCTGCCCTGGCAGCAGTATTCATCGACGGCGTTATTTTCCTTTTGCTTACGTTGGTTACGGCAAGGGAAGCAATCTTTAACGCAATTCCGATGAACCTGAAACTGGCGACGAGTGTCGGAATAGGACTTTTTATCGCTTTTATAGGTTTTACCCAGGCTGGTATAGTAGTGGCAAACGAAGCTACCTATGTAGCCCTTGGTGATTTTCACGACCCCAAGGTTCTCCTTTCGGTATTCGGCCTTATAGTTGCAAGCCTTTTGCTGGCAAGGAGAGTAAAAGGGGCACTGCTTATCAGCATACTGGTTACCTCTTTAGTAGGCATGGTATCAGGAATTGTACCGTGGCCGGAAGGTATTGTAAGTCCTCCGCCAAGCCTTTCACCCATTCTCTTTAAGATGGACTTCAAAACGGCTTTTAATTTTGGACTTATACATATAATATTTACCTTTACCTTTGTAGACATGTTTGATACGATGGGTACGCTGGTGGGTGTTGCCTCCAAGGCGAATATGCTGGACAAGGAAGGCAGGCTTCCCAGAATAAATAGGGCATTGGCGGTTGACGCGGTGGGTACCATGGCGGGCGCAGCCCTGGGAACCAGCACCGTTACCACCTACGTGGAAAGCGCATCGGGGGTTGCGGAAGGCGGAAAAACCGGCCTTACATCGCTGGTAACCGGAGTGCTTTTCCTGCTGGCGCTGTTCTTCTCACCGATTGTTGCGGCAATCCCTGGACAAGCCACCGCCCCGGCCCTTATACTGGTTGGGCTGTTCATGATGGAGCCGGTTTTGAAAATTGACCTTTCGGATTATACCGAAGCCATCCCGGCGTTTTTGACCATCATACTTATGCCGCTTACCTACAGCATAGCGGAAGGCCTTGTTATGGGCGTGCTGTCCTATGTCGTGATAAAGCTTGTTTCCGGAAGGTATAAGGAAATCTCGCCGGTGATGTTTATACTGGCAGTATTCTTTGTGATAAGGTTTATGTTCTTTGTTTAGAGGAGTGGGGACACACCGCTGCTACGCGGGTATTCCTTGCTGCGGAATGTCCCCGATCGGAATAGTGGGGACACACCGCTGCTACGCGGGTATTCCTTGCTGCGGAATGTCCCCGATCGGAATAATGGGGACACACTTCACATTTTTCACCTTGCATACCAGGGCCTGTCTGCTTTGCAGAGGGGCCCTTTTAAAAAGCAAGGGGGTTTTTATATGGGTTTTAAAATTGAAAGGCTTATGGATGTCGCCCTAAAAAAACGGAAGGCTGAACGGGTCCTAAAAAACTGCAGGGTTGTCAACGTCTTTTCCGGTGAAATAATGGAAGGGGACGTGGCGCTGAAATCACATCCCGGGACATAAAGGACCTTTTGGGAAAGGAAGGGATACTGGGCCTCGGGGAAATGATGAACTATCCCGGAGTACTTGCCGGCGACCCAGAGGTGCTTGCCAAGATAACCGCCGCCGGGGACCGGATTATAGACGGGCATGGCGCCGGTCTTTCGGGGGATGGATTGAACACCTACCGCCTGGCGGGAATAGCAACCGACCATGAGTGTATTAATGCCGAGGAAGCCAAGGAAAGGATACGCCTTGGCATGTACGTTGCCATACGGGAGGGTACGGCGGCTAGAAACTTGGAAAGCCTTCTGCCCGCCGTAAACCGGGACAACTGGTGGTATTTCATGTTCTGCACCGATGACCGGCACCTAGAGGATATAATGACCGATGGTCATATTGACCACTGTATACGAAAGGCCATAGACCTTGGCCTTGATCCGGTTACTGCCCTAAGGATGGCCACCATTAATACTGCCCGGTGCTACAACCTTAAGGGTCAGGGAGCGGTTGCCCCCGGCTACAGGGGAGACCTGGCGGTGGTGGACGGCTTCAATGACTTCAACGTGGAAATCGTATATGTTATGGGACAAAAAGTTGCCGAAAAAGGAAGAATGCTGGTTGGCCCGGCGGCGGAGGACAGCACGGCGCCCGGGGGAAATTCGATAAACATGGCTCCCTTAGGGGCGGACGCCTTTAAGGTAAAGGCCGAAAGTCCAAGGGTGCCGGTGATAAGAATAATTCCCGGTTCCATAGCAACCGGGTCGGAATACGTTGAAATGGACGTTGGGGAAGATGGCCTCACGCCGCCTTCGGGAAGCGATATACTGAAAGTAGCGGTGGTGGAAAGACATAGGGCTACCGGAAACGTTTCCACCGCCTTCATAAGCGGCCTTGGGTTTAGAAACGGTGCCATTGCTTCTTCGGTTGCCCACGATTCCCATAATATTATTGTTGTGGGAAACGACGACTTATTGATGATAAAAGCAGTAAAGGCCCTAAGTGAGTGCGGCGGGGGTTACTGCGTAGTGG
>DASRVG010000144.1:0-2636 GCA_035655175.1 Clostridia bacterium | reverse complement strand
AAGGCTTTTAAATCTCAAACGGAACTGGTTGCCCTACGCCTTTATGATAATGCTGCCGCTTATGCTGACCTTAGCGATGGGGGCGGTAATGGGCGGCGCAGAATCGGGAATTGTCCTCCCAATTGCCGACCTGGACGGGTCGGTGCATTCTGCTGCGCTGGTGGAAGAACTGAAAGGCCTTGGCACCTACAACATAAAGCTTACCGATGAAGCAGATTTAAGGCAAACGGTGATGGAAAACGGAGCGGATGCCGGGCTTATTATTCCCCGTGGCTTTGGAGAGCGCATCATGCATGGGAAAACCCCGCAGTTTAACCTTTTTATAACCCGGGAAACGCAAGTAGGCTATTCGCTGCAGGGAGTGCTTACCGCAGCGGTGCAAAGGCTTGCTTACAGCGCCGCTATTGTGGACGGGACGGTGGAAGCGCTGGAGAGGCTTGCAAATCCTGACAGCGGGGAAAACGCAAGGCTTAGGGAGAGGATTCACAGCCTGGTGGCTGAAGAATGGCGGGAACGGCTGCCTGTAAAGGTGGCGGGCAGTACCATAAAAAGCGGCGGTGGTTTTTCCTTTGACATGTACACCCAGACCGCCATTGGTTTTACCATAGCCTTTTCCATGTTCACAATAATATTTGCGGTGGGTGAGATACTGGAAGAAAAACGCACCGGGGTATGGGGAAGGATTAACATTTCCCCGGTATCAAGGTTTAGGGTACTCGCCGGCGGCTTGGTTTGCGCCTTTGCCATGGGCATGGTCAGCATGATGATTATGGTACTTGTAGGGGACCTGGTGCTGGGGGTAAACTGGCTGGGGCATATAGGCGGCGTGCTTGTGATACTGACGGCCTTTTGCTTCTGTATGACTTCCTTCGGCCTTTTATTGTCCTTCGGTATAAAAACCAGCCAGCAGCTTCAGGTGATAGCACCGGTGGTGCTGGTGAGCTCCGGCATGCTGGGCGGGTGTTACTGGCCTCTCGAAATCGTGAGCTCCAAGGCACTGCTTGCCGTTTCAAAGGCGGTGCCCGCAGGCTGGGCGATGCAGGCGCTCAAAAACATGATTGTCTATAACCAGGACTTTGGGGCGGTGTACCTTCCGGCGGCGGTGCTGCTGCTTATGGGGATTGTATTTCTTGGCTTGGCGGTGCAGCTTGGCGAGAGGGCATAGAGCATACTGGGATAATAAGGAAGACACCGGCGGCGGTTTTTATGGTATTATTAAATAGCCGAACATACTAAATAAATGACTGGAAAGGATAAAGCTGCCTATGGGAAACGCATATGATAGACTTTTACAGGTTGTTGTTGCTGTAATTATTGCTGTTGTCATGGTACCCCAGGCTGCGTATGCCAATCCGACTCCGCCGCAGGGCGATGCGGATATTCCGAGCGACTGGGCCGGGGAGCAGGTTGAAAAAGCAAAGGAAATGAGGCTTATCCCTGAGAACCTTCAGTCAAAGTACACAAGCGGCATAACGCGGGAGGAGTTCAGCGAGCTGGCAGTGGGGTTATACGAAGCTTTGGGCGGCAAAGAGAGCGCGGCGCCGGAGGAGAATCCCTTCGCCGATACAAAGAATCCAAAGGTTTTGACAGCATACGGGCTAGGAATAGTAAAAGGCAAAGGGGAAGGGCTGTTCCAGCCAAACAGCGCTGTAACCCGCGAAGAAATAAGCGTAATGCTTTATCGCACACTGCGGGCGGCAAAACCGGAGTACGATTATTCAGATATAACCGGGCACAAGTTTGCGGACCAAGAAGAAATCTCACCATGGGCGGAGGAAGCCGTCGGGTATCTGTATGGCATAGGAGTTATAAACGGGGTAGGAGACGACCGGTTTAACCCAGGCGGAGAAACCACGAGGGAGCAAGCGATTGTTTTTGCAGTAAGAATGTATGAGAAGGTCGTGGAAGCCGAAAAGATATCGGCGAACGCCTTAACCGTGTCACGGGGCGGCGCGGGCAGGCAGGGAGAAGCTTTAAGGCTTAAGCTTAAAAGCTTGATAGCCGAGGAAATGGGCAAGCCCTATAAGTGGGGCGGCACCGGGCCGGACGGCTATGACTGCTCCGGGCTGGTGTACGCGTTATACAAAGAGCTTGGGATAACGCTGCCGAGGACGTCAAGGGGCCAGGCAAGCGCCGGGACCTACGTGGAAAAAGAGAATTTGGACTACGGGGATATCGTGCTGTTTGCCCGGGACGGGAAGAAAATAAACCACGCGGGAATATACGTGGGGAACGGCGAGTTTGTGCATTCCCCCCAGTCGGGGGACGTGGTGAAGGTCTCATCGCTTATGTCGGGGTATTATGCTGATTGTTACTATACGGCACGGAGGGTGCTTCCTTGACAATAAATCACAGGGCTATATATAAAACACCACTCAGGTAGTATAGTGGTGTTTTTCTCACGACAAAGCGGAAGGCGGAAGGCTTGGCCGTGATACCTGGAAACCTGGAGGAAAAAATAAAGACCATACCGGAAAAGCCCGGCGTATACCAAATGAAGGACAGGGACGGGAACATCATATATATCGGTAAAAGCAAGAATCTAAAGTCCAGGGTGAAGGCGTATTTTTACTGCGACCACAACCAGCAAAAGATAAAACAGATGGTGTCCCGTGTCCATGACATCGACATAATCC
>DASRVG010000143.1:0-15826 GCA_035655175.1 Clostridia bacterium | reverse complement strand
GTTCAACATCCATCCATGCGTCCACGTAACCTTCCACCCGGCTGGTGGTTACGCTGCCCCAGTTGTGGTCATAACCAATGTCCTGCCCTATCGTCTCAATCGTTACCCGGCCGCTGCCGTTGTTTACCGAGTACACCTTCTTGCCCTGCCAGTTGCCGGAGAAAAAATCGGCTATGGGCTTGTTGTGGGTTATCCGGGAACCGTTCAGTATGTACTCCTCAAGCTTGTACCGCGCATCGGGGGTGGTTATGCTTTCGCTGAACTTGTCCAGGGTAGTGGTGCCCACCGTCTGTCCTATGTCCTCGCGCACTTCAAGGGCGGTCCTTGTGCTGACGGTACGTTTCAGCTTTATGCCCAGGACGGCGTTCTCAAGGTTGTAAGTGCTGCTGCTTATTATGTAACCCTTCGATTCCTTCTCGGTAACCTTCACCGTGCCGGACAGCTCCACCGGCTTGCCGGTTATGAACAGCACCTCTTTGTACTGGTATTCATCGCTTATGCCCGGGTAGTCTATGGGCGCCGCAAAGGCTGCCGTAGCCTGGGTTAACAGTAATACAATTATTGTAAATATGAGTTTTCTTTTCACGGTCAAGACCCCCTTGAAATTTTTAGCTTCTTCGGGCTTCGCCCTCAAAAATGACACGCGGTAACCGTCCCCTTGATTTCCCCCTGGCTTGGGACAAAGAACCATCCCTTGTCCCTCTTGTTCCTGTCCCTGGTTAGTAGACAATGATGATTATGCCCCTTGCATCGTCCCTTACCACGTACACCCTTTCGCCTTTTCTTAGGTCCGCCGCCTCAATGGGCTTTCCGTCCCTCATCACCAGGGCGCCGGCGTAGTTCACGTGGGTTTGCGCGTCTGCCCGCTCCCACTGGCGGTAGAAACTGCTCCAGCTGCTTGACTTGTTTAGTGTAATTATATTGAAGGCGGTATCCACGTTATCTATCTCGCCGGTGGTGACCCTTATCTCCTCCAGGTCGTCGTTGTCTATGGTATGCCCGTCCCGTGTCACGCTGCCCCTGGTTATTCTTATCGCCCTTGCCCTATCGCCGTCGGCGATGACATAGGCGTAATAGTCCCTGCTCGACTTTGAGGTACGCTCGTCGGCGTAGTCCCCCTGGAAGAAGTCGTCGACATCAATAATACGTTCTCCGCCGTCGCTATAGTCCAGTATATAGGTGTCCCGGTCGTATTCAAAGGTAAGGTTCCTGTTCCTTGAACTTATCCTGTCCCACTCGTTATCTTCAAGCTGGCTGTAGTAGTTTATATCAAACTCCCGGGTTCTTATCTCGTTCAGCCGGCCCACGTAAATCCCGTCACCGGTTATGTCAATATCCTCCAGCATCACCACCACGGCGTTGTTTACGCCTCCGTACCGGTCGGACACCACCGTGACGGTTTGACCCTCGTCCAGGGCGGTAATGTCCACCATCCTGCCCCCCGACAGGATTATGGAGTAATCGCCCAGCAATATGTTGTTCCTGTCCTTCAGTTCCATCATGCCACTGCCCCAGCTTATGTCAGAAATCCTGCCGCCGTACAGCTGCTCGCTGCCCCTCTTTAGCACCACGCCGGCCGCCCTCCTGCTGCCGAAGTTTTCACTGACCGCGACATAGGCGGTGCCGCCAAGGTGCCCGGGCTGCAGCTCGCCGGGCCGCAGCGTACGGCCGCCGTAGTATATGGCGGCACCGGGTTCCAGTTCAAGGGTTATGCGCCTTTCCCGGTCCTCCCAGCCGCCGTTTACAAAGGCGGAAGTGCCGGTTAGCACCAGTGTTCCGCCGGAGGGGTATACCGCCTCCAGCGTGCCCCGGTACACGTCACTTACAAGCTGCTGCATGCCCTCAACATTTATACGGGAAGCATAATTTGTATCCACCGCGTCGGCATAGACCTGTACCCTGTCCCCCAGCCTTATGCTGCCCACGGGCACTGCGGCGCCCCCCTTTGTCACCATGGTATCGGGCGAGAGCAAAAACTTTTCGCTGCCGCCGCCGTCCAGCGCCAGCACCAGCGTATCGTCTTCCAGTTCCGTCACCCGCCCGGTCCGTACCCTTCCGGAGGGCGGGATATACCCGGGCTGTGCCGCGTAATAGCTGCTTTCCACGCTGTCCACCAGGTCACCCCTTAGGGTAAGTGATACCTCAAGTCCGAACTTCAGGTCGTTTATCCTTGCCGGACGCTGGTTTATGGTCACACCGGTGTTTTCCGAGTACCGGTAGGTGTGCACCTTCCCGTCATAATCGGTTATGGAAAGCTGGCTCCTTTCGGGGTCCACCGTCCGTATGTATCCGCCGGTCAGGGTGATATGGGTTTGCACTGCTCCGCCGGAAGGCACCTCGGCGTACAGCACCCCCTCCCCGTCGGCTATATAGCTTACCCGGTCCCCCACCTGCAGGCTGCCGCCAAGGCCAAGATTTCCGCCCCTGAATACCGGGAAGTCGGTGCCGCCGGATAACGAAACCACGTTCCAGCTGCCGTCATCGTTTTGTATGCCAAGGGCCTCCTCCCCGTCCAGCGTGCCCTTTTGCATCACCTGGCCGCTGTAGGCGTTTATTTCCCGAAAGCGGTAGAACCGGTCCGCCACCGCGTCAAGCATCACCGCCATCTCCGACCTTCTAAGCCTTGATGCGGGGTTGAAATAGCCCCTGTTGTCCCCCCGCATTATGCCCTCCCGCAGTACCGCCTCCACAAGGGGCTGGTTTGACAGTCCTATGGACTGCCAGTCCCGGAGGTTGTACAGGTACTGCTGCTCGGCGCCGTAGACCGGCGAAAGCCTCATGGCATTGGCAAACCACACCGCCACTTCCTCGCGGGTGGCGTATTCCTGGTAGTTCCCGCCGGTCCCGATGCCCACGATGCCAATCTCCTCCGCCAGCGCTATGTACTCCCGGGCCCACAGGTCGAATATGCTGCCGCCGGACGGCAGTGTGCCGCCCGCGGCTGCCCTTCTTTGAACCTCCGCCTCACGGCCCATTATGCGCACCAGCATGGCCAGGGCCTCCTGCCTGGAGACATACCCCTCCGGCGAAAAGCGCCTGGACCCGTAGCCGCGAATCACCGACTGGGCTGCCATTCTAAGGATATAGCCCTGGGCCCAGTGGCCCCTTATGTCTGTGAAGTCGATGTTTGCCCTAAGCTGCGCGCCGGTTATTTTGCCGGTTAGCACCCTGTCGGCGCCCTCCGAGGCCAGGTCCCGGCCAAGGCCGGAATCGGGCACCCATCCCTCCCCGTAGTCCGGTATGAAGGGATTGTATGCGAAGACCGTACTGCCCGATGACAGTAGTAGAATTAATATAATGAATATGGCCAAAAACCTCTTTGCCGCCGCCAATGCCTTATCCCCCTTTTTTGTGCTGCTTTTTCCTGTCGATGCCTAAAAACCCCCTACTTCACTTCACCCAGCACCGCGTATATGCCGGGCTTGGTTATGCTTCCATATGCATAGTCCGCCGTTGTATCCAGCCCCGCCGCGGCCACCTTCTCCCATTCAAGGGAAGACGGGTCAAACCGGTAGAGGGCCAGCGAAGATTCTGCAACGCCTTGGGGCAGGCTGTCCCGGTACTTTATATGCAGGTACAGCGTCCCGTTGAAGGCGGCGCAGCGCTCTTCCGTTTTGCCGGTGACCGCCGTAAGCCCTATGCTGTAGAGTTCTGATACCGCCCTAAGCCTTGCCGGCAGGTATTTCAGCGCCCTTTCCCCTTCCCTTTCGGCGTTATCCAGCGTAAGCCGGCCGTAGGCCCTGTCCCGGTCTTTGGTGGATACGCCCCAGAGCGGGGCGGCGTTCAGGGCGGAAGGTGAAAACCTAAGCAGCATGCCGCCGGTATCCACGGTAAGAGTGCCCCGGCTGTTTCTTATTACCTCAAGGGGTATGTTTATGCTCTTTTTGCCCTTGCCGGCATAAGCCGGACCGCCCAGGTCTATGTTGTAATAATAGGTCTTGTCCAGCGCATTCTCCGGTATGCTTACCGTCACGGAACTGCCCTGGACGGATATCCTTTCTTCTTCGTTAATGCCGCCGTCGATGTCGTCTTCCCTGGTGTCCTTGGTCCTAATTGACCTTTGGCTTGTAAACTCGGAGGAACCGAACTTGTTTATCGCCTTTACCTTGAAGTAATACCGGGTGTCGGAATCAAGGTCTATAATATAGTACACGGTACGGGTGGTGGAAGCGATGAAGCGAAAATCGCCACGGGTCCCTTCCCGTGCGTAAATCTCGTAGTACAGCGCATCCTGCACCGCCGGCCACTCCAGCCGCACGTAACGGTCGTAAACCAGGGAAACGTCCAGGCCGTCCGGGGCGCCGGGTATGGGGGGCTTGTACTCTATTGCATACTTCTCGGATATACCCTCATCGGCGTTAATAACGACTATCGTGCTCTCCCCTTCCACACCTTCGGGGGTGGTAAGCATTATGGTGGCATCATCCACCACTTCCACCGAGGGAGCTTCCTTTCCTCCCACAACCGCTACGTTCTGGTCCCCCGAGTCAAATCCCCGTATACCACCGCCGTTGGGTGCCTGGGCCAGCGGGACAATTTCCCCGCCGAAAACCACCCTGGCTCCCGGCATAAAGCCGCTGCCCTTTAGGTATATGGTATCCCCGCCAAGGAATGATACCGAGCCTATGGCAGCACCGTTTTGGTTTGTAACATAGTTGATACGGGGCCAGCTTATTACAGTTATACCGCCCTTTAGCGTTGCGGTGCCGTAATCGGGGTTAATCACCTGCAGGTCGTGAACCCCGGGAATCATCCCCTCCGGCGTTTCCACGTATATTTTGTTGTATTTCCATTCGTCGGTCCTTACGTTTATCGCGGGAACGCCGCCTATTACCACCGTAGCGTCCAATCGTAAATCATCGCCGTTTATCTCAAGTTCATTGCCGCCTGCGGCGGAGGTCCTGTCCGGTTTGACAAAGTTTATAACCGGCCCGCTGCCGGGTTTTTCGTATTTGAACCAGCGGGGTATGGATAAAAGGGAAGAATCCGCCGTGCCGCCGTCACGGTTGACCACCACTATCCGCAGCAGCCGTCCTATATAGTCCTCTCTGCCCGGCGGAACCCTCACCACCAACTGGTCATCGTCGTTGGACCGGCTTATCACCTCGGCTTCAATATCCTCAACGAAGACCCTGACCCCTGTCCTGAAATCTGCGCCGTCAATGGTTATGTATGTGTCGGCGTCAACGCTTCCTATGGTCACATAGCCGCCCAGGTTGCCCTCACTGTCATACATTTCCCTTCTTGGCCGTATATCGAAAATAAGCGGATTGCTGTCGGGGTTGGTATATTCGAAGGTAGCAGTCGCGGAGCCGCCGTCCTTGTTTATAGCATGCAGGTCCCTGTCCCCCGTATACTGCACCGGCGGCGTTTTAACCACAATTGTAGTACCTGCCTTGCTGTTAGGGTCTGCATCCACAATGTCCGCATGGGGGGCCACCCTTCGGGTGACACTCAGCACGTTGTCGGAAACGCCCACCAGTATTCCTTCGTCAACTATGGCTCCATCCCCCAGGTCCTCCGGACCGTTTATCATAAACAAGTGCTGGCCTCCGGGAGCAATATTGTAGGTGGCGATAAGGCTTTCCGCGCCCTCGGGGGATGTGTAGTACAGTTTCGTGTTGTCCTCGCCGTGTACGTATTCATATACCGTCCTGATATTGCCAAGGGTTACCTCCGCGCTGCCTCCTACTATATACTCCTCGTCCTTTTCATCGCCGAACACCACCAAAAGGTCTATCGTCGGGTTCCGGCCATACACGTGCTTGCAGACCGTCTCGCCTTCATAGTACGAGGACAGGTCGGATTCCCTGAAATCGCTGCCGTGTATTACTATTTCCTGGTTGCCGTTCCTGCTGCCCTTGCCGGGTATTACACTGTCTATTTTCGGCCTTGAGCGCCGGTATTCGAAACCGTTTTTAAGTACATAGGTCCCTGCGTCAGCGTTTACAATGGTTACATCAACCCTTCCCTCGTCGGGATAGGGAGGCGTTTCAGCATATATTACGTTGTCATTTACCATGCTGACCGACTGGGCTTCAATGCCGCCAAAGTATATCTTGGGCGCCCGGTAATCTCCTTCGCTGTCTTTATCCCTGAAGTCCTTGCCCGATATTGTGACCATTTCCCCGCCGGCGGAACTGCCGAAGTCAGGTTTTATTGAAGTGATAACCGGCTTGCTGTAGGGAATCATGTACGTAAAACCGTTTTCCTCTGTGGCGGAGCCGCCGTCATAGTTGACCACGGTAACATCCACTGTTTCCTTGTCCTTGGAAGGATCAATTATGGTATATGCCGAAGTTGTGGCCTGTATTACGGTGCGGGCGCCGTTCACCTTGACATCGGCGGCCTCGACACCCCCGAAGAATACCCTTGCATCCGGGCGGAAGTCCTCGCCCTCAATGGTTACGACGGTTCCTCCCTTTACCGTTCCATAGTCGGGGTCAATGGCTTGGCCGTCGCCGGTGATATCGTATATCCTGGGCTTGCTGGCGGGGTACTGATAATCAAAGCCGGCGGTTACGGTACAACTGGCGGTGTCCGGGTTTACCACCGTGACATCCTTCGGGCCGACGGCGAGGCCGGGGGGTATGGTTATTTTTATGGTGTATTGGTCCATAACCTTCGTCCTGTCGCCACCGGGCTGGAATACTATATTCCCGTCCCCGTCAATCGTATAGTCGTCTATATCTACACCGCTTAGCAGAACCCTTGTTCCCAGCTTGTTGAATACCAGGTCGGATTCCAAATCCGGCGGGAAGAAATCCTTTCCCTTGATCATTACCTGAGTCCCGGCTCCCCCCTGGTTGGGAGCTATAATCTCAATTTCAGGAGAGCTTTTCACCCTTGTATAATAGTAACCGTTCTCCAGGGTGGCAATGGAACCGTCCTCGTTTATCACCTGCACAGTCTTGTAACCCTCGGTGCCGGGCGGGGTAACAATTTCTATCTCGGTACCGGCACTGTTAACTTCCTTAACATCCGCCGCTGCCCCGTCTATGGTTACTATGATACCGGCGGCGTCATTGTCGAAATTGCGGCCGTATATTGTTACGGGCTCATCCCCTTCTACTCTACCCTTGTTGGGTTCCAGGCCTGTTATTTCAGGCATTTCGCCCGGCAGCCGATCGGGTTTTTTAAACTCGAACATGTTTTCCACCGTATGACTGCCTAGGTCCGGGTTGGTCACCGTTACATTCACGAACCGCGGAAGGACTGCCGGCAGGGCCGGAATTTTGGTCTTAATCAGTGTCCCCAGTTTATACTTGTTGCCTTCCAGGCGGTTGCCTTCGTCATCGTAGACTTCCATATAATGTTCTGAATCCGGCTGGTTGGGGTCTATTATCTTTTCGCCTATTTGTATCACCGGGAAAAGGGTGGTTTCACTCTTTTCCCCGTAGACCTCCTCCACTACCGTCTGCACCTGGAACTTGGACCCTTGGATGGTTATATATATCTCCTCGTCACAAGGACCCCTGTCGGGGGTTATGCCTGTTATCACGGGGTAAGTCTTGGCAGGGATATAGGTGAAAGCTTCCGGCATTATGTATTCTTCAATCCTTTGCAGCAGCTCAACCCCTTCCAGGGCATGGGTCACCGTCGTGATGGTTTTCATGACCACGTCCACCTTCTGGGGCACTGTGGTCACCCGCGTTTGGGCTGTCAGCACGTCGCCTGTAACATCAATGACGGGAATCCCTGTTATGGTGGCTATATCACCTATGGTAAGCTTTATTTTTCTGGTTATCTCCACGTTCTCGCCGTAGTAGGTGCCGTCGTACTCCAGCACGTATTCCTCTTTATACAAATCGTAACTACCGGTGGGTGGTTCGCCGGACACTGTTACACCTTCCACGTTCATGGTACCTATGTTCCTGCCCGTTATGGTTACGTCCTTTGTTTCGGTTTCCTTGGCCTGATTGGGTTCTATCGACTCCAGCATCAGGAAATTGCCGGTCTGCAGGTAGGTGAATTCATGTCTCACAAAGTATTCGCTTGTTTCCCCGAAATCCTTTATTACCACTTCCTTGGGGCCGGCGGTGGCGGACGGGGGCGTCTTTGCCTGAAGGCCTATTATCTGGCCGAAAGTATCTGTTATGACGCTTACGTCGGTGGCGGGCACGCCGCCAATGTATACCTTCATGTTATCCTGGAAACTGCACTGGTCCGGCGTCCCGTACATCCTTATCACGGTGCCGCCGGTTACCGGGCCGGTATTGGGCTCCATTCTCTCCACTTCTATACCGGTGAGCCTTTTTACCACCGTTATGCAGCCCACCAGTGTTCCCTGAATTGCACCATCCCTTGTTTGCGGGCTGGTTGTGGAGCCGGCGTCCCGGATAGCCGAAATACTGCCTACCCCCGGGACCTGCCGGGGCTTTACCTTTTCTATTTTAATGAGGCTGTCGCTTTCGATTATTGCATCGGCACCGGAGCCTTCGACGCCAACCGAATAATATGCGCCTGCTACCCTCAGCTCCTTAAGTCCTTTGGAAAACCCCGAGCCGGTTATTTCGAGGGACTCATCGACATAAGCCTTGCTTTTGTTCACCCCGCTTACATAGGGAATTTCCGCCACCTCAAAATCGATTGTATTTGACTGCTGACCATCGGAGTTTTTTACCGTTATGCTTTTGGGCACGGTGTCGGGCCAGAATATCATGTCGGGCACTCCCTCACCCGGCTGTATCTGTATGAGGGAAGAACTGCTATATGCGGGAATTATCTCAACACCATCGATATCTACAATGGGATTGTTGAAATAGCTGCCTTGTATATCGTACCTTATGGTTTCTTTTCCATCGCTGCTGGTCTCGGTTCTCAGAAAAACTCTGTTGATGATAGGTTCCGGGTCGGCAGCCTCTGCCACCGGGCTAGGGGATACGGCAGATAGCATCAGCACTGCTGAAATTGTTAAGGCTATCGCTTTTTTTGTCATAATGGTTTTCCTCCTCCGGCCTTTTTTCGGCTTTTTGGGGCTGCCCTTACGTACCGCCGCCATTTTTTCGGCTGTCCGCTATGCCACCGCTAGTTTTGGCTGCCAGCCTGTGCAGCCGCCGCTTGTTTCGGCTGCATCTTCATACCGCCGCTTTCTTTCGGCTGCCCGTCTATACCGCCGCTTGTACCTCGGTTGCTCATATGTGTCACTGCTCGTTTCGCAGTAGTTCGCCTGCGCTACTACTAGTTTTGGATGCCCATTTATGCCGCCGCTTGTTTCGCGGCTGACCCTCTGGACCGCCGCTTGTTTCGATTGCCCGCCTGTGCAACCGCTGCTTGTATCACGGCTGCCTGTATTCACCGCAGCCGGGCGGAATGGGTGCGCTCCCACTTCGTCCCGGAGCGCACCCGGCCTGACCATGTTGCGGAAACGGGCCCCGGTTTGAGTATCCGCAGGCCATTTTGGGCATAGTTGGCTCTATATATTTTTATCGGTATGGTACTTTACGAAGTTTATATGAAATGGGCGACCGCGGCAAAAAGAAAACAGCCTGCATATTGCTGCAGACTTATATAATAGGAATGTTTATAAAGCTGTTGTTATTTGCTTTGTTTTAATAGGTAAATCTCTTTCTCGGTTTCAGCGCTTTTATTGAGAACAAACTTCAGGGTTCCCTTGATTTCCGCCAAGTCCGACTTGGTCTCGGTCCTGAACTCTGTCAACTCGGCAGTTTGCTTATAGACCGCATCGAGTTTTTTCTCGATACGGGCCTGACCTTCTCTAAGCTCCGTTACTTCTTCCTTGAGACCGCTGACGTCTTTGTTAAGGACACTTACGTCTTCCTTAAGACCGCTAACGTCTTCCTTGAGAACGCTAACGTCCTCCTTGAGAACGCTGACATCCTCTTTAAGACCGCTCACGTCTTCTTTGAGAACGTTCACGTCTTCCTTGAGAACGCTGATGTCTTTCTTGAGACCGCTGACATCCTCCTTCAGGCCGCTTACGTCTTCTTTGAGTCCACTTACGTCATCCTTCAGAACGCTGACATCCTCTTTAAGACCGCTCACGTCCTTCTTGAGACCGCTCACGTCTTCTTTGAGAACGCTGATGTCTTTCTTCATTTCCGATATGTCGTCCTTAACCGCTGCCATATCTTTTTTCAAGCCGCTTACATCGTGGCGCAATTCCTTCAGTCCGTCTACCACCTGTAAAAGCAACTGATTTTCCAAACCTTTTCCCTCCTCCAACAGGGCTTTCCTATGGATTACCTGTTTCCTCAAGGAGAATTATAGCAAACATATGTTCCCTTGTCAAGCAGAAATTTCCATATTATCAGGCAGCGAAGCGCCCTTAACTACCGGTTTGTATTACTCATAATCCAGCACTTTCACCTGGGTACCGTCGGCAAGGTCCTGCCGGCTGACCGAGAGCTCGTTTGAACCGACCCTTTCCCCCGCCCCCATCTTGTCCAGGAATAATTCGACACCCGTAATGGGGAAATTCATAACCGGTGTTTTGTAGTGCATGGGTATTATGAGCCGGGGGTTTAGCTGCGCCGCCACCTTGACCGCCTCTTCGGCGTCTATAGTGTATGTACCCCCCACCGGGATAAACAGTATGTCAACCGGACCTATTTCGCCGACGGTTTTGTCGTCCAGCAGGTGCCCCAGATCCCCCAGGTGGCAGATACGCATGTCATCCGCTTCGATTACGTATACCACGTTCTGGCCTCTTTTTTTACCCATTACCTCGTCATGGTAAGTCTTGATGCCCGTAATGTGCACGTCGGACACATAGAAACTGCCTACGCCATTGATAAGCTGAAAATCCCCGCGTACTGCCTCTACATGGTTATGGTCAAAATGGTCGTGGCTTCTGGTTACTATGTCCGCCTCTACAGCGGGCACGGGATAACCCACCGTTTCATCAAAGGGGTCGGTTACAATCCTTGTTCCCCTGTCGGTAATCAAAAGAAAGCATGAATGTCCAAGCCATTTGATCTTCATAAAATTCCCTCCCTGAATATCTGGTATATGGAGACATGCCGTGTCTTGGAAGGACGGCCGATTACGGCGAAGCCTTTCCCACTTTCCGGCATCGGTGTCCCCGGCTTTATAATATTATACCACCATTATCCATGCGTAAATAAAAAAAATCGGCGAAATATCCGCCGAATTAATGAAATTCATTCAACTAGAAAAGCTCCTTTTGAATCCTTTGACGACATCATTATACACCGTATTTCAAATTATATCAAGTTATATCAAAAAAATCTTTTTTTCGCCGTATTAAGACTAATGGGTCAACGCCCGGCATATGGTTTACGTTAATTGTATTACAGTTAACTTCTATCCATTAAAGAAGCCTGCACAATATGATAGCGGCTTTAGCCGGTGCTGAAGGTCTATTCATAAAGCCGTGTCTAAATCTGCTGTTTGCGGCGTTTTTTCCTTTCAAGGTCTCCCGGCTCCAGGGCTATGCCGCTTCCCTGCAAAAGCCCCGCAACACCGATGCTTTCTTGTTTGTCCCTGCAGTCGGGGCAGCTGCATTTTTCCGGCAGGTACCGGGGCTCCATGTAGGTGGATATTACTCCCTCGTAGTTCCTCATGACAACCCTTTCATCCGACATGGAAATAAGGTACTGCGGCATAACGGGTATTTTGCCGCCGCCGCCGGGAGCATCCACTACGAAGGTGGGCACCGCAAAGCCGGAGGTGTAGCCCCTTAGGCCCTCCATTATTTCTATGCCCTTTGAAACCTTGGTCCTGAAATGTTCAATGCCCAGCGACAGGTCGCACTGATATATGTAGTATGGGCGGACCCGCATTTTGACCAAGAGGTGTACAAGGCGTTTCATAACGTGCACGCAGTCGTTTACTCCCCTTAAAAGCACCGTCTGGTTGCCCAGCGGCACCCCTGCATCGGCCAGCAGCCGGCACGCCTCCATGGAAGCGGGGGTTACCTCCTTTGGGTGGTTGAAATGGGTGTTGAGCCATACCGGGTGGTATTTTTTGAGCATATCCACCAACTGCCGTGTAATGCGCTGGGGCATAACCACCGGGGTGCGGCTGCCAATCCTTATAACCTCCACATGGGGTATTTCCCTAAGGCGCTTTAAGACAGACTCCAGCCTGTCATCGGATATCACTAGGGCGTCCCCGCCCGAGATCAGCACATCCCTTACCCGGGGAGTGTTTCTTATGTATTCAATGGCTTTGTCTATCCTGTCATCGGGCACCGCATTGTCGGTCTGCCCGGCAAACCTCCTCCGGGTACAGTGCCTGCAGTACATGGAGCACTGGTCGGTTACAAGAAACAGCACCCTGTCGGGGTACCGGTGGGTGAGGCATTCCACCGGGGAATCGATATCTTCATGCAGCGGATCCTCCATGTCCGCTTCCCCCCTGTGCAGTTCCAGCGGGGTGGGGACCGCCTGTTTCCTGATGGGACAGTTGGGGTCGTCCGGGTCCATGAGGGAGGCGTAATAGGGCGTTATGGCCATTCTTAAAAGGGCAAGGCTTTCTTCTATAGCTTTTTCCTCACCATCGGTGAGGTTTATTACTTTCTTAAGCTGTGCGACAGTTGTAATCCTGTTTTTCACCTGCCAGCGCCAGTCGTTCCATTCCTTCGGTGCAACGTTTTTAAAAAGCTCTATTTGCCTGTAATCTCTCATTATCAAACCTCCTTATAAAATCAGGTGACAGGTCATATCCTAGGGAACAGCTCCTGATGTCCATATCATACAATTGTTAAAAAACAGCTTAAAGACTTGCATGTGCGAGGTAAAGCATCCGCCGGGCGATGGCCGGCAACTCCGGGAGAATGTCCCTTTGCTTTGTCTACTTTATGTCGTGTTTTAGCATTTTGTATTGAAGGGTTTGCCTTGGAATGTCAAGAAGCTGGGCGGCCTTGGTTATATTCATGCCCGAAACCCCGAGGGCCCGCATAATCATCTCCCTTTCCATCCGCTCCAGCGACCTGTTCAGCGAAAGGCTGCCGCCCTTTGCAGCGGTTTCGTTTTTGAAGCACTCGTTGAAGCCCTGGGGCAGGCTGTCGGGAGTGATAACCGGGCCTTCTATCATGTTCATTGCCCCTTCTATGACGTGCTGGAGTTCCCTTACATTGCCGGGCCATGAATAGGCGTAAAACATTTCCCCCACCATGGGGCTTACGCCTGTAACCGCCTTACCCATGGCATTGTTGTACATTTCGATGAAATGGTCCGTAAGCAGCGGTATGTCGTCCTTTCGCTCCCTAAGGGGCGGTATCCTCAGCGAAACCACGTTCAGGCGGTAGTACAGGTCCTCCCGGAGTCTGCCCGAATACACCGCTTCCATCGGTGATATGCTGGTGGCCGCTATTACCCTTACGTCGACGGAAATGGTACCCACATCCCCTATCCTTCTTACATATCCGTCCTGCAGCACCCGCAGCAGCTTTGCCTGCAGCTCTATCGGCATGCAGTTTATTTCGTCCAGGAAAAGGGTGCCGCCGTCGGCCAGCTCAAAAAGCCCCGGCCTGTTATCCGCCCCGGTAAAGCTCCCCTTTACCGTCCCGAACAGTATGCCCTCCAGCAGCGTGGCGGGCAGGGCCGCGCAGTTTTGTGCGATAAAGGGCTTCCTGCTCCTTGGACCGGCGTTGTGTATGGCATGCACGAACAGTTCCTTGCCGGTGCCGGTCTCCCCGTATACCATTACCGGCGACGAGGTGCGGGACGCCTTGAAGGCCTGGGATTTAAGCTCCAGCATGTGCCTGTTCTGGCCTATTATGTCCATGAAGGTATATATAGCCCTGTTTCCGGACTTCCTGCCCGGGGCCCTGCCGCCGGGTTCCCCTTTAAGCTCCGCCTCCAGGTCCACTATCCTTTCGGACATATTCCTGACCTCGGTAATGTCCCTGGATATCTCCACCGCTCCCTTAATTCTGCCCTTCACACTTATCGGAAGGGTTGTGTTTATGGTGGTTATCCTGACCCCGTTGTAGTTAACGAAGGTCTGCAGGTGGTCTATTATCGGCTCGCCGGTCTCCAGCACCTTCAGGATGGTGCTGGTATCCCGGTCAAGGGAAGGGTAAATTTCAAGAATGTGCCGTCCCACCGCCCTTTCCCTGTTCAGGCGGTCCAGGTAGGCAACGCGCTTGTTGCAGTATACTATTATGCCCCGGCTGTCCACCACCTGGATGCCCGAATCTATATGGTCCAGGAACTCCCTGAAGTTGTCGTTGGTCAAAAGGTCCAACATGCAAATCCCCCCTGCTGGCTTTCCGGCATTTAAAGTGCCGGATTTTGGGCTTTGGACTGCTAAAAAAAGCGGCGGAGCCGCTTCTTTGCTGTTAAACCAGGGAACAGTGGCCCTGACTGACGAGGGTCAGGCATGGCCTGTTCCACCCAATGTTTACATTCTTTCGGGCGCGGATATGGACAAAAGGCGTAGTACATTGGCTATTACTATCCTGGTGGCTTCTATGAGGGCAATCCTTGCCATCATCAGGCTTTCGTCCTCCACCATAACCCTGCAGGTGTTGTAAAACACGTGGAAGAGGGCTGCCACCTCCAGCACATACCTGGTAATCCTTGTGGGCTCTATGGTCATTGCGGCGCGGGTGACCTCCTCCGGAAGCTCCGCCAGCTTGCGCATGAGGTCTATCTCCGCATTCTCCTTAAGCAGGGTCAGGTTTATGCCGTCGATGGCGGGAACCTGTATTCCCTCCTGTACAATCTGGTTCAGGATGCTGCAAATCCTCGCATGGGCGTACTGGACATAAAACACAGGGTTTTCGCTGGACTTTTCCACCGCCAGGTCCAGGTCAAAGTCAAGGTGTGTATCGGCGGCCCGCAGGTTGAAAAAGAACCGCGCCGCGTCCCTGCCGACCTCCTCAATAAGGTCGGAGAGGGTTATGGCTTTGCCCCGGCGTTTTGACATGCGAACCACTTCCCCTTCCCGGAGAAGCCGCACCAGCTGCATTATTATTACGTCCAACCTATTGGGGTCCACACCCAGCGCCTCAACGGCGCCCTTCATCCTGGGTACATGGCCGTGGTGGTCCGCTCCCCAGATGTTTATCACCCAGTCATAACCGCGGGTAATGAACTTGTTCCTGTGGTAGGCGATATCCCCGGCGAAATAGGTGGGTATGCCGTTACTTCTTATGAGGACCTCGTCCTTTTCCACGCCAAACTCGGAGGCCTTGAACCATATGGCCCCCTCCTGCTCGTAGGTGTATCTCTTTTCCTTCAGATACTCAATGGTATCGGATATCTCGCCGCTGTCGTACAGCGACTGCTCCGAAAACCAAACGTCAAAATTAACTCCGAAGTCGGCAAGGTCGGTTTTCATCTTGTCGAGGTTCTTTTTAAGGGCGTACCTTATGAAAACCTGCTGCCTTTCCTCGGAATCCATGTCAAGGTACTTGTCCCCGTCCCGCTCTTTGAGCTCCTTCATCAGTTCCACCAGGTCCTCGCCCTGGTACCCGCCCTCCGGTATCTCGGCGTCCAGGCCGAAAAGCTGCAGGTACCTTGCTTCCAGGGACTTCCCGAACTTCTCCACCTGGTTGCCGGCATCGTTAATGTAAAACTCCCGGGTTACGTCGTATCCTGCGGCATCCAGCACCGCGGCCAGCGAATCCCCCAGCGCGGCGCCGCGGGCGTTGCCCATGTGCATGGGCCCGGTGGGGTTTGCGCTGACAAACTCCACCATTACTTTTTTGCCCTGACCGATGTTTACCCGGCCGTAGTCTTCCTTTTCGTTATGTATTATCTCCACCGTTTTATACAGCCAGAGGTTGTTCAGCCGGAAATTGATAAAACCCGGCCCGGCTATTTCCATGCTGTCAACATAGGTGCCCTCGTAGTCGGCGTTCTCCACTATGTCCCTTGCAACCGCAACGGGG
>DASRVG010000142.1:0-11976 GCA_035655175.1 Clostridia bacterium | reverse complement strand
CCCTTGACGTGGACAGGACCTTTGTATTGGCTGATATCCCCGGCCTCATAGAGGGAGCCCATAGGGGAGTAGGCCTGGGGCACGACTTTTTAAGGCATATTGAAAGGACAAGGCTTTTGATACACGTTTTGGACGTATCCGGTTCGGAGGGGCGGGACCCGCTGGAGGACTTCCGCCAGGTCAACCGGGAACTGGAAAGGTACAGCAGCAAGCTGGCCGAAAGGCCGCAGATAGTTGCCGCCAATAAGATGGACCTTCCCGGCGCGGCGGAGAATCTGGCCCGGGTTAAGGAGGAATTGGAGAAGGAAGGCTACGAGGTGTTCGATGTGTCCGCCGTCACCAACAGGGGGCTTGATGGTCTCATGAACAGGGCCGCCGACCTGATAGGCATGATGGAGCAGCAGCCGCAAGAAGATATTGAACAAAAGAAGAAGATGAGGTATTATAGATTTAAACAGGAAAAACCCTATACCA
Organism: Clostridia bacterium; assembly: GCA_035655175.1. GTDB lineage: Bacteria > Bacillota > Clostridia > Ch29 > Ch29 > JAAYEV01. The sequence continues at coordinate 11,502 of DASRVG010000142.1, read as the reverse complement.
TTGAAAAGATTGACGGGGTGTTTGAAGTGAAGGGCAAGTGGGTGGACAGGCTGATGGCGGGCATAAATATTGATCGGGATGAATCCCTTAAGTATTTCCAGAAGGTCATTCGAAAGAGGGGTATTATTGATGAACTGAAGAAAATGGGTATTAGCGAAGGCGATACTGTAAGAATAGGCCAAACCGAATTTGAGTACCTAGAATAGATTTGGGGGTCATGAAAAGGCAATGGAATGCATTAACTGCAATAATTGCAAGCAGAATCAACCGACCTATTATTGTTTCGCCCGCAACGACATAGTTGTTAATGCCAACTATATGCCCAAAACGGAAAAAATCCGAACCGGATGGAAAAAGGGACATCCCAACTACGAAACCCACAGGAGGAAATTGAGAAAAAACGAAATAGAAGTATAGAGGAACAGGCTGCGGCCTGTTCTTTTTATGAATGTTTTTCCAGTTTGATGGAATAATAGAACGGGGAGGTGTTGGGATGAAAGTATTATCCCGGATAAAACAGCGGCTTCTACAAGTAAAACGACTGCTTGGCCGTGCAGTAGAATGGTTTAAAAGTCGCAGCCGAGAGGCATCCATAGAGGACTATTACTACAGCGGGGGAGAAACTCTTAAGAACCGGCGGGCGAGAAGTATAGACCGCATGTTTTCCCGCGTGGTGTTTTTTGCCGCCGCCGCCTCGGGAACCTATTTGCTGGTTGAGAATTTATCTGCTGCCTTATTCTTCGCAGCGGGGTGTACATGCCTTTTTCATTGGACAGCCAACAGCCGGCGGGACAAAAGGGTCCGCAGGAACAGGGAGAGGATGCTGGAGAAGGAGGCTGTGGAAAGGTTCTTAAGGCATACCGAGGACATGGATTCCGGTGAATTCTTCGACATGGTAAAGGAATGGCTTGACAGGAGCGGCCTTTGTTCAGCCTTAAAAGTCATTAGGGACACCGACGATAAGCCGCTGCTTATAACCGGTGAATTCAGGGGCCAAAGGGCGGGGATTTACGCAAAAAAGCTAAAACCCGACACGATGGTCAAAAAAGATGACCTTTATGAATTCGTGCAGTACTGCCTTAGCAGGGGCCTTGAAAACGGTGTATACATAGCCGACGGTTCCTTTGACTACTCCTCCAGGGAATATGCGGCCGGGCTTGAAAGCTTCAACCTGTATATCGCGGATACCGGAGCGATATACAGGGTCTTTATCAAGAAAGGATATATGTTTTCCATGGAGGACTTGCAATCTCAGATGGAACAAAGGGTCCTTGAGCAAGACCTGGAAGAGGGGCACAGCCTGGGAAAAGTCCTGGCCTTCAGGCGGATAAGAACCTATTCGGTGCTCAGCATATTGATTGCGGCATACTCGGCCATGGTGCCCTATACCCTATACTATATCCTCGTTTCGCTTATACTTCTGTGCCTTTCGGTAACCGCCCTTGTGAGATGGGAGGTGGAAAGGCTCAGGGAGGAGGCGGAAAACAGCATCCGGCTGGACAATATAATGGAGACCGAGTGAGCCGCTATCCGCCCCCCCGGGCACACGGCGTAATTAGGACTGAACGCCTAGAAAGCCTGGCAGTTTGTCCATGTCATAGTTGCCGCCGCTTACCACCGATACCACCTTTTTATCCTTGTCCCAGTTTTCCTTCAGCGCCGCCGCTATGCTCACCGCCCCCGAGGGCTCGGGCACTGCCTTAAAATACTTGATACAGGTGCGAAGAGCACCCAGTATTTCGGATTCGGTGACAAGCATTATCCGGTCAACGTATTTTTTCACCAGCGGGAAAGTCAGCGAGCCGGGTCTTAGGGTGAGCAGCCCGTCGGCAATGGAAGCGGTTCTTTCAAGCTGGGTAATCTCGCCTTTATTCATGGATACCCACATGGAATTGCTGTTTTCAGGTTCCACGCCTATTACCTGTACCTGCGGCTTGATATTTTTAATAAAGGTTGATATGCCCGAGATAAGTCCCCCGCCGCCTATCGGGACCAGCACTATGTCGACATCCGGCAACTGCTCCAGTATTTCCTTTCCTATGGTACCTTGACCGGCAATAACGTCATAGTGGTCGTAGGGAGGGATTTCAATGTACCCTTCCTCAAGGGCCACCCGTTTCGAGCGGGCCAGCCTCTGCTGTGAAGTTGTGCCGCAGAACTCCACGCGGGCTCCCCACCGGGATACCGCATTCACCTTGGCCTTGGGCGCGGTTTCCGGCATAATGATTGCCGAGGGCAGACCCAGCCGCCAGGCCACGTAGGCCACCGCCTGGCCGTGGTTTCCGGAGGACGCGGTGACAATGCCCTTAATGCCAGGGGAAGCCTTTACCTGGTTTAATATGCAGTTGCTTGCTCCCCTTATCTTAAACGAATTGGTGGTCTGGAGGTTCTCAGCCTTCAGCATAAGGCGGAAGCCAAGGTCCCGAAACAGTGCCTCCGAGTGCAGTATCGGCGTAACCATGGCAAATTCCCTTATGTTCCTGTCCGCTTCCCATATGGATTGGATGTTTAGCAAGGCATTCACTTTCCTTTCCTTGGATTTTTCAAAGGATACATTATAATAATATCATTTTTTCGGGGTATATAATACTTTGACCGTGCATTGGTGCTGGTATTTTGTCGACAATGCTGTATAATGTTAGGTGTACGTATTGTTCGCAATAACTGGAGGTGGGCATGCTGACATGGGGCCGGGTAAGATAGGTATCATGGGCGGGACCTTTGATCCCATTCATTATGGGCATCTTGTTACGGCGGAAGCGGCAAGGGAGAAATTTTGCCTGGACAAGGTAATATTCGTTCCATCCGGCAATCCGCCGCATAAAAAGAACAAGGAAATAAGCCCGGGTATTGACAGGGTTAACATGACGGTACTGGCTACCGCCAATAACCCCTATTTTGAAGTTTCCGACATCGAGCTAAAGCGGGACGGTTATACCTATACCGTTGATACGCTGAAGGAATTCATTAAAATCTACGGGGAAAACACCCGGTTTTATTTTATTACCGGTGCCGACGCCGTAATGGAAATACTGACCTGGAAGGATGTATCCACCATTCTGAAGCTGTGCAGGATAGTATCGGCCTACCGGCCGGGGTCGGATATAAACAAGTTTAGAAGCATGGTGGATGAACTGGAAAGGGTGCACAGGAGCAATATACACCTGATAGAGGTGCCGGCCCTGGCCATTTCATCTACCGAGATAAGGAAAAGGGTAAAAAGCGGCATTACCATAAAATACCTTTTACCTGAAAAAGTGGAGAAGTATATACTTGAAAAGGGACTGTATAAATGATTGCGGATGACAGGACATAAGGGGCTATTAACCGTGAACCATGGGCTGCAAACTATGACTTAAAGCTCAAAATTACGGAACAAAGATTGGGGACTTTCGTCCAAACTTCAGTATAATCCAAAATGAGAAAACGGGGTGGTTTGACTGAGGCCGATGGATGATATAAAAGAAAAGCTAAGAAAAGCGATGTCCCATGAGAGGTTTATGCATTCAATGCAGGTGGCGGAACTGGCGGTAACGCTTGCAAAACGATTTGGAGCAGACGCCAAGAAGGCGGAAACGGCGGGAATGCTGCACGACTGCACAAGGGACCTGGACCTTCGGCAAGCATTGATTGTGGCGAACAAATTTGGTATTATATTAGATAATGTTACGAAAAACTCTCCCGGAATTATTCACGCTGTTACAGGCGAGGCGGTAGCAAAATATGAATATAATATAGACGACCGGGAAGTACTTGATGCGATAAGGTACCATACAACGGGAAGGGCGGGCATGTCCCTACTTGAGAAAATAATTTTCATAGCAGATTATACAGAACCCTTCCGGGATTTTCCCGGCGCCTGCAGGGCAAGGACCATCCTGAAGGACAGCCTTGACGGGGCGGTACTGTATGCCATGGAAAACACAATTGGGTATCTTTTGGACAAAAAGCGGCTTATACACTTGGATACGGTAGATGCCAGAAACTATTTTTACCTGGTCCAATCATAAACGGGGTGGTTTCAATGAAAAAATTTCTTAAAATAGCCGGAATAGTAATATTAGCCTTGGTAATTGTAGTGGCTTCCGCAGTTTTTTTCTTTTTGCATTCGCTGGGCCCGGAACAGCCGGAGGACGTGGCCGAGGACCCGGAATTCCAGATACCCGAGCCCCCTGAAAAGGACGAGAGGGTTAATGTCCTGGTTATGGGTACCGATTTGGGGGACCCGACCGACAGCAGGGCGCCCAGCAGGACGGATACCATGATACTTGCAAGCTTTGACCCCAAGGAAAAGAAACTGGATTTGATTTCACTGCCCCGGGATACAAGGGTGGAGATAAAGGGCAAGGGGCTTGATAAGCTGGGGCATGCCCACGCTTACGGGGGCGTTGGGCTGGCCATGGATACGGTCAGCAAATTACTTGATATAGATATACACTATTATTTTAAAATTGATTATGCGGGGTTCAGGAAATTCATAGATAATCTTGGAGGAGTAAGGGTTAACGTACCCTTCGATATGAATTATTACGACCCCTACGACAATCCGCCGCTTAGAATAAACCTCAAAAAGGGCTGGCAGACATTAAACGGCGAAAAGGCGCTGCAGTATGTCCGCAACCGCGAGGGTTATCCCAACGGCGACATAGGAAGGATTCAGGCCCAGCAGGCCCTAATAGATGCGGTTATAGACAAGGTTCTAAGCGCAGGCACCATACTTCGGCTGCCCGCCCTCGCCGATACCCTTAGCAGCCATCTAAGCACCAACATGACTCCTTCCGAGATGAGCAAGTACGCCTTTAGGGCTGCGGGTATAGACAAGGCATCCATCAACATGTACCGGATACCGGGGGACTCCAAGTATATAAACGGTATTTCTTATTTCCTGCACGACGAGAAAAAGACCCGGGAACTCATATCCATGGTCCTTGGCAAACCGGAGGGCGAAGAAGGCACGGTGAAGGTGGAGGTGCTGAACGGAAGCGGAGTGACGGGCCTTGCCGCAAGGGTAGGAGATATGCTAAAGGATAAAGGGTGCGATGTGATAAAGATAGGCAATGCGGACGGCACCGAATACAGCAGCACCTATGTATACGACCGGAAGGGAAACGGCGAAAAGGCAAAGAAGATAGCTGAATTACTGGACGTGAATGAATACAAGGTGGAACTGGATGATAAAACTAATGCCGATGTAACGGTTATCCTTGGAAAGGATAAAAGTAATCTATAACAGGGAGGTAGTGAATATAAAAAGCACACAGGAAATAGTAAGGATTATTGCCGAGGCTGCCGCGGCCAAAAAGGCGCTGGATATTACGGTGCTGGATATTAGGGACGTGTCCATACTGGCGGATTATTTCGTAATATGCAGCGGGAGCTCCTCCACCCAGGTAAAGTCCATTGCCGACGAGATAAAAAAGAGGATGCGGGAAATTGGATATGTTTTGGACCACGTGGAAGGCTATAAGGAGGAGAAATGGATACTGCTGGACTACCTGGACGTGGTTGTGCACGTATTTCATACCCGGGAGAGGGAGTTTTACAACCTCGAAAAGCTGTGGGGCGATGCCAGGGTGCTGGCCTTTTGACCGTAAATGTTGACAGCGGCATAAAAATACCATATAATACTTTTAAAATTTCAATAGGGTTTTGTATTTCAGGAGTAGTAAACCGGCGGACCTTCAAAGAGAGGCGGTGGCTGGTGAAAACCGCCAGGGCTAAAGGTTGAACTCGCCTGGGTTAAAGATACAGGGGTGATTCCCTTAACAATCAGCCGAGGGGACAGCTTTTAGCTGTCAATTAGGGTGGTAACGCGAGTATTTAATCTCTCGTCCCTAAAGTAAGGGACGGGAGGTTTTTATTATATAATACGGGCTACGGAGGTAGAATACCATGAAATATGACTTCAAGCAAATAGAGGAAAAGTGGCAGCGGTACTGGGAGAAAAATGACCTTTATTCAGTCATCGACTCCGGCGAAAACAGGTATTATGCGCTGGAGATGTTTCCGTATCCTTCGGGCAAACTTCACATGGGACACGTAAGAAATTATTCAATAGGAGACGTGGTGTCCCGGTTCAAAACGATGAGCGGCAGCACGGTACTGCACCCGATGGGATGGGACTCTTTCGGCCTGCCCGCCGAGAACGCGGCTATAAAAAACAACACGCACCCCAACGAATGGACCTGGAACAACATAGAAAGCATGAGGTCCCAGCTTAAAAAAATGGGGATAAGCTATGACTGGAACAGGGAAGTGGCCAGCTGCCATCCCGATTATTATAAATGGACCCAATGGCTGTTTTTGCTGTTTTATAAAAACAATCTCGCATACAAGAAGCGTTCCCAGGTAAACTGGTGCCCGTCCTGCGCCACCGTTCTGGCCAACGAGCAGGTGGTATCGGGGGAATGTGAAAGGTGCGGAAGTACGGTTACAAAGAAAGAGTTGGAGCAGTGGTTTTTCAAAATCACCGACTATGCCCAAAGGCTGCTGGACGACCTGGAAAAGCTGGAGGGCTGGCCGGAAAAAGTTAAACTGATGCAGAAAAACTGGATAGGAAGAAGCGAAGGGGCATCGGTTGACTTTGCCATAGAAGGACTTGGGGAAGAGATAAGGGTGTTTACCACCCGGCCGGATACGCTCTTTGGCGCGACCTTTATGGCCCTTGCCCCCGAGCACCCGCTGTGCAGGCAGATTGTCAGCGGCACCGCGTATGAAAAGGACTTCTTGGAATTTCTTGAGCGAATCAAGAGAATGTCCGAAATAGAAAGAACCTCAATGGAACTGGAAAAGGAAGGGTTTTTCCTGGGGAAATTCGCAATAAACCCGGTCAACGGCAGGAGGCTGCCCATTTACGCCGCCAATTATATACTCCTGGAATACGGTACAGGGGCCATTATGGGGGTGCCCGCCCACGACCAGAGGGACTACGAGTTTGCCGTTAAATACAAACTGGATATCGTGGAAGTGGTGCGGCCCCAAGAAGGCGAAGCGTCCCTGGAGATGCAGGCCTATGAAGGGCCCGGCACCTTGGTTAATTCGGGGAAATACGACGGTCTGTATTACACCGAAGCAATGGACAGCATCGTGGAAGACTTGGAACGTAAAGGGAAGGGTAAAAAAGAGATTAAGTACAGGCTGAGAGACTGGCTGATATCGCGGCAGAGGTACTGGGGAGCGCCCATACCCATCGTTTACTGCCCCGACTGCGGCGAAGTGCCGGTGCCGGAAAAGGACCTGCCGGTCATACTGCCCATTGATATAGAGCTAACCGGTACGGGGGCTTCACCCCTTGCAAGGGGCGAAGATTTTGTAAATACAACCTGTCCCGGGTGCGGCAAACCGGCGAAGAGGGAAACTGATACTATGGACACCTTCGTGTGTTCGTCATGGTATTTTTTAAGGTTTACCGACCCGAAAAACACCGAGGCGCCCTTCGCCAAGGAAAAGGCTGATGCCTGGATGCCGGTGGACCAGTACATCGGCGGCGTAGAGCATGCGATACTCCACCTCATGTACGCCCGGTTCTTTACAAAGGTGTTATACGATTTGGGAATGTGTTCCTGTGACGAGCCCTTTGAGAATTTGCTGACCCAGGGCATGGTGCTTAAGGACGGTGCCAAGATGTCCAAGTCCAAGGGCAATGTTGTAAGCCCCGAGGATATAATAGAAAGGTACGGGGCGGACACCGCAAGGCTGTTCATCCTGTTTGCCGCGCCGCCGGAAAAGGACCTGGAATGGAGCGACCAGGGGGTGGAAGGCTGCTACCGTTTCCTGGGCAGGATTTGGAGGCTGGTGGATGAAAACGTAAATACCATCAAGGGTGCCGGAGGGATGGACCGCGCGTCTTTGCAAGCAGAGGACAGGGAAATGCTCTATGCTATTAACCGAACCGTGAAGAAGGTAACCGAGGATATACAAGGCCGGTTCAACTTCAATACCGCCATCAGTGCTATAATGGAAATGGTAAACGCCTTGTATCAGTACAGGGAAAGGGAAGGATTTAACCCCGCTGTGTTCAGGGAAGGTGTCAATAAGCTGGTGGTGCTTATGGCGCCCTTTGCACCGCATATAACCGAGGAACTGTGGGAAATGACGGGGGGAGAAGGCAGCGTTCACCGGCAGAAATGGCCGGTCTTTGACGAAGAGTTCCTGGTAAGGGACATGACAACGGTTGTGGTGCAGGTTAACGGAAAGGTTAGAAGCCGTATTCAGGTGCCTTCGGGGACGGGGGAAGAAGAACTGAAAGGACTGGCACTGGAGGACGAAAGGGTAAAAGCCTACACCGACGGCCGCAGTATCCGAAAGGTGATTGTGGTTCCGGATAAGCTGGTCAATGTGGTATTAGGGGGGTAAAGGAATATGAGTGAAAGGATTCACCCGGTTTTGAAAAGCATGATACCCATAGTCGGGGGCATAGCCAAAACCTTTGGGAAAAGCTGTGAAGTGGTGCTCCATGATATAACAGACCCTTATCATTCGATAGTGGCCATTGAGAATTCGCACGTTACCGGCAGGGAGCTGGGAGGGGCCATGTCCCAGGCGAACATTGAGGCCGTTGCGTCGGGAGGATTCACCCAAGACCAGATTAACTATACGAAAAAAACCGCCGACGGGAGAATACTAAAATCGTCAACAATAGTTATAAGGGATGGGAACCAAAAACCTATAGGGTGCCTTTGCATAAACTTTGACCTGTCCGATTTCGTCATGGTGAGGAATTCAATAAACGCCCTGTGCCATACCGATGAACCGGAGGAAACGAAGGAAGACAAGGGGTACCAGGGGGCCAGTATAAACGAAGTACTGTGCAACCTTGTAAACAGTGTCCTGGAAGCATCCGGCAAGCCGGTGGCGTACATGACCAAGGAAGATAAGGTGGAAATTGTAAGGGTTTTGGACCAAAAAGGAGCGTTCCTGATAAAGGGAGCCATCGACTATGTTGCAAAGGTGTTGTGTGTTTCAAGGTATACCGTGTATAATTATCTTGACGAAGTAAGGGTAGGAGAATAAAAAAGGAGGGCTGACCGTTTATGAAAAAGGAGATAGTGTCGACCAAGAATGCGCCCGGTGCGGTGGGACCCTATTCCCAGGCGGTTAAATGCGGCGGCATGGTATACACCGCAGGCCAGGTAGCGTTGGACCCCAACACGGGACAAATGGTGGAGGGGGGTATCAAGGAGCAGACCCACCAGGTGTTCGCCAATCTTAAGGCCGTGCTGGAGGCTGCCGGCACAAGCCTTGAAAACGTAGTCAAGGCCACGGTGTTTATAGTGGACATGGATAAATTCGGCGAAGTAAACGAAGTGTACGCAAACTACTTTACCGGCGATTTCCCGGCCCGTTCCTGTATCGAGGTGGGCAGGCTGCCCAAGGGAGCGCTGGTGGAAATAGAAGTTATAGCGGCATTGTAAGTATATAAAGGACAGGGTTCCTGTCCTTTATTTTCTTCTGAATATGTTTCTTTTCCTTATATACATAGACCTTCTCCTTCTTCGGTTTTTTGCCAGGAACCTAAAGGCCAGCAGCGAAACCGGCAAAACCAGCAGGAAACCCCACAGGCCGGTCTTTGAATTACCTGCTTCTCCCTTGAGCATTCCCGAAGCCAGTACTTTTCCCCGGTCATTCCTCTGGGCAATCAGCCTGACGGTTCCCACCACCTCATCGCCGATACTGTATTCAATATATCCGACGCGCTCCCCGGTGCGCACGGTGGGTTTTATGGCATCCATTACGATGTTTTCCTTGATGCCGGGTTTTTCACCGTCCACCGGATAGTTGTAGTGGAATCCCTGTTCAGTTACGATCTTGACTTCCGACTTGGAGCCTAAAAACTCCACGTTGTCTACCACTTTACCCGCTTCCACCACCGGCACCTGTTCGAAGCCTTCAAAGGCATAATCCAGGAGGGCCTTTGTATTGGACCACAGTGCCCTGTTATCCGGCTCGTTTAGTATTACTGTGATATACTCCCTGCCGTCCCTTTGGGCGGACCCTACGAAACAGTTCTTGGCCGCAGCAGTATAGCCGGTTTTTATACCGTTGGCACCCTCGTATTTATCAGATGTATTCTTTATAATCCTGTTCCCGTTGTATAAATACCGGGTATCCTGCATATTGGTTTCAGGTATGATGTATCTTACCGTGTTTACAATCTCCCTGAACTTGGGCAGTGTCATTGCATGTTTTGCAATAAGCGCCATATCATAGGCAGTGGTTACATGTTCCTTGTCATGCAGCCCGTTGGGGTTGGTGAAGTGGGTGTTTTTGGCTCCCAGCTGCACCGCCTTGTCATTCATCATTACCGCGAACTCTTCAACCGATCCCGCTATGTATTCCGCTATGGCAATGGCCGCATCATTACCCGACTCCAGCATCAGCCCGTACAAAACCTGCTCCAGCGTTACTTTCTCACCTTCCAGCAGGTATATTCTGCTGCCTTCTATGTAGGAAGCCCTCATGCTTATCGGTACATAATCGGTCAGCGTCCCCCTTTCAAGGGCTAGGACCGCTGTCATTATTTTGGTTACGCTGGCGGGGTAAGAAGCAGTGTGGGCATTTTTGCTGTACAGTACCTGGCCTGTTTGGGCGTCTATAAGAATCGCTTTCTGGGAGCTGATATCAAAGGAAGCAAAGGCTTCCACTGGTCCTGCAAGGAAGGTTAGAAGTATTGTCAGAAATATTACGGCTGTGTATTTTTTCATGATTCCCTCCGTTATGTAAGAATGTCGAATATAGTTATAGTATAACAGATGAACGCTTATGTTTACAGGCGAAAGGGTATAAATCCAAAAAATACATTGAAAGGCATGCAACTCCGACTGTGAAGGAAAAAATAGAAATGCGTAGAATAAATACCATACCAAACGACTCGGGGGGAGGTGGCGGTATGAACCTTTCTAAGAGGGAATTGGTACTGACAGGCCTTGTTATTGTATTATTGGCGGTAAATGTTGGGCTTATTCTAAAGATCGACAGCGCAGGCAAAGGGGATGTATCTGTAAAGGAACTGGACAGCTACTTTGTTGAGGAGGACTATGCGAAGGCCCGGATAGCGGTGCACGTGACCGGCGAGGTAAAGGAAAGGGGGCTTATATACATAAGTGAGGGTTCCCGCGCCCTGGATGCCATAAGAGCGGCGGGGGGAGCCCTTGATACCGCGGACCTTGACCGGATAAACCTGGCAAAGGTAATGCAGGACGGCGAAAAACTGCATGTCCCGGCGGTGGGTGAAGTCCTGGATAATAATGCATACTTGGGATATAATGAAGTAAATGCTAAAATCAATATAAATACAGCCACAGTGACCCAGCTTGATACACTGCAGGGCATAGGCCCTGTGCTGGCCCAGAGGATAGTTGATTTCCGGGAAAGGGAAGGCCGCTTTGAAAGAATAGAGGATATAATGAAGGTGTCGGGCATAGGTCCGAAGGTTTACGAAAACATTAAGGACAGTATAACGGTGAGGTGAATGCTGTGTTAAGTAAAGAACGGGTAAGGCTG
>DASRVG010000141.1:0-7522 GCA_035655175.1 Clostridia bacterium | reverse complement strand
AAGTGAGGGTGCTGATTGCGGCAGTGCCTTCAGAGATAGTTAAGGAATACTTGGAGCTTATCAAAAGGTCAGGCCTAAAACCGCTGGCGCTGGATTTCCATGGGAATTGTATATCTAAGACTATTGGCCTAATAAAAAAAGACTCCAAGGGGGAACGGCAGCTGGTGGTGGATGCAGGGGCTTCCACTGCCACAATAACCATTGTGGAAAACGAAACCCCGGTGTTTACAAGGTTTATACATATATCCAGCACTGAACAGCTGTTGAAGGATGTATGCCACTCCGTCGAGTTTTTCAAAACAAGAAGTGGAAGCAGTATTGATACGATTATTTTGGCGGGAGGTAGCAGTCACTTAAAGGACCTGGGAAGCCGCCTGTCATCCGGTCTGGGGTTAAAAGAAGTTTCATTATCCGCTGAACTGCAGCCGGTTTTCAAGGGGGGATTCCCCTGCGAACAAGCTGAAGCCTTTGCCAATGTACTGGGCTTAGCCTTGGGTGTTAGGAAGAATAAAGACAAGGACATTAACCTTCTTCCCGATGAATACAGGGATACATGGGAAAAAAGAAGGGCCAAAAGGGCAAAGGTAGCGGCGGCTGTATTGGCCGTCACTGCAGCGGCAGGAGCCATACTGCTTCCCTTGTATTATATTGATGGTTTGAAAAGCAAGAATATAGTAATAGGGGGCGAGGCCGCAGGCTGGGAAACGATAATGGAATACAGGGAAAGCATGGAAGCCCTTCGCAGGGAATTGGAGCTTAGGAAAAACGTGGTAGAATTGCTTAAGTCCCGGCGAAGGGAATGGTCAGTAGCGCTTGATAAAATAGGCCGCAGCGTTCCCAATACAGTTTTGATTGTATCGGTTAGTTTTGTATATCCAGATGTGCTTAGGATTATTGGAGAGGCGCCGGATTATGCGACGGTTGCCCGACTTGCTGTAAAACTGGGGCAAATTGAAGATATAATCGCAGCGGAGCCGGTAAGTATTTCCGCTTCCAGGGAAGGGACCTTTGACTTTGAATTAAGGTGCCTTTTAAGGAGTGAGGCTGATGAGTACTAATCTTAGCAAAAGGGAAAAGCTGTTGGTGTTATTGGCTTCTGCGGCGGTGCTGTTTTTTTTATACCACAGGTATTACCTTATGCCCGTACTTGAGGAGGCCGCGGCGATAAAGGAAGAGATGCGTAAGAGCCAGGAAAGGTTTGCGAACCTCATAGATGGCGATAGCGATATAGTCACACTTAAAAAAGAGACGGAAGAATTAAAGTCCGACCTAGGGGGGACGGAGGCAGCGGTACCGCCGGGGCCAAAAACTATCGAGATAATAACCCAGATTGAAAACTGTTCCAAAGCCGCCGGTGTAGTGTTGGAAAGAATGGATTTCTTAGAAATTACGGCACCGCAAGTAAAGCCTGAGGAAAACAAACAGGGGGAATACTACATAAAGGTACCGGTTCAAATACATATTTCGGGGTCCTACGGCGGTATTATGGCCTTTATTAAGGCGCTGGAAGAGTCGGAGAGACTCTATAGCATCACAGGTTTCGACCTATATAATGCCGGGCTGGAGAACGGGCACATCTTGAACATGGATATTGACTTATGTGCCTACGCGCTGCCGATGGGGGAACAACCGGTACAATACCCTTCAGCCTACGGGCTTACAGAGCACCAATACCTTAGGGAAAACCCCTTCGCCCCTGCAGCCGAATAAATAGGGTTTTCCGGCAGCATTCCAGAACAGGCGGGTTGGCATCCTGCCTGTTTTTTGTCTAACTGATTAAAGCATTGACCATTGACAAATATTATATTCGGCAATATATTTAGGCAAAATGCACGGTAAGCGGTGGGCCGATGGAAAAGGGCAAGGGAAGCTTTGAAATGGACCATTGAGGAGGCGGACCGGTGCGGCCTTGGCGATATAGTGCTGTGTCCCGAAACACTGGGCAAAAAAAACCAGCTGGGCAGCCTGGAGGAAGTATTGGAAATGTGCCTTCTGGATGAACGGCTGATGCCCACCATAGACTTCGGGCATATCCATGCCTTTACCGGCGGAGGCCTTGAAAGCTATGAAGACTTCAGCCGGGTGGTGGAAGTAATAGAAGATGCCCTCGGTTTTGAACGAATCAAAAGACTGCATGTACATTTCAGCAGAGTGGAGTTTACAAAGGGCGGCGAAAAAAAACACTGGACATTTGATGATACGCAGTACGGGCCGGAATTTATACACCTGGCCAAAATAATAATAGATAGGAGACTTATTCCCACCATTATTTGCGAATCCCGGGGCACAATGGCCAAGGATGCGAGAAGGATGAAAGAAATATATGAAAGAGTGCTTAAGGAGCGCTGATTTTGCTGTCAATTGGACGAATAATATGGTAATATAAATAGGGAAAATAATAAGTAAAAACTGGAAAAGGAAGCAAGGGGGGTATTACTTGCAGAAAAGGCTTGCCAGGGCAAGGGACATGCTGCAGCAAAAAGGGTTGGACGCGGTACTGGTCCAAAGCCCCGTCAACAGGAGGTATTTAAGCGGTTTTACCGGTACGGCGGGCACGCTGCTCATTACAGGAAGCAAAAGCATTTTACTTACCGATTTCAGGTATGCCTGCCAGGCAGAACGGCAGTGCCGGGGCTTTACGGTGGCCGAGTACCGGGAAAACCTTTGGGACAGCCTGAATTCACTTGTTAGGGAGTACCAAGTAAAAAAACTGGGGTTTGAGGACGACTTTTTTACTTACCGGCAGTACATGCAAATGAAAGAAAAGCTGGAGAGCACGGAGCCGGTCCCGCTGGGTGAAGAATTAAACCTTCTGAGGGCCGTAAAGGACCGGGAAGAGATGGAAATAATGAGGACAGCGGCAAGGATTTCTGAGAAGGCCCTGGACCATGTTTTACCGATGATAAGGCCGGGGGTAACCGAAAGGGAGATTTCTAAGGAACTTGAGATTTTCATGATAAGAGCCGGCTGCACGGGTCCGGCCTTTGGCTTCATAGTGGCGTCGGGATGGCGTTCCGCTATGCCCCACGGTGTGGCGGCTGATAAAAAGATAGAGCACGGCGACTTTGTCACCATTGACTTCGGTAGTAAATACGAAGGTTATTGTTCGGATATGACCAGGACTTTTGTAGTGGGGACATGCTCCCCAAGGCAGAAGGAAATTTATGAAACGGTACTGGCTGCCCAGCTTGCGGCCTTGGGACAAATAAGGGCGCGCTTAAGGGGCTGCGATGCGGACAGCACGGCCAGGAGTGTTATAGAAAAGGCCGGGTACGGGGAATGCTTCGGGCACGGCCTGGGACACGGGGTGGGACTTGAGGTCCATGAGGCGCCGGTGCTTGGGCCAAGGAGTGAAGCGGTCCTTGAGCCGGGCATGGCGGTGACGGTGGAGCCGGGTATATACATAAAGGGTTTTGGCGGAGTGCGGATAGAAGACCTAGTAATAGTAACGGATAACGGGGTGGAGAACCTAAACAGCTTTTCCAAGGAACTAATGGTTTTATAACCAATATAAACAATACGCTTAGCAGGAGGGATAGTAATGATTTCTGCAGGAGATTTCAAAAAGGGAATTACCTTTGAGATGGACGGCCAGGTTTACCAAGTGCTGGACTTCCAGCATGTCAAACCGGGTAAGGGAGCAGCCTTTGTGAGGACAAAGTACAGGAACATCGTTACCGGCGCTACCCAGGAGAGGGCCTTCAACCCGTCCGACAAGTTCCCGAAGGCCCATATTGAAACCAAGGAGATGCAGTACCTTTACGACGACGGCGACCTGTACTATTTCATGGATACCGAAACCTACGAGCAGATTCCCTTAAGCAAGGAAAAGGTGGAGGACGCCATATTGTACATTAAGCCGAACGACATGGCCACGGTCAGGTTCTTTAAGGGTAATGCCTTTTCGGTTGAACCGCCCAACTTTGTTACCCTGAGAGTGGTTGAGACCGAACCGGGTTTCAAAGGGGATACCGCCCAGAACACTTTCAAGCTGGCAAAGGTTGAAACCGGGGCGATAGTGCAGGTGCCGCTGTTCATAGAGAACGGCGAACTTATAAGGATAGACACCCGGACCGGTGAGTATATGTCAAGGGTTTAGGGTAATAATAGGAATAGCCAAAAATAAGAAGGAGGTTGGTAAAATGAAATACTTGTATGAAAGAGTGTCTTACTTAAGGGGTCTTGCCGACGGCCTGCAAATAAGCGAGGACACCAAGGAAGGCAAACTGCTGGTACACATTGTGGATGTTCTGGAAGACTTTGCGGATGCCGTCAATGAACTGGCTGAAGCACACGATGAACTTGACGAATACGTGGAATGCATAGATGAGGACCTTGCCGAAGTGGAAGAGGAAGTGCTCGGCGATTTTTATGACGAAGACGACGAGGACTATGACGATGATGAAGAATTCATTGAAGTGGAATGTCCCCATTGTGAACATACCGTACTGGTGGAAGAAGAGGTAATGGAAGACGATGATGCCGACATAATATGTCCCAACTGTCACGAGCCCATATACGTGGACTTTGACGAAGAGGATGACGATGAGGACGAAGAGGAAGAAGAGAGTTGAACTAAAGATGCGGGAAAACGGTGCGAGAAAAAGGCACCGTTTTTTTATGCCCTTAGGCGGGAGTAAAATTTAGACATATTGTAGCTGCCATAAAAATAATAATTATATAAGAAAGGGGGACAGGTACATAATGTACAGCTACGGAAAACCGGGACCCGCCGGGGCAAGCGGGGCGAACGGAAAGTACAGGGCCATACTGGATTCGGTGCCGGTCAATATCCGGCAAATGATAGCCGGTCTTCCACAAAGAAAGCTGGAGGGTATTGAGGAATTCAGACTTAAAGCAGGAGCCCCCTTTATTGTATATGGCGGAGGGGAAAGTTTTTTTATTACCGGGGACGGGCATCTCAGCAGGGACAGGACCAGGGCCTATGTTGTGACCAGGGAGGATACCGAAAAGGCGCTGCAGCTCATGTGCGACTGCTCGGTATATTCTATAGAGGATGAACTGAGGGAAGGGTATATCACCATAAGGGGGGGCCACAGGGTTGGGGTGGTGGGAAAGGCGGTTACAGAAGGTGGCCGGATAAGGACCATAAAGGATATATCCGGCTTAAATATAAGGGTTTCCCGCCAGGTCATAGGCTGTGCCGATTCTTTAATGCCCCGCATCCTAAGGGGTAGGGATGGAATACACAACACTCTTATCATATCGCCGCCCCAATGCGGAAAGACTACGCTGCTTAGGGATATTATAAGGCAGTTGAGCGACGGGGTTCCCGCCCTGGGATTTACGGGGATGAAGGTGGGCGTAGTGGACGAACGCTCCGAGCTGGCAGGATGTTACCAAGGAATCCCCCAGAACAGTATCGGTATAAGGACGGACGTACTGGACGCCTGTCCCAAGGCCCAGGGAATTATGATGCTCATTAGGGCCATGTCCCCGACGGTTATTGCCACCGATGAACTGGGAAGACCCGAGGACCTGCTGGCAATTGAAGAGGCGGTGCGTGCCGGCGTAAACATAATAACCACCGTCCATGGATGGAACCTGGAGGATGCGATGCAAAAACCGGTGATAGGGAAGCTCTTAAGGGACGGTGTATTTGAAAGGGCGGTGGTATTAAGCAGGAGAAAAGGGCCGGGGACGGTTGAACAGGTCATCGACGTCGGCGTAGGAAAAATACAAAGGGGTTTTGGAGGAGCATAGGATGATGGTAAAACTTATAGGCTGCATTGTAATAATAGCTTGCTCAACCTCCGGGGGATATCTTTTGGCCTCCGGTTATACAAAAAGGATAAGGGAGCTGAGGGCATTACAGTACGCCCTCCAGTGCCTTGAAAGTGAGATATTGTTCACGTTAACACCGCTCCCCCAGGCGGTTAAAAAAATAGCGGCGAGGCTGGATAAGCCCATTGACAAAATTTTCGCCTTTTTCGGCCAGGTGCTGGAACAAAGGGCCGGCTACACTGCTGAGGAGGCTTGGGATATGGCCATTATAAGCGCCCGGGATTTTCTTTGCCTGGACCGGGAGGACCTGGACATCATCCGGGGTTTTGGCAAGAATCTTGGTTCTACCGACAGGGCAAACCAGGAGAAAAGCTTTAAGCTGGTAAATTATCAACTGCAGGCTCAACTGGTTAAGGCCGAGGAAAAACGAAGCAAAAATGAAAAGCTTTGCAAAAACCTGGGGTTTTTGCTGGGGGCCGCACTGGTAATACTTCTAGTCTGAGAGGAGAGAGTGGGGTATGGATGTCAACGTAATATTCAAGATTGGGGCCATAGGTATCCTGGTGGCGGCTTTATACCTTGTGCTTAAGAATACCGGGCGGGAGGAACTGGCCCTTATGGCTGCCCTGGGCGGTTTGGTGGTGGTGCTCATGATGGTTATACAAATGATTGGCGAGCTGTTTGAAAACGTAAGGACAATATTTCAACTCTACTAAAGGACGGGATAACATTGGAGATAATTCAGATTGTCGGGATAAGCATAATTGCCGTGATTCTGGCGGTTGTCATAAGGCAATACCGGCCAGAGCTGGCATTGCAAATAAGTGTTGTTACGGGTTTGCTGATATTTTTCGTGGTCATATTCAAGATGGCATCGGTGCTGGATGCGCTTAGGACCTTTACCGGCAGAATGAACATCGACACGGTATATATATCCACAATCTTCAGGATAGTCGGTATTGCGTATATAGCCGAGTTCGGGGCGCAGGTGTGCAAGGATGCCGGGGAGAACTCCATTGCTTCAAAAATTGAACTGGCGGGGAAGGTTATAATACTTGTGCTGGCGGTACCAATACTTATGGCCTTGATGGAACTAATCATAGAGATAATACCCTGAAGGGGGCGGTTTTTTGGGCAGGAGGGCTTTATTTTTTATACTTGCTGCGGTACTGGTTTCACTTCCCTCGATATGCGCCGCGGCCGGTAAAGAAACGGCCGGGCCCATGGAGCAGTTTATTGACGAGCAGGTGAATAACCTCGACCTTGGCGATATCCAGGGCGTGCTGGACAGCCTTAACCGGGAAGTGGAGGGGTACATGCCTTCGATAAATGCCGTGGGACTAATAAAAGGGCTTATAAAGGGCGACATAGGTATAACACCGACCCAGGTGCTGGCCGGCATGGGCAGGTACCTTTTTGCACAGGTGCTGGCAAACTTGAACCTTATGGCAAAGCTGGTGGTGCTGTCCATCGTATACGCAATCCTTTTAAACATACAGGATTCCTTTGGCGACGGTTCTGTAAGCGCTCTTGCCAGAATCACTTGCATGCTTATGCTTACCGTCGTGGCGGTGCAAAG
This sequence comes from Clostridia bacterium, assembly GCA_035655175.1. Classification (GTDB taxonomy): domain Bacteria; phylum Bacillota; class Clostridia; order Ch29; family Ch29; genus JAAYEV01. The sequence continues at coordinate 198 of DASRVG010000141.1, read as the reverse complement.
CTTTTGGGCCGCAATCCAGGTCGGGTCCTCCACCATAGACAGCATGGTGAAATTCATGCAGGTTTTTCTTCCGGCTCTGCTTGCCCTGCTTGCGGTGATGGGGGGCATCACCTCAATGGCACTGCTGCAGCCGGTCCTTGCGGTATCCATAGGTTTTTTCAGCGCCGTGTTCAAGGATATACTGCTGCCGGTTATATT
>DASRVG010000140.1:0-3707 GCA_035655175.1 Clostridia bacterium | reverse complement strand
AGCGCATGCTTAAGAAGGCCCCGCAAGGAAACTCGCCGAAGCTTCGCAGAAAAACCGTAGGCCTGGCAGGACGCCAGGCCAGGCTCCTTTGGGGCATGGACGCCCCATAGGATGCGTTAGGTTTTTCAAGAAGCAAGGCTTTAGTTTCCTCCAAAGCATTTTCGCATAAGCGGGTATTCATGAAGCCTAGTTTGCTTTGTCTGTAAATTGAAAGGGCCCTTGGCCCTTTATTCTTTCAGGTAATTTATCGGGTTAACCGGGATGCCGAACTTCCTTACCTCAAAATGCAGGTGTGGTCCGGTGGACCTGCCGGTATTCCCGGACAGGGCTATTGTCTGCCCCTTATGCACCTTATCGCCCTTGGACACAAGGTTCTTGGAATTGTGGCCGTAATAGGAGGTATATCCCTCCCCGTGGTCTATTATCACCAGGTAGCCATAGGTCCCCTGCCTGCCGGAAAAGGTCACCGTTCCCCCGTCAGCGGCCTTAACCGGCGTGCCGTTAGGAAGGGCTATATCAATACCGTTATGATTCTTTCTCCCCCGGCGCCCGAAACCGGAAGTGATTTTGCCCCTGGCCGGGTACGCGAAGGTTCCGGTACCCTGCCTGGGAGGCGGCGGTTTGGTGCCTATCGCCACCATCCTTGTTACAGGCTGCTTAACCACCTTTTCCTCCAGTATTTCCCGGCCGGTTTCAATACCGTTTTCCCTTGTTATCCTGGCCTTTATCTCCTTTTCCCCATACTTGCCGGCTACCGTTACTATTGATTCACCCTTGTAAAAATCGCTGCTTTCCTTGTACTCGGTTTCATAGGGAATATTCTCTTTTAACGAGGCTATCTCTTCCGTAACCACCGTTAAAAAGGGCTTAGGAACTATCATGTTGAGCTGCTGCCCGATCTGCAGCCTCTTGGGGTCTATGCCCGGGTTGGCCCGTTCAAGGTCCTCCACCGAAATATTATGCTTCCGGGATATGCCCCACAGGCTGTCTCCACGGGAAACGGTGTAGACCTTGCTCTCGGTGGTACCGTTAAGCAGGTACTTGTAGGCATCCTCGGGGTCCATAACATCCTCCGGCTCCACCGGATTATCCAAAAGGTCCGCCCGTTCCTTGATGCTTACCTGGGTTACAGTTACTTCCTGTTTTTCCGGCGTGAAAGCTTCCTTCACCCTCTCCAGGAGGTTTTGGGCCTTATCCATGCCTATCACAGAGACAACGGGACTGCCGTCAACACAAAGGGTTATTGCTTTTTTCCTAAGCTCGATATTTTTTCTAAGTTCCTTTTCAAGGCTTTCTTCATCCAGTAAATTGTCCTTGGTTTTGTCTATTTTAATCTTTTCCACCCGGAGGTCCGCGGTCAGTACCAGGTTTTCGTCCTCCGCCAGCATTTCATCGTCCAACCGGTCCAGTACCTCCATGGCCATTTGCTGCTCCTTAACAACTCCTATGGGGATGCCGTTTATGGACACCTTGTACCCGGTACGGGATACCTCGGTATAAGCAAGTACGGCTGTAATCAGTACTATAACAGCAGCACCGGCTACGGCGGCCCCTTTCTTTTTCGCGCCTTTACTCTCCATAAGTCGCCTTGCCCATTCCCTCACAGGAGCTCCCTTTGTCGGTTTATCCATCGTTTGTCTCCTTTCCTCCATTACTCTATATAGGTACTCAGTAATGTGGGAGGCATTCCTTCTTATGTACTTTTTGCGGTCACAACATAATTATTTGCTTACAGGGATGTTTTATGCATTTTTCCATAAAAAGCTCATACGCCCAATGTAAGCCATTCCCGCAGTTTTTCTGCCGCGCTTTTTTGGCCTATGCTTTCAACAATCCGGATGAAGTCTTCGGTGGTGGCGTTTTCAAAGGCATAATTCCTGTAATATACCTGCAGCGCTTTGAAAAAGTCCGCATCCCCCATCATTTCCCTAAGGTTTTGGAATATTAGTGCCCCTCCACAGTATACAAGGGTATGATACTGCTCCGAATCCCGGTATTCGTCCAGTGCCGCACTTATTCTAGTATCCGGGTCGTCCCGTGCAGATGCCAGGTAATTATCGTACCTTTTCTTGATTAGGTGCTCGAGTAGTCCCCGGGCGGTATCCTTGCCGTACTTCTTCTCAAAGTACAGTATGGTGGAATACTCGGTCAAGCCCTCGTCCAGCCATGCTTCCCGGACCTGGTTGCTGCCCACAGTACCATACCACCATTGGTGTGCAGTTTCATGCACCGTTATGTATTCCAACGTAAAAAGCCTTTCATTATTATATAACTCTTTGCTTATTAAAACAAGATTTGGATACTCCATTCCGCCCACAAAAAAGTCCGCCGCCACCACCAAATAGGTTTTGTAAGGGTATTTTCCAAAGCATTCATTGAATATGGACACGGCATCCGAGGCATACTCAAGGACCCTCCTGCCGGTTTTTCTATCAAAGTAATAGGACTTTATGGTTATACCCTTTGCTTTTTTGCTTGCAACCGAAAAATCCTTGCTTGCTACCCACGCGAAGTCCCTTACCTTGTCTGCTTTAATGGTCCATTCCTTGTTCGTTTTATCATACCTCTTAACCTTTACCGCCTCTCCCGTTGCCGCTACCGTGTAGTCTTTCGGCAGTATAAGGTTCACCCGGTAATCCGATACGTCGCTGTAAAAGGGGTCCCCAATGGAATGATAGGGGTCCAGGTTCCAGCCATGGCTGTCGAAAACCGCGGCTATGGGATACCAGTTGGCGGCCTTAACGGTATCCTCCCCGTAACCGAACCGCCCATGGCAGCGGGGAAACTTTACGGTGAAGTATATTTCAATCCCGGTGCTTTCGCCCGGGCCCACCGGCCGGGGCAGGCTAATCCTTAAAACCTGGCGGCTTGAATCCCTGTACTCCCATTCTGCCGGCTGCCCCTCCAAGTAGACGCTGTCTATATTCAAAAAACCGGTGTCAAAGCCCAGCGGATATGCCCTTGCCTGCTCCATCGGCTCAAAGGGTGCAATGTGTACATTCTCAAAGGCGTTGGGATACAGGTGCATATAAATATCCTCCAGTATGGTTTCCCCGTTGTTATAATATGTAAGGTGCTCATAACCCTTGAGTAATTTTTCAACCTCGTCGTAATAGCAGCTTATGTTATACCGGTTAACGTCAATATCCACCGCCGGGAACCCGGCGGTGGGAGAATGCTCCTTCACGGAACAGCTGCAGGATACCACTGCCAACGCCGCCAGAAGCACTATTGCAACAATTCTTTTCATGCCCTATCCTCCCTGTATATCTATGGAGGACTTTCCCTCGGGAAGCGTCCCCCTTCCTTCATAATATTTTTATGCCGCAGTAGGATGGGTAATAACTAATATGTTATAATATAGAAAAGAGTGCAGACTATTCTTATGGAGTGGTAATAATGCAATTTATCAAGGGAAAAACCAGTATAGACATAGAGGATACCCCGGTGGAAAACATTTTCCTGGACGCTTTTATGCCTTCTGCCGACGGCAACTATGTCAAGGTATACCTTTTAGGATATAAATACGCCTGCAACCCGGACCGGTCCCAAAGCTTTTCCAACCACAGCATCGCCCGGGCACTGGATGTGCCGGTATCGCTTGTATTAAGGGCTTGGGACTACTGGGAGGACAAGGGTATTATAAAAAAACACTACCTGGCGGACGACAAGTCCGAGTTTTCGGTGGAGTTTCTAAGCCTCAAGCA
>DASRVG010000139.1:0-6369 GCA_035655175.1 Clostridia bacterium | reverse complement strand
GGGTATGAAGACAAGATGACCCATGTTTCGACGGGGGGAGGGGCTTCGCTGGAATTCCTGGAGGGCAAGGAGCTGCCTGGGATAGCAAGCCTGTTGAATAAATAGTAATGGGAGTGATATTGTGAGGAAGCCATTGATAGCCGGAAACTGGAAAATGAACAAGACCGGCGCGGAAGCGGCGGTTCTTATCAAAGAAATCCGGCAAGGATACAACGGGGATGCCGTAGAGGTAGCGGTGTGCCCGCCCTTTACCGCCCTAAGGGATGCAAGGGAAGCGCTGCACGGAACAAGCATAAGGCTGGGGGCCCAGAACGTATTTCACGAGGAAAGCGGCGCTTTTACCGGTGAGGTGTCCATTCCCATGCTGCAGGACCTGGGAGTGGAGCTGGTTATCGTGGGGCACAGCGAAAGAAGGCATATATTCGGGGAAACCGACGGGCTTATAAATAAAAAGGTGGCAAGGGTTTTGAAAAGCGGGCTTGTCCCGATACTGTGCGTAGGCGAAACCCTAGAGCAAAGGGAAGCGGGAAGGACCCGGGACCTGGTAAGGCACCAGGTGATGGAGGGTCTGAAGGATTTGACGGCAGAAGAGATAGGAAAGGTCATAATCGCCTATGAGCCGGTCTGGGCCATTGGGACCGGAAGGTCGGCAACGGCGGAGGATGCCAACGGGGTTATCGAATACATAAGGGAAATACTGGGGGAACTGGCGGGCAAAAACAGGGCGGATACCATACGCATACTGTACGGCGGAAGCGTGAACAAGGAAAATGCCGCATCCCTCTTGGGTCAGCCCCATATAGACGGTGCGCTGGTGGGCGGGGCAAGCCTTAAAGCGGACCAGTTCCTTGGTATAATACGTAGTGCCACGGGAAAGGAGAGTGTTTAACATGACACTTATAAGGCAAATATATGCAAGGGAGATACTGGATTCCAGGGGGAACCCCACGGTGGAGGCGGAAGTGCTGCTGGAATGCGGAGCGGTAGGCAGGGCGGGGATTCCTTCCGGCGCATCCACCGGGGCCTTTGAAGCGGTTGAATTAAGGGACGGCGACCCGGAGAGGTACCTGGGCAAGGGAGTGCAAAAGGCGGTAAACAACATAAACGGGATAATTGCCCCGGAGTTAATTGGCCATGATGCCCTGGACCAGGCGGGGCTGGACAAAATTATGATTGACCTTGACGGCACCCATAACAAGGGCAGGCTGGGGGCCAACGCGATACTGGGGGTTTCGTTGGCGGCGGCAAGAGCTGCAGCGGCGGCGCTGGACCTGCCGCTTTACAGGTATATAGGCGGCGTTAACGCAAAACAGCTGCCGGTGCCCATGATGAATATCCTAAACGGCGGGAAGCATGCCGACAACAACGTGGACATACAGGAGTTCATGGTTATGCCGGTGGGGGCGGGGTCCTTTGCCGAAGCCCTGAGGATGGGGGCGGAAGTTTTCCACAACCTGAAGAAAGTACTGAAGGACAAGGGGCTTAACACCTCGGTGGGGGATGAAGGGGGCTTTGCGCCGGACCTTGCATCCAACGCCCAGGCCATAGAGGTAATAATCCAGGCCATAGAAAAGGCCGGCTACGTACCCGGCGAGCATATTGGCCTGGCGCTGGACTGTGCTGCTACCGAGCTTTACAGGAACGGGAGGTATCACCTCAAGGGAGAGGGGCTTGTAAAGACCGCCGAGGAAATGGTGGAATACTACAGCGGTCTTGTGAACAAGTACCCGCTTCTGTCCATAGAAGACGGCCTTGCGGAAGAGGACTGGGAAGGCTGGGCCCTTATGACCAGGGAACTGGGAGGAAGGATACAGCTTGTGGGAGACGACCTGTTTGTTACCAACACAGAACGGCTTATTAGGGGAATTAAGGAAAACACTGCCAACTCGATATTAATCAAGCTCAACCAGATAGGTACCCTTACCGAGACACTGGACTGCATCGAAATGGCAAAAAGGGCGGGCTACACCGCGGTTGTGTCCCACCGCTCCGGAGAAACGGAGGATACCACCATTTCGGATGCGGCGGTGGCGGTTAATGCCGGGCAGATAAAGACCGGCGCTCCCTCAAGGACCGACAGGGTGGCAAAGTACAACCGTCTTCTGCGCATAGAAGGGGAGCTGGCCGGTGCGGCGCAGTACAAGGGAAGGGACGTATTCTACAACCTGGGAAATGGAAAGTGATTGGTGTTGTATTTTGCAGGGGCGTGTGTTAAAATAGCTTTGTTGATTCCACGGGCAGGAGGTGCAGTAGAATGAGAATCTTCGTAACGGTAATTCACGTTATTGTTAGCCTTATTCTTATAGGCAGTATACTTATGCAGTCAGGTAAAAGCGCGGGCCTTTCGGGAAGCATAGCCGGGGGAGCCGAATCTCTTTTGGGAAAGAGCAAGAGCAGGGGGGTTGAGGCCCTGTTGTCAAAAGTGACAACCATAAGCGCCATAACCTTTGTAATTACTTCGATTGCACTGGTATTGCTGCAGTAAATCCATATAACAAATGAATACTTTGGGAGGTACAACATATGAACGAGTTATTTTACGTGGTCCCTGCGGTAGGGATTGTTGCCCTAGTATTTGCTTTTATCCTGTCATCAAGGATTGAGAAGGCCGATGTCGGCACCGACAGGATGAAGGAAATATCCTCTTACATACAGGAGGGGGCAATGGCGTTCCTTGCCAGGGAGTATAAAAGCCTTGCAATATTCGTGGTGGTACTGTTTTTCGTGCTGACCTTTCTTATAGACTGGCAGACGGCGGTATGCTTTATTGTGGGGGGACTGTTCTCCGCCGCCACCGGTTATTTCGGCATGAGGGTTGCTACCAAGGCCAACGTCAGGACCGCCAACGGCGCACGACAGGGCATGAACAAGGCCTTAAGCGTAGCCTTTTCCGGCGGCGCGGTGATGGGCATGAGCGTAGTGGGCTTTGGAGTGCTCGGCTTGGGAATACTTTATATAATTTTTAAAGACGCCAATATAGTAACCGGTTTCAGCCTGGGGGCCAGTTCCATAGCCCTGTTCGCCCGTGTGGGCGGAGGAATATATACCAAGGCCGCCGACGTGGGTGCCGACCTGGTGGGCAAGGTGGAGGCCGGGATTCCGGAGGACGACCCGAGGAACCCCGCGGTAATCGCCGATAACGTGGGTGACAACGTGGGCGATGTGGCGGGCATGGGAGCAGACCTCTTCGAATCCTACGTGGGTTCGATAGTAGCCGCCATGACCCTTGGAGCGGTGATTTATGCAGGCCAGGTCAGCGGCGTGCTTTTCCCGATGCTTCTGGCAGCCACCGGGATAATAGCCTGCATCATAGGAGCCCAGTTTGTAAAAGGAGACGAAAACACCAACCCGCAGAAGGCTCTTAATATGGGGACCTACGTCAGCGGGCTGATACTGGTTATTTCAGGGTTTGTGCTAAGCCGCTGGCTGTTCGCGGACCTTCGGCCCTTTTACGCCGTGGTTTCCGGCCTGGCGGTGGGCCTAATAATAGGCCAGCTCACCGAGTATTATACTTCCAGCGACTTTAAACCGGTTAAAAGGATTGCGGACCAGTCCAGGACCGGCCCCGCAACCAACATAATAAGCGGCTTGGCGGTCGGGATGCAGTCCACCGCCCTTCCGATAATAGTTATTGCAGCAGGGATTCTGGTAGCCTACAAGGTGGCCGGCCTGTACGGTATAGCTCTGGCGGCGGTGGGGATGCTTTCCACGGCGGGGATGACCATAGCGGTGGACGCCTATGGGCCCATAGCCGACAACGCGGGCGGAATTGCCGAGATGGCGGAACTGCCCCATGAAGTGAGGGAAATCACCGACACCCTTGACGCGGTGGGCAACACCACGGCGGCAATTGGTAAGGGATTCGCAATAGGTTCCGCCGCACTGACGGCGCTGGCGCTGTTTGTTTCCTATTCACAGGCGGTTAACCTACAGCTTATAAACATTATGCAGCCGGAAGTAATAGTGGGGATGTTCCTGGGCGGAATGCTGCCCTACCTGTTCTCCGCCATAACCATGGAAGCAGTCGGAAAAGCTGCTTTCCAGATGATAGAAGAGGTAAGGAGGCAGTTCAAGGAGATACCCGGCATAATGGAAGGCAAGGGAAAGCCGGACTACGCCAGGTGCGTTGACATTAGCACGGCGGCGGCTTTGAAGGAAATGGTATTCCCGGGACTTCTGGCGATAATAGCGCCGCTTCTTACCGGTTTTGTGCTGGGACCCGAGGCGCTGGGCGGCCTGCTGGCGGGGGCCCTTCTCACCGGTGTGCTGGTGGCGATACAGATGGCCAACTCCGGCGGAGCCTGGGACAACGCCAAGAAGTATATAGAAGGCGGCGTCCACGGCGGCAAGGGCAGTGAGGCCCACAAGGCGGCGGTTGTGGGTGACACGGTGGGGGACCCCTTCAAGGATACCTCCGGCCCGTCAATAAACATTCTGATAAAGCTGATGACCATAGTGGCCTTGGTATTTGCACCGCTGTTCATATAAAGCCAATGGAAGGCATCGGGACATACTGCCCGGTGCCTTTTGTTTCGGTTGAAAGTTTAAAGCATGATTGTTTGTCAATAATATAGTAGAAAGGTTTTTTACCCGGTGTACCGGGGTGTGAAACGGAGGTTAAAACGACTTGCAGCTTAAGAAAAGAATTTTGGAATTCATGAAAGAAAAGGCGTACAACCCGATGACGGCAGAGGAACTGATGAACCAGCTTGACATTGACGAGGCAGACATGCCGGCATTTTGCGAAGCCCTTAGGGAAATGGAAAGGGAAGGGGAGGTTATACTCACCCGCAAGAAAAGGTACGGTATACCGGGAAAAATGGACCTTGTGGCGGGTACTTTGCAGTGCCATCAAAGGGGTTTTGGTTTTGTACTGCCCCGGGACGATATGTACGAGGACGTGTATATTCCCACCGACGGGATTAACGGTGCGATGCACAACGACAGGGTTATTGCCAAGATAACGAAGGGCAGGACCGACGGCGGCAAGACCGAGGGAGAAATTGTGCGCATCCTGGAAAGGGCCAACAGGAGGGTGGTGGGTACCTATGAGAAAAGCCGGAATTTTGGTTTCGTGGTGCCGGACGACCCAAGGATTCTTGACGATATATTCGTTGCCCGGGAGGATGCATTGGGCGCCAGGGAAGGGGACAAAGTGGTGGTGGAAATCGAGCGGTGGCCCGAAAAAAGGAGAAACCCCGAGGGAAGGATTATTGAGGTGTTGGGCCACCGGGGCGATATAGGCGTGGACGTTCTATCCATCATAAGGAGCTACGATATCCCCGAGGAGTTCCCGGCGGCGGTTTTGCATGAAGCGGGGGCCCTGCCGGGGGACATCCCGCAGCGCGAGCTGGAAAAAAGGGCCGATTTGAGGGATATGAAAATAGTCACCATAGACGGGGCCGATGCCAAGGACCTGGACGACGCCGTTTCGGTGGAAAGGCTCCAAAACGGCAACTTCCGGCTGGGGGTGCATATTGCCGACGTGGCCCACTACGTGGCTGAAAACTCGCTGTTGGACAAGGAGGCCTACCGCCGCGGAACCAGCGTATATTTCCTGGACAGGGTAATACCCATGCTGCCCCAGAGGATTTCCAACGGCATATGCAGCCTTAACCCCAAAGAGGACAGGCTTACAATGTCGGTTTTCATGGAAATAGACAGGTGCGGGTGCGTGGTGGACTATGAAATACTTGAGAGCGTTATAAGGACAAGCGAGAGGATGACCTACACCGATGTTTCGGATATCCTGGAAAAAAACGACCCCGCACTAATTGAAAGGTACAGGTACCTTCTTGATGACTTTAGGGCCATGGAGGAGCTGCATAGGATACTGGCGGCCAAGCGGACAGAAAGGGGAAGCATTGACTTTGAATTTGACGAGTTCAAGGTGATGCTGGACGGAAAAGGAAAGCCGGTGGACATAGTAAAGGTTGAAAGAAGGACGGCGGACAAGATTATCGAGGAATTCATGCTTGTGTGCAACCAAACGGTGGCCGAGCACATGTACTGGCTGGGCGTTCCCTTTATATACCGGGTGCACGAGGAGCCGGACATGGAAAAGATGGAAGCTTTCAATGCGTTTATTTACAATTTCGGGTATTCCATAAAGGGTATAAAGAGAGTACACCCAAAGACGCTGCAGGCACTTATCGCGAAGGTTAAGGGCAAAAAAGAGGAGAGGGTTATAAATACCCTCATGCTGAGGTCGCTAAAGCGGGCCAGGTATTCCCACGAGTGCCTGGGTCACTACGGCCTAGCCACCACATATTACTGCCATTTCACCTCGCCTATACGGAGGTACCCCGACCTTGTGGTGCACAGGGTACTCAAGGAAACCATTAAAGGAAAGATGAATCATGACAGGGT
>DASRVG010000138.1:0-7083 GCA_035655175.1 Clostridia bacterium | reverse complement strand
CTGTGACCTCGGAAGGAAATCAGGTATCTTTGAAGCCCCGAGAGAACTGATAGAGAGCCTGCCCGGCGTTAAACCGGTGGAGATGCGTTTTAACCGGGAAGACAGCAAATGCTGTGGCGGCGGTGGGAATCTTGAGATGCTTAACCCGGACCTGTCGCTGGCGATAGCCCGGAAAAGGGTGGGGGAAGCCCTGGAAACGGGAGCCGGGTATATCCTCACAACCTGCCAGCAGTGCAAACGCACCCTGCAGAATGCGGTAAGGCAGGAAAGGTCACGAATTAAAGTATATGACATATTGGAATTTTTGGCTGATAGGATTGAAACCGAAACAGGGGGTGAGCATGCGTGAATGATATTCGAATAGGAGTATATGTGTGTCATTGCGGCAGCAACATAGGCGGGGTGGTAGATTGTAAAGATGTGGCTGAATATGCCGCAGGTTTGCCCGGAGTGGTTGTTTCAAGGGACAACCTGTATATGTGTTCCGACCCGGGGCAGGCGCTCATAAAGGACGACATAAAGGCCTATAATCTCAACCGCATAGTTGTTGCGTCATGTTCGCCAAGGATGCACGAGCCTACATTCAGAGTCGTCGTACAGGAAAGCGGGCTTAATCCGTTCTATCTTCAGATGGCTAACATAAGGGAACACGTATCCTGGGTAACTACCGATACGCACAAAGCGACCCAAAAGGCAAAGGATCTGGTACGCGCGGCGGCCAACAGGGTATTCTACAATGAGGCTATTACCACTTCGGAAATAGACATAGAAAAGTCGGTGCTTGTGATAGGCGGCGGCGTTGCCGGGATACAAGCGGCATTGACAACGGCGGGGGCAGGGTATAAAACGTACCTCGTTGAAAAGAAACCCACCATCGGAGGGGTAATGGCCCAGCTTGACAAAACATTTCCCACCCTTGACTGTTCCGCATGTATCCTGACGCCAAAGATGGTGGACGTGGCAAGACAGGAGAATATTGAGCTGATTACCAATGCCGAGGTAGTCGGTTTGAAGGGCGCCGTTGGGAATTATGAGGTGACGGTGAGGAAGCGCCCCAGATATGTAAAGGATGACTGCAGCGGCTGTGGTGCCTGTGCTGATGCATGTGTGCTCAAGGGCAGGATACCCAACCAATTCGATTATGGGCTTTCAAAGAGAGGAGCGGCATACATACCTTTTCCACAGGCTGTTCCTTTGAAGGCGGTTATTGATAATGAAAACTGCCTGATGCTGAAAAACGGCAAATGCAAACAGTCCTGCGCAAAGGCATGTGAACGGGGTTCTATTGACTTCGGCCAGAAAGAAGTGGAGGTGCAGGTAAAGGTAGGCGCCATAATAGTTGCTACCGGCTTTAAGCCCTTCGATGCCGGCAGAACAACCAAATATGGATATGGCATATATCCCGATGTAATAGATGCGCTGCAGTTTGAACGCATGACCAATGCGTCGGGGCCCACGGGAGGAAAGGTATTGACCTCCAAGGGAGAGATACCCGAAAAGATAGCCATCATCCACTGTGTAGGCAGCAGAGACGAGAATACAAATGCATACTGTTCAAGGGTTTGCTGCATGTATTCGTTAAAACATGCGCACCTTGCAATGGAAAAGACCGGTGCCCAGGTGTTCAACTTTTATATGGATATTAGAGCCTTCGGTAAAGGGTATGAAGAATTCTATAAGCGGATACAGAGCGAAGGCGCCCATTTTATACGCGGCAAAGTAGCTGAAGTAACGCAAAAGGACGGCAAGCTCCGTGTCAAGGCGGAGGATACGCTTCTTGGCAAGATATTGGAGATAGGTGTGGATATGGTGGTTTTATCGACCGGTCTGGAGCCATGTGAAGATGCGTCAAAGCTGGCAGAAGTGCTGCACATAAACCGCAGCCAGGATGGCTTCTTCATGGAGGCGCATCCCAAGCTGAATCCGCTGGAAACGCCTACGGCAGGTATATATATAGCCGGCTGCAGCCAGGGTCCCAAGGATATACCCGATACCGTCTGCCAGTCGATAGGTTGTGCAGGAGAAGTATTAAGGCTTCTTAATACGGGCAAGGTTGCGCTGGAGTCTACAATAGTACAAATAGATGGCGACATATGCGTGGGATGTAAGATTTGTGAGAATTTATGCCCGTACGGTGCCTTGGCATACAGCCAGGAGGATAATATTATGCAAGTAGAAGCCGCCAAGTGCAAAGGCTGTGGCACATGCGCCGCCGCTTGCCCTTCAAAGGCCATAAAACAACAGCACTTTTCGGCAGAACAGGTTTTTGCGGAGATAGAAGCATTGTTGGAGAGGGGGCAGTAAACCATGCAGGATAAAAAGAATTGGGAACCCAATATAATCGGCTTTTTATGCAACTGGTGCTCCTATGCCGGCGCCGACCTGGCAGGCACGTCACGCATACAGTACGACACTGCCATACGGCCGATACGTGTCATGTGTTCGGGCAGGGTTGAGCCGAGCTTTGTAATAAAAGCCTTTAGCCAAGGGGCGGATGGCGTGCTTATAGCAGGCTGCCATATCCCCGCCGACTGCCATTATACAAACGGCAACTTTAAGGCGCTTAAACGTTATGAAACATTTCTGCCGCTGTTGGAAGAACTGGGGATAGAAAAAGAACGCCTCCGCCTGGAATGGATATCTGCTTCAGAAGGCGAGAAATTCGCCGTGGTGGTTAATGAATTTACCCGGACCATACGGGGATTAGGACCTCTTAATCTTTGCAAAGGGGAAAGAGGGCATGCCCATATGATGGAGGTGTTCAAATGAGAATATTTCTGGATGGAGAAGAAAGGCAGACCGATAATATAACCGTCCTTGAGCTGCTAAAAAAAGAAGGCAAAGATTTTTACAGGCCGGATGGCATTGAAGAAATAAGTTATATAAACAATGACCAATGTCCCCTGGTAAATATAGCAGAGATTGACGGCGGCATATACCCCGCCAACGTGCTGAAGAACAAAGCGGTAAAAGAAGGGATGGATATACGAACCTCTTCCCCGTTGGTGAAGGAGAGATTACAGCAGCGTATAAGCCTGCTTTCAAAGAATCATGAATGCTTTCTGATAAGAAAGGCCCAGGAATTTGTGGCATGCGAGGCGGATTCGGCGCAACTGGTAGACCTTGAAGAAAGGAAGACATGGCGCTTTGAAACAAGGGTTTCCGAGCCGTCGGTTGTCCATGACCCGAATAAATGCATCAGGTGCGGGAGCTGCGTGGAAACATGCAGGGAGCAATCGGTGGAAGCCCTTAGAATGGATGAAAAAGAAGGGGTTATCATCGATGAAAGCAAGTGTGTAAGGTGCGGTCAGTGCGTATTAAACTGCCCTTTCGGCTATGTGGAAAAATATATGAATCTATTGACCGATTGGCTGGGTTGTGGTTTATGCGCATTCTCAAGGCCTGTTGGCGCATTCTCAGAAAGGGATGATGTGGCTAAAGTAATAAACGCCCTCAAAGACCCGGATAAATATGTTGTAATAGAGATTGCTCCCTCCATAAGGTCAACCATCGGTGAAGAATTCGGCGCAAAACCCGGAACGGTTGTAACCAGGAAGCTGTATGCGGCATTAAGGGAAATAGGTTTCGACAGGATATGGGATACAAACTTCAGCGCAGATTTAACCATTATGGAAGAAGGCTATGAACTGATAGGGAGAGTAAAGGATAATGGGGTATTGCCGCAGTTTACCTCCTGTTGCCCCGGGTGGATAAAATTCTGCGAAACATATTATCCTGAATTAATACCGCACCTGTCCAGCGCAAAATCACCGCAGCAGATGTTTGGCGCCATAGCAAAGACCTATGCGGCACAAGAGCTTAATATAGACCCGGACAAGATGTTTGTGGTATCTGTTATGCCGTGCACGGCAAAGAAGTATGAAAGAGACAGGGAAGAGTTTATGGATGCGTATGAATACTGGAAAGAGAAAGAAAGAATAATGGATAAATTTCCCGATGTGGATGTAGTCCTATCGACAAGGGAGTGTGCCAAGCTGATAAAGATGTTTAACCTGGACCTCCTCGGAATGCCCGAGCAGGAAGCGGACTCTATGCTGGGAGAATACACCGGCGCAGCACCCATATTCGGAAGGACCGGCGGGGTTATGACAGCTGCGTTAAGAACCGCGTACGAGGTGATAGAAGGCAAACCGCTGGAGGATATAGAGCTTGAAGCCCTCGGCAGGTATGAAGGCATTAAGACCGCGTCAATCCCCACCGGTGTGGGTGAAATAAAGATCGCCGTGACGTCGGGCCTCAGCAATGCGCGGCTGATCTGTGAGGACATCAAAAAAGGCGGGGAGTTCTCAAAATACCACTTTATAGAAATAATGACGTGCCCGGGCGGTTGCGTAGGTGGCGGCGGCCAGATAGTTACCCCGGTGCTTGCAAAAAAACTTGCCAGGGCTGCCGGGCTCAACGAAGATGATAGAAACTGCCCGATAAGGAAATCCCATGAAAATCCTGATATAAAAGAGCTGTATAACGATTTTCTTGATGAGCCATGCGGAGAGCTTTCACACCATCTGCTGCACACCCATTATGTCAGGCGCGACGGCAGGTAAGGCATTGCCGTTCTGATAGAAGACAGTATTGGCATAGGGGACCATAATACGGATTACTAAAAGGGGGTAAGGGATAATGAAGCTGTACCGTTTAGGAGAGCTTCCCAAGTTTGATTCGATGCTGGTATTCCATGCTATGGCCTATCTGGGCGAGGAAGGTTTCATAGTTGTGTCCCCGCAGGAGCCGATAGCGACTTTAGGGTATTTTCAGGACATGAATACCAGTATTGACATCGATTACTGCAAAAAAAGAGGAATAGGGGTCATGCGGAGGGAGGTGGGAGGCGGCACTACTCTGCTGGACAGAAATCAGATATTCTATCAAATTGTTGCCAATAGACAGAATGCGCTGATACCGGGAGACACTCTGGCTCTGTATCGGAAGTTTTCCCAACCTGCCATCGATACTTATAAAGAATTGGGGATTAATGCAAAGTTCAAGGAAGTAAACGATTTGATAACCGAGGAGGGCAGGAAAATAACCGGTGAAGGCGGCGCAAATATAGGAGTCTCGGTTGTCTTTGTAGGCGGCATTCTGCTGGATTTTGACTATGAGGCAATGAGCAGGGTCTTCCCGGTAAAAAACGAGGAGTATAGAGAACAGCTTTTGCGAAGCCTGAAAAATAACGTAACAACCGTTAAAAGGGAACTGGGCCATATCCCGCCCAAACAGGAGATAGAAGAAAAGCTGATTAAACACTTCGGGAAGCTGATCGGCCCCTTTGAAGCTGCAGAACTGCCCGATGAGGTATGGTCGAAGGCCAGAGAACTGGAAAGCTACTATACATCCGATGAGTTCTTGAATAAAAGAGGCAGGAGACAAACAGGGATAAAAATAGCAAGCGGGACCGATATGTTTGAAAAAAGGCACAAGGCGGTAGGAGGAACCATACATGCGGTTTTCGAGGTGTCGGAGGGATTGATTGGCAATGTTAACCTGTATGGGGACTTTACATTTAGACCCAAGGAAGGGCTGAGCAGTCTGGAGAAGGGGTTATTAGGTTTGCCCCTGGACAAACAGCAGATTCAGGATAAGATAGAAGAATTCTTTGCAAAGGGCCATGCCGATTGCCCCGGGGTGACGCCTCAAGACTTTGCTGATGTTTTCTTTAGCTAACTAAGTTTTACTATGGCTATAAACGTAAATCCGCCTATAATTTTTTCCGGGGAGTTATAGGCCCCGGTATCCAAAAAAATCTACCAAGATATCTTGTGAGGGAGTGTGAGTGTATTGAAGAAACTTTTGACAGGCAACGAGGCGGTTGCAAGAGGCGCCTATGAATCCGGCATTACCTTTGCAGCGGCATATCCGGGCACGCCCAGCACCGAGATCCTGGAAAATATTGCGCTGTATAAGGAGATCTATGCCGAATGGGCGCCCAACGAGAAGGTTGCGCTGGAAGTCACCGCAGGGGCCTCGATAGCGGGAGCCCGTGCGCTGGCGGCCATGAAGCACGTCGGGGTCAACGTTGCCGCCGACCCGTTGATGACGCTTGCATATACCGGTGTGAACGGCGGGCTTGTGCTGGTAAGCGCCGATGACCCCGGATTGCACAGTTCCCAGAACGAGCAGGACAACAGATACTATGCGAAATTCGGCAAGATGGCTCTGCTGGAGCCCAGCGACAGCCAGGAAGCCAAGGATTTTGTGGGCGAGGCTATAAAGCTCAGCGAAGAATTCGATGTTGTAACCATTTTAAGGCTTACCACCAGGGTTTGCCACAGCAAGAGCCTGGTGGAATTCGGCGATAGAACGGAAGCCGGCATGAAGCCGTATGTCAAGCAGGCCAGGAAGTATATAGCAACGCCGGCCAACGCAAAGGCATTGCACGGTACGCTGGAGGAAAGGCTGAAAAAGCTCCGGGAATACAGCGACAATACGCCTCTTAATTTTATCGAGTGGAATGACAAGAAGGCAGGCGTAGTAGCCAGCGGCGTAGGCTACCAGTATGCAAAGGAAGTGTTCGGCGACAGAGTTTCATACCTGAAGCTCGGTATGACCAACCCGCTGCCCGTCAATAAGATAAAAGAGTTTGCAGGAAAAGTGGAGACCATATATGTGGTTGAGGAAAACGAGCCGTTCCTGGAAGAAGCGCTCAAGTCGATGGGGTATGACTGTATAGGCAAGGAAAAGCTCCCCCTTGTCGGGGAACTTAACCCTGATATAGTGGAGAGGGCTTTTCTGGGTAGCGGGAGGGAAGCATTCACCACAGAAACCAAGCTCCCCAACCGCCCTCCGGTACTATGCCCCGGCTGCCCGCACAGGGGTCTGTACTATGTGCTGGGCAGGCAGAAGGATGCCATAATAACCACCGATATAGGGTGCTATACCCTTGGGTCCGCCCCTCCTTTAAACGCAGGCGACACGTGCATATGTATGGGCGCCAGCATAACGGCGGGTCACGGCATGTACAAAGCCTTTGAGCACAACAAAGTGGAAGGCAGGAAAGTGTTCTCGGTCATAGGCGACTCCACCTTCTTCCATTCCGGGGTGACCGGTCTTATGGATGTAGTGTAT
>DASRVG010000137.1:0-9495 GCA_035655175.1 Clostridia bacterium | reverse complement strand
GTTAAAGGGTACTATGATGGGTACAATCATTGCCTTTACCGCCTCAACGGGTACTCCCAGGAACTTGGTGGTAAAATAAAGGTTAAGCGGTATCATTGCAAGGGTCATCCCAAGGGCGCCCGCCGCAAGGGCCAAAATGGCTCCCTTGAAAGTGTGTACCTTCCTGTAAATAAGGCCTGCCACTAAAACCATGGTGCCGGTGGCGACCATATGCATTATCGCCCCGATCCAGCCGCTTCCCGCGCTGACGGTGGTTGCCTGGAACAGCGAAACCGCGGCGGTTATCAAAAGGCCTGCGCCCGGGCCGTACAAAAATGCGCCTATAAGGGCGGGAACGTCCCCCGGTTCGTATTCTAAAAAAGGTGCCGATGGAATGATTGGAAACCTGATGACCAGCATTAGCAGTATTGACAGTGCGGAAAGCAGTGCCAGTTTTACAATTTTGTTTAAGTCTTGATTCATGCAGCTTACCTCCCTGAAAATTAAAATTCCCCGCAATATAATCCCAGGGAAATAAAAAAATCAATCTTCTCCCATCCAGACTATACTGTCGGCCCCGGAATCACACCGGGTCAGCGTGAGCTCGCGGGCTAGCGGACCTTATCCGCATTACCGCCGGTCGGGAATTTCACCCTGCCCTGAAGATTATATTTGGTTTTCCTAAAAAATATATTAGCATCGAGGCGTTCCAATGTCAAGGGCCGAGGAAAGTATCCCGGCGGTATCATACTTTAATTTAATGGAACAATAAAGTATAATAGGGTAAAGTACCAAGGATAGGAGGGAGCGAAATGATAGAGCTTCTTAAGAAAAGAAGAAGCATTCGCAAATACAAAAAGGTCCCGCTGGAGGGGGATAAACTGGACAACCTGGTAAAGGCGCTGCTGCTTTCGCCCTCGGGCAGCAACCAGAGGCCCTGGGAATTCATACTGGTAACCGACAGGGACCTCCTGGAAACCCTGTCAACGGTGAGAAAGGGCAGCTCGGTTTTCTTAAAGGATGCGGCGCTGGGGATAGTGCTGCTGGGAGAATCCGACCGCCGGGATACCTGGATAGAGGATACAACCATAGCCGGCATACTGGCACAGCTTACCGCCCATTCGATGGGGCTTGGCTCCTGCTGGATACATATAAGGAACAGGATGTATGACAGTACAAAGAGTGCCGAACAGTTTGTCAAGGAACTGCTGGAGATACCGGAACAAAGGAGCGTCGAGTCCATAATAGCGGTGGGCTACCCCGACGAGCAGAAGGAACCTTACCGGGAGGAGGACCTGCAGTACTCCAAAGTTTTCATGAACAGGTACGGCCTGCAGTACCGGTAAAGGAACAACCTATCATCCTTCCCCGCTTGATTCATACTCGAATTTGATATAGCATAGTTACTGTAGAATAAAAGGGGGGGAGGTTGAAACAGTGGAAAAAAACGTAGAAATTCCCGAAACCGAAACTACAAGGATGGACGCCAGAAGGAAAAAGCAAAGGACCAGGAAAATTCTCATCAACATAGTCCTGTTCATAGCAAGCGCAGGGGTGTGGTGCGCCGCTGTTTATTACGGCTACACCTATGCCAAGGACTACATTGACACCTCCATTAGAAACGTGCAGCAGCAAAACGCGATGAATATACAGCAGCTTACCGAAAGGATGGAAGCGCTGGGCCAGGAGATAGCCGGGCTGAGGGAGAGCATTGAGGAGGCGGATTCCACCATATCCGATTCCACTTCGGTACAAAGGCGCATAGATAGGAAGCTGGAGGACCTGGAGGACCAGCTGGAGGAACTGGAAAGGGCGCTGGAGATATTAAAGGAGGCCCCCAATGTTTAAGTTAAACGTGTTCATGGCTTTCCTGGCCGCGCCCTTTTTGGCCCTTTTCCTGGTGTGCTCGGGCTTTGCGGAAGAAAGCCATTTGCTCCAATTCCCCGCCGCCGCCCTGGAAGAGGGAGCGGTTATGCTGCAGCAGGAGACAGAGATTTTAAGGCAGAGCATAGGGGACCTTGGAATGCTGGCCCGCGCGCAGGTGGACACTTTTTCCGAGCAGTATGAAAGCCTGTCCGCCCTGACCGAAAAAAGCGTGTCCCACAGGAAGCTGTCCAACGATATATACGAGCAAAAGATACTGGAAATGCTGGGGCCTACAGTTTCCGCCCATATTTCGGACAACAACGAGATAAAGATTTTCAAGCTGGCGGAGCTGGGCTACCGCGGTTTTATCGCCAAGGTAAAGCTCTTTAAGCCCAAGTCCTTCAGGGTGGTGCTGGCCCAGGACACGCTGGGCAAGCTGGAGACCACCTCCGAAGCGGCCAAAAGAACCGGGGCGATGCTGGCAATAAACGGCGGCGGTTTTTACACCGAGATTAGAAACGGCCAAACCTACGCCCAGATGATAGGCAATACGGTGATAGACGGCAAGCTGGTGGAACCCTTCAACGGCTATCCCGGGGATTTGTTCTTTGCGGGGATAAACAAAAAGGGCCAGGTAATAGGTACGGTGCCCAAAACCGAAAAGGACCTGACCGCGCTGAAACCCTACCAGGGGGTAAGCTTTATACCGGTGCTGTTAAAGGACGGCAAGAAGGTGGAGATACCCGAGAAATGGAAGACCACCAAGCAGCCCAGGACCATAATAGGCAAGTACGCCAACGACGACCTCATTATGATAGTAATAGACGGGCGGCAGGGAGACTGGAGCGTCGGGGTTACGCTGGAGCACCTGCAGGACAAGCTGCTTGAACTGGGCGTCAAAGAGGCCTACAACCTGGATGGCGGCGGCTCCAGCACCATGTACTTCAACGGGGTGGTGCTGAACAGGCCCTCGGACGGCAAAGAGCGCCCGGTGGCAAACAACATCATAGTGCTGCCATAGAAGTTAAGGGGGACGGTCCCTGCGAGGTACAGGTGCCGGGCACCGGGTATTAAGCGGCGCATCACCGGTGGCGGCCGGCAGCCCGCAGGCGGTGGATATCAGGGGTAAGCTTACGGGATAATAACCTGGCTGCTGGTCACCCAATGGGCGCTGCTGCCAGAGGAGGCTGTAGGGAGACCGTCTCCCCCTTTAGCGTTCTGAAAGGAGAAAACAATGGAAAGCAAAGAGAAATGTCCTGAATGCGGCTGCAAGGAGATAGGCCGGGGAAAGATGTCGGGGTACGCATGTATGGTACCCGAAGGCAGGGTGTTTGCGTCGTCGGCCTTAATCGCCGAGGTGTGTACCGACTGCGGGCTTGTACTTCGCCTTAAGGTTGAAAAACCCCATAAATTCAAGCGGAAATAAAAAGAGGGGAATATCATGGCAAGAACGGGAAAGGACCCCGAGTTTGCGGCTGGCGGGGCGGCAGGGGATACAAGGCACAAGATAGGGCTTGCCGGGGCCGTGGAAATAATAATCGGCACGGTAATAGGTTCAGGGATTTACATAATGATAGGTCCGCTGGCGGCCGCCGCAGGTCCCGGCCTTTTTTTGTGCTACCTTATTGCGCTTATTGTTGCGGTGGCGGCGTCAATCTGCTATGCACAGGTGGCATCCGTCTTCCCGGCCACCGCCGCCACTTACCGTTACACCAGGATGTTCTACGGCGACTTCATAGGGTTTGCAGTGGGCTGGTTCAGGCTGGTGGGATCCTTCTGCGGCCTTGCGCTGATGAGCAGCGGGTTCGCCGATTACGTGTCGGTATACCTGGCAGCGGACAAAAGGCTTACCGCCGCAGCGGCGCTGACGGTTATCCTGGTAGTCAACCTGCTGGGCATCAAAACCACCCAAAGGGTCGTGCAGTTCCTTGTTATAGCCGTCATGGGCGGCCTCGCGCTGTTCTGCGGTTTCGGCGCGCCGCACGTAAGGTTAAGCAACCTCACCCCCCTGTGGGGAGCGGGAGCGGGTACCATATTAAAGGGCAGCATGACGGCCTTTTATGCATACACCGGGCTGTATATCGTAGCCGAGATGGGGGACGAGGTGC
Organism: Clostridia bacterium; assembly: GCA_035655175.1. Lineage (GTDB taxonomy): Bacteria > Bacillota > Clostridia > Ch29 > Ch29 > JAAYEV01. The sequence continues at coordinate 5,542 of DASRVG010000137.1, read as the reverse complement.
AAAACGCCCAGAAGAACATTCCGCTATCCATAATTATTTCATCGGCGGTAGTGGGCCTTTTATACCTTGGTACAACGTTTACCTTTGCCGGGGGGCTGGGCTGGGACACCATCAAGGCCCTAAGACCGAACCTGGCGCAGGCGGCGAGGCTAATGTTAAACCCATGGGTAGCGGGGCTGGTGCAGTTGGGGGCGGTTCTGGCCATTATCACCCCGATGAATGCGTCCTACATGGCAAGCAGCAGGTCGCTGTACAGCCTGGCGGTGGACGGTATGATGCCGCGTATTTTTTCAAGGCTCAACCGGTACAATGTTCCGGGGCTTGCGACAGTAACAATATACGTTCCCGCGCTGCTTGTCGTGGTGCTGGACCTCCCGGTGCTTTTCCTGGGCACCGTCAGTTCCATAGTACTGCTAAGCAGTATGACCCTTGTGGCCGGGGCTTGCCTTATGTTGAAGAGAAAGTACCCGGAGGAATTCCAAAGGGCCCCCTTCAGGCTGGCGGATACCGCCCTTAAGGCACTGCCGGTTTTCACGGTAATGGCCGCGGTGCTGCTGACAATAGTCTCACTGGCGGAGGATTTGCTTATATTGTACTCCTTCGGCTTCTGGATGCTGGCGGGGTGGATATACTATTACGCATGGAAAAGGAGCCGCAAGCGCAGGGCAAAGCCTAAGCCTACCCGTTAACCATGCAATGATGCGCCGAATATACCGGTTTGCCCTGGACAATATAGTAATGTGGATAAACTTTCCGAAAAAGATTCGATTGCAAAGAGGGGATTAGTACCAATGAACAAGCAGGAAAAGGAAAGAGTGTGGCAGGGCTTTTGGCAGTTGGCAGACCCTAAGATTTGGATAGCTTCCACCGTGCCCATGCTGGTGGCGGCGGCCCTTGCCTACGGCAATACCGGGCGGTTCCATATCGGCTGGTTTTTGCTTTCGGTGGCGGGGATTTACCTTATCGAAACGGGCAAAAACGCCATAAACGAGTACGTGGACTATAAATCGGGAGCGGACCGGAACGTGACGCCGGAAAACAGGACGCCCTTCAGCGGGGGCAAAAAAACAATCGTGGACGGCAAACTTACCCTTGGCGAGGTAAAGGTCATATCCTACGGCACAATGCTGGCGGCCTGCGCCATAGGGTTGTTTATAGTGCTTTACCGCGAGTTTAACGTGCTCTGGATAGGCCTTACCGGGGTTTTCTTGTCCATTTTCTACAGCGTCCCGCCCTTTAGTTTTGCATACTCCGGCCTGGGAGAACTGGCGGTGGGGCTAACCTTCGGGCCCTTGATTACCACCGGTATGTACCTGGTGCTGACCGGCTCGGCGCAGCCGGAGGTGGTGGCGGCGTCAATCCCCATTGGTTTTTTGATTGCCAATGTGCTGTGGATTAACCAGTACCCGGACTATGAAGCGGACAAAAATGCCGGAAAGCATAACTGGGTGGTCCGGATGGGCAAAGAACGGGGCGTAAGGGTGTTTGCAGCGCTATTTGTCTTGGCTTACGCGATGTTCCCGGTGCTTGCCCTTCTCTACCGGAACCCGGTGTGGCTGCTGGGACTTGTCAGCATCCCGGTGGCGGTGCGGTCGGTAAAGGTCGCCAAAAGGGAGTTTGACAATATTCCCAGGCTTATCCAGGCAAACGCCGGGACAGTGCAGGTTTACCAAATAACCGGTATAATGATGGTGATAGCGGCCCTTTCAAACCGGTTTATAAGTATATGAAGGAGAGGTGTACATATATGAAAGGCTTGGAGGACCACAGGAATTTTTTAAAAGGTTACTTATGGGACCGTTGGGACGACCTGGAGCGTGACCAGCAGAAGGGTTTGCCGGCCCCGCCGCCCCAGAAACCCTACGGCGGGGATGCAGCCTTTGTAGACCTTGTGGCGCCAAAGGACTTTACGGTGGGGAACATACCTCTTATAAACGCCCTGGAACGAAGAAGAAGCTGCAGGAAATTCACCGGGCAGCCCCTGAACCTCGAAGAATTGTCTTTCCTTCTCTGGGCGGTGCAGGGCGTTACCGGAGACAGTGAGGACAGAAGGACCGCCCCGTCGGCCGGGGCACGGCACCCCTTTGAGACCTACCTGGCGGTCAGGAACGTGGAGGGTGTAAGGCCCGGGCTTTACAGGTACCTGCCAATGGAACACAGGCTGCTTGTTATGGACCGGCCGGAAGGGCTGGACATGAAGGTGGTGGAAGCCTGCAAGGGGCAGAAGTTCACGGCGGAGGGGGCGGTGGTTTTCATGTGGACGGTGCTGCCCTATCGCGCGGAATGGCGATACAGCCTCATTGCCCATAAAATGATAGCGATAGATGCAGGGCACCTGTGCCAGAACCTTTACCTTGCATGCCAGTCCATTGGCGCGGGAGCCTGCGCCATAGGTAAGTATGCGCAGGATAAAATGGACGCGCTTCTCGGGGTTGACGGAACCGAAGAATTTGCGGTATACGCCGCGGTGGTGGGAAAGGTATAGCATCATACGGGGGCATGTTGAATGGAGTGTAGGGGAGTAATACTTGACATGGACGGCACGCTGCTGGATACCATTGAGGACCTGGCCGACTGCATGAACAGGGTTTTGGAGCGGTACGGCTATCCCGTCCACCCGGTGGATTCTTACCGGTATTTCGTGGGGGAAGGCATGGAAATGCTGGTTAGAAAGGCCCTCCCCACCGGCAGGGACGACCGGGAAACGGTGGCGAGGTGCCAGGCTGCAATGCACGAGGAATACGGCTCGGGATGGTCGTGCCGTTCAAAACTCTACCCGGGAATCGGGGAACTCCTTGACTTCCTGGAGAATAAAAAAATTCCGAAGGCCGTGCTGTCAAACAAGCCGGACGGCTTCACCAAGGCCATGGCCGAAGCTTTCCTGGGCCGATGGACCTTTTTTGAAGTAAGGGGGGAGAGCCCGTCCACCCCAAGAAAGCCCAACCCCGCCGCCGCACTGGAGATAGCCGCCGGGATGGGTATCCCGCCGCAGCATATTCTATACCTGGGGGACAGCGGTATTGACATGCAGACCGCAAACAGGGCGGGAATGTACCCGGTTGGGGCACTGTGGGGTTTCAGGACCGCCGAAGAGCTTAAACTGAACGGGGCCAGGGCTCTTGTAAAAAACCCCCGGGAGGTTATATCCCTCATATCCGGCGGGCTAAAAAAAACCTAAGTGTAAAATTCCCGGCACGGGAAAAGCTATTTAGTGTCAGGGGGCTTTTTAATTGCCACGGGGCCGCCGCAAGCCATGGAATGCTTCCGGCGCTTCGGGCATAACGGGGCCCTTGGCGCTAATTTTGCTTAAAAGGGGAGTGACGGGAATGGGCAAAAGGATAAACCTTCTGGTATTTAGCGGAGACTATGACAAACTCTATGCCGCGCTTCTTATAGCCAACGGCGCACGGGATATGGATATGGACGTGTCCATGTTTTTTGCTTTTTGGGGCCTGCTGGTAGTGCGGGACCCGGAAAGGATGGACAGCGAGGGCAAAAGCGCCTACGAAAAGATGTTTGGAGCGGTGACGCCCAAGGGCCCCGAGGGCTTAAGCCTGTCCAGGATGAACATGATGGGCATAGGCAAGTCCATGATGCTGGACATGATGAAGGAGGATAATGCCCCCAGCCTTAAAGACTTGCTGGAAGGGGCACGCAAGAACAAGGTCAAGTTTTACGGCTGCAAGCTGTCCGCCGATGTTATGGGCTTCAAAAAGGAGGAACTGCTGCCGGAGTTGGAGATTGTGGATGTGAAGGCCTACATACAGGATGCCGTTAATTCGGACATGCAGCTTTTTATTTAAGTAAATCATAAATCAAGGGGACGGTTCTCGTGATTACAATCATAAGAACCGTCCCCGTTATTACCCGTTATTATGGCCCCTTGTCTGATTGATTATAGTTTTCCGCTGCAGCCCAATACATTCCTTATCTTATGGGCTACCATCTTCTTTATGGCTTCCCTGGCGGGGCCAAGGTATTTCCTCGGGTCGAACACCGACGGGTTTTCGGCCAGGTACTGCCTAATGGCGGCGGTCATCGCCAGCCGCAGGTCGGTATCTATGTTTATCTTGCACACTCCCATTTGGGCAGCCCTTCTCAGCATGTCCTCGGGGACGCCCTTGGCTCCCGGTATGCTGCCGCCGTATTTGTTGCAAAGGTCCACGAACTCGGGCAGCACCGTGGAGGCTCCGTGCAGGACCAGCGGAAATCCCGGCAGCAGGGAGCTTATCTTTTGGAGCCTGTCAAAGTCCAGCCGCGGTTCACCCTTGAACTTGTACGCGCCGTGGCTTGTTCCTATGGCTATCGCCAGCGAATCTATGCCGGTTCTTTCAACAAACTCCACCGCCTGGTCCGGGTCGGTAAAGGTGGCCTCCCTCTCGCTCACACTGACGTTGTCCTCTATCCCCGCCAGCTTCCCCAGCTCGGCTTCCACCACTACCCCCTTGGAATGGGCGTAATCCACCACTTTTTTTGTAATTTCTATGTTTTCCTCAAAGGGATACTTTGAACCGTCAATCATCACCGACGTGAAGCCGTCGTCTATACATGACTTGCAGACCTCAAAGTCCTCGCCGTGGTCAAGGTGCAGCACCACCGGAAGCCCGGTATCCTCCACCGCCGCCTCCACCAGCTTCCTCAGATAAATGGGCTTGGCATACTTGCGGGCACCGGCGGAAACCTGAAGTATTAAAGGTGCCTGTTCTTCCTTTGCGGCATCCACGATGCCCTGTATTATCTCCATGTTGTTGACGTTGAAGGCCCCCACCGCATATTTGCCCTGGTAGGCCTTTTGGAACATATCGGTAGAAGTAACAAGTGGCATAAAAAAACCTCCTTCATAGTGGTAAGGGGACACATCACAAATCCCACTTTGCGGATGAATGCCCCCGACTGACAGACTGGCGGGCCGGTAGCATATACAGGTAATTGGTCACAGTGGAAGTAATATGAGGGACGCTTTAAAAAAGACAACGCTTGCTGCGGAACGTTTCCCTGTCAGCCTATATAATAGTATATAACAAATGTATTGGAAAATACAGGTCATATTTACGACAACAGCCTTGCCTTTACAAATAATGTGTGCATATATTAAATGGTCGAATTTTCTGGAGGAATATCCGTTTTTTGGTCGAATATATATAAACAGCCGTTGGAGGCTGCAGAGGCACCAGGCCTGCAGGCCGCTGCCCTGTTAAATAATGTTTTCGGGGGGTTTAACATGAGAATCCGGTTTTTTGGCCTTGCACTTTTGATATTCGCGATGGGCGCTGCAGCACCAATGGTGCTTCTTGAAGGGGCCCGTTATACCCCCATGGATACCCGCGGCATTGCCGTGGTACTGGGAGCGGCGCTGGCGACGGCCGGTGCCTCCGCCGGGATAATGCACGGGTTCATGAAAGGGCGGATTGAAAAATGCCGTATGCTCATAGAGGGGGTCAGCCGGTCCAGCATGACCCAGGACATAAAGAGTACCGGGGACAAATGGATGGAGGGGACCGTCTGCGCCCTCAATGACCTGGTTAAAAACATAAGGAAACTG
>DASRVG010000136.1:0-10400 GCA_035655175.1 Clostridia bacterium | reverse complement strand
AAGTTATAAATATATAACGGGAGATGGTTGCAATGAAAAATAAAATAAGCCTTATGGGGCTTTTAGGCCTTTTGGGCCTTCTGGGCCTTTTTACAGACAACCCCGGTTTCTTTGGATTCTTCGGTTTCTTCGGTTTTTTTGGGTTTGCCAAAGTTCTCCCCGATGAGATGTTTAAGCAAAACGTAAACAAGGCATCCAGAAACGCTTTCTTCACGGGACTTGTCCTGTATCCGGCGGTGGTTGTTATCAGTACCCTTTCATTATTCCCGTTTGCCCTGGTCTTCGCCTTTGGTTTTGCAATAAACTTTGCCGTGCAGGTACTTGTGTTCAGTTTTTCCCTGTCAAAGTACGAAAAGTCCGGTGATGTAAGATGAAAATGATAACCAGGATTAAGGAGTATAGGGCCAAAAAAAACATGACCCAGGAAAACCTTGCAAACCTTGTGGGAGTGAGAAGGGAAACCATTGTACACCTAGAAAACGGGAGGTATAACCCGTCCCTTAAGCTTGCCTTTGATATTGCGAAGGCACTGGACGCCACGGTGGAAGAACTCTTCAGTTTCACCGATGAATAGAGAACGGCTTTCATGTCCAATATATATTCAGTTGTGACAGGGGTCATAATAAGAAAGCAGAACGGGGAAGGGGAATAAAGACACATCATGGGTTTCTTGTGCATAAAAAGGTCAACGCTGAAAAGGGATAGCAAAGCGAATGTAGAATGTAAACCAATACATTTGTATTAGCCGGAAGGGGGACAGCAAATGTACAGTTTCATGTGTGACTACAGCGAGGGTGCACATCCGAGAATACTTGAGGCTTTGGCCCGCACTAATTATGAGCAGGCGGCAGGCTACGGAGAGGATGAATATACGCGGAAAGCGGTGGAACTTATAAAGCAGAGGATAGGAAATGACAATGTGGATGTTCATCTAATTCCGGGAGGTACCCAGACCAACCTGACCGCCATTTCTGCCTTTCTAAGGCCCCATGAAGCGGCAATTGCCGCGGAAACGGGCCACATTCTGGTACACGAGACGGGAGCCATTGAAGCCACGGGGCACAAAATAATTCCGGTTAAAACGGAGGATGGCAAACTAAAACCCTCTCAAATAAAAACCGTGCTTGATGTCCACACCGACGAGCATATGGTTAAGCCAAAGCTTGTATACATATCCAACTCCACCGAAATAGGGTCGGTATACAGCAAGGGGGAACTGGAAGGGCTGAGCAGCCTGTGCAGGGAAAACAGGCTTTTCCTGTACATGGACGGAGCCCGTCTGGGCTCTGCATTGTGCAGCAAAGGAAACGACCTTACTCTTTCAGACCTGGCAGCCCTGACAGATGCTTTTTATATAGGGGGGACAAAGAACGGGGCCCTATTGGGCGAAGCCTTGGTTATCTGCCGCGATGACTTGAAAGAGGACTTCCGTTTCAACATGAAACAAAAAGGGGCGCTACTTGCCAAGGGAAAGCTTTTGGGTATTCAGTTTGTTGAGCTCTTCAGGGACAACCTGTTCTTTGAGCTTGCGGAGCATGCCAACAAAATGGCGGGCATTATAAGGAAAGGGATTGAAAGGGAGGGCTTTGGTTTTTTGACATACTCGCCGTCCAACCAGGTATTTCCCATACTGCCCGACAAGGTGATTGATGAACTGCAAAAGAATTACGGTTTTTATGTATGGGCAAAGGTGGGCTCCGGCATGTCTGCAGTGCGTTTGGTTACCTCCTGGGCGACAAGGGAGGAAGCGGTATCGTCATTCATCGAGGACTTCAGAAAAGCGGTGTCAATGTATAGTTAGCGGAACGGACTGTAAAAAAGGGAGGGGGATAGATTGTGAAAAAGAGGAACCTTTGGTTGGCGGTGCTGCTGATAACGGCCGGATTTGCTATAGCCGCCATGGGGATAATGGCATATACAGAAAGGAATCTTGAAAAGCTAGCCAACGCAGCCATCAGGGATATTGACATATCCGAATTGGAGGACGGAATATACACCGGCAGTTACAGTATGTTTCCGGTTTCCGCCGAGGTGAGGGTTACCGTAGCGGAGCAAAGGATAACCGGGATTGAGCTGTTGGAACATAATAACGGCAGGGGCGCTCCGGCGGAGGTTATACCCGACCGGGTTGTGGAAGCCCAGAGCCTCAACGTGGACGCTGTGTCCGGGGCAACCTACAGCAGTAAGGTGATTCTAAAAGCGATAGAAAACGCGCTGGAGGGCGCGGAAAGTGAAAGTGACAGTTTATAAGAATACCCGCCGATTTGCCTCTTCCGGTTGGGAACGTAAAGGATCCGCCCGACGAAAAACATCCCGCTGAAACACGTGCTTGCAGTGAAGCCTAACGGAACGTCTCGGTGGCACGTTGACCTATTATCTTAAGAGAAGCCTGTCAAACTGCACCTTCTCCATGCTTTCCAGGTGTTTTAGAAGCTGTCTTACGTTAATGTTGTCGATGGGGTTTGTAAATGAAGCCCTGCTCCCGTATTCCTCCACGCGCCGCCTGCCTTCCGCCGTATCTATGTTGGTCCTTGGGCCGCCTACGCAGCTACCTTCACATCCCATGCCCTCAATGAAATTGGCTTCCAGGGAGCCGGATTTGATTTTGTCCAGGAGCTCTTTGCATTCGGTTACTCCATCGGCCTGGATGGCTTTAAACTCGACCGTCCTGCCGGGAGCTATTCTCTCAAGGGTTATTCTTACCGCTTCGCTTACGCCACCGGTCCGGGCATAGGTCCTGCCCCCGGATGAGGACTGCTCCTTGCTGTCCTCCGGCATACGCTCCAGGTCAATATTAAGGGCCCTAAACACCTCCGAAAGCTCGCTGAAAGTGAGCACGTAGTCAACGGCGCCCTTGAGTTCCGGGTGTTTTGCCTCGGCTTTTTTAGCCACGCAGGGACCTATGAACACCGTTTTGCAGCCGGGGGAGATAGTTTTTATTATTCTTCCCGAGACAATCATCGGCGACACGGTCTTGGTGAGCCGCTCATACAGGGCGCCGTAATGCCGGACGAGGAGGTTTACCCATACGGGGCAGCAGCAGCTGGTTATTAGGAAGTCGTCCTCGGACTTTACCAGCTTGTTGAACTCGTCGGCCTCCTTAATGGTGACCATGTCGGCAAAAAGGGCCACCTCCACCATATCGGCAAAGCCTATGGACTTAAGGGCGCTCCTAAGTTTACCCATGGTTACATTTTTCCCGAACTGGCCGGCCGCCGCCGGGGCAATCGCGGCGTATACCGGGGTGCCGGAATCGAGAAATCTGCTCATGGGTATGAATTCTATCTTGTCGTTTATCGCGCCCAGGGGGCAGCGGGGTATGCATTTTCCACAGGATAAGCATTTCCCGTTATCTATGATGGGACGGTATTCCCCGGGAGAGCGGTCTTCCCGGTCGTACACACAGGCGTCACGGCACTCCCTTTCTTCTTCCTTAAGGCTGCATTCATTGCAGATGCCGTTGTTAACCGTAACCAGTGGGAACTCAACTTCCTCCAGGTTAAGGGCTGCGTCCACCTCCCTGGAAAGCTCGATGTCCGCCTTTGCGGTGGGATTAAGGCCCATTGCAACCAGGGCTTCGTTCTTTACGGCGGCAATACCGCCGGGGGAGTTTGCGAATCTATAAGGAATCCGGTCAATTTCTTCCTTAAGCCGGTTGTCATAGGCAAGCTTTGCGATTTCCCTGAAAATCTCCATTCTTCTTTGGCTGCCGTTCATAACAGTCTCCCTTTCTTTCGGCCTATTATTAGGTTATTCTGTCGCTTATCTGAACAAAATATTATTACAGCAGCATCTGCACAAAACAGATGACGCATAAACTGATAAAGGGCGCGGGTATATGATAAAATGAAATTGTTACCAAGGAGAAAAGGGGGCATTGAAATGAAGGGTTACGTGCAGGTTTACACCGGCGACGGCAAGGGCAAAACAACGGCGGCCATAGGCCTTGCGGTAAGAGCTGTCGGGGCGGGGCTTAAGGTATTTATTGGGCAGTTTGTAAAGGGAATGCATTACAGCGAGCTTGACGCCCTAAAGAGGTTTTATCCCGATATCGTTATTAAGCAGTACGGCCGGGGATGTTTTATTGAAAGGGAGCCCTCCGAAGAGGATATCTCGTCAGCCAGGGAAGGTTTAGAAGATGTAAGGGAAGCGGTTTTATCCGGCGATTATGACCTGGTAATACTGGATGAGGCAAACATTGCAGTGTATTTCGGCCTGATACCGGCAATGGATTTTGTGAAGCTAATAGAAGAGAAGCCGGACGGGGTGGAACTTGTTTTTACCGGGCGAAGGGCCCCGAAGGAGATACTGGAAAAGGCGGACCTTGTAAGCGAGATTAAGGAAGTCAAGCACTATTACCAAAAGGGCGTTCCAGCCAGGAAGGGCATAGAAAAATAGAAGGGTAAAGCGAAGAGGGAGGGATTCTTCTGCTGACGGATGATTTAAATGTCCTTGAGAGAACTGAAAAGTATAAAGGACGTATTGTTGAACTTAGAAGGGACTTTCATATGTACCCGGAACTGGCGAACCAAGAGGTGCGCACCTCCGGGGTGGTATGCGAAGTGCTGCAAGGCCTTGGGCTGAAGGTGCAAAGGGGTATAGCCGGTACCGGTGTGGTGGGACTTTTGGAGGGAAGGAGTAAAGGCAGGACGGTTGCCCTCAGGGCGGACATGGATGCCCTGCCTATACAGGACAAAAAAGATGTCCCGTATTCTTCAAGGGTGGAGGGCAAGATGCACGCCTGCGGACATGACGCGCACACAGCCATGCTGCTGGGTGCCGCAATGGTACTGGCGGATATTAGGGACCGGATTAACGGTACGGTCAAGTTCATATTCCAGCCTGCAGAGGAGTCGATAGGCGGCGCTGCCCGGATGATCGAGGAGGGTGTCCTTGAAAACCCGGACGTGGATGCCATTTTCGGCCTGCACGTATCCCCCGAGTTGGACGTGGGGACGGTGGGCATAAGGTACGGGAGCGCAAACGCCTGCTCGGATGATGTTATTATTGAAATACTGGGTAAATCCGCCCACGGCGCCAAGCCCGACGAGGGAATAGACGCAATAGTGGTTTCGGCACAGGTTGTAAACGCACTTCAGCAAGTTGTTAGCAGAGGAATAGACCCGCTGGAGCCCGTGGTTTTGACCATTGGTACCATCGCAGGAGGGAGCCAGGCAAACATAATCGCCGACAGGGTTAAAATGACCGGTACCCTAAGGACCTTGGACAACAGTATCCGGGAAAGGGTAAAAAAAGACATCGAAAACATTACTGCGAACGTGTGCAGCGCGATGGGCGCCCGGCACCGGGTGACCTTTGAGCCCGGGTATCCGCTCCTTGTAAATGACGAAGCCATGACAAGCCTTCTGAAAAAGGCCGCTTCCAAGATTGTAGGGGACAAGGTGGTGGAAATCCAAAAGCCCAGGCTGGGGGTAGAGGACTTTGCCTATTACCTCGAAAAAATCCCCGGGGCATTCTGGAGGCTGGGCACCGGCAGTACCAGGAAGGGTATTCGGTGTATAGCCCACAGCCCGTATTTCGACATAAACGAGGATGCACTTTGCATAGGTGCCGACATTCACGTGCAAACGGTTTTGGAGTACCTGAAATGACCGAAAAAAGGGCAGATGGGCATGAACCGAGGTCAAAAAGGAAGAAGCGGCCTGGCATATAAAGTAGGAAGCGGAGGTGGGGGTAACAAATATTACATAGGAAACAAATAGGAGTTTTTTTGATTTGTCCCTCCTCATAATGTAAAATGATATACCTGCCGGGATTTTTCCGGTGATTGGATGGATATTTTCAAGTAATGAACAGGAGGGGAATCATGAAAAACAAAAAAATATCTGTAACTTTATTCGCGGCTTTGCTATTGGTGATGTCAGCAGCTTCAACAGCCTTTGCAGGTACGGTTACCGCAAACGGTGGATGCGGGACTTCGATAAACGGCCAGGAAGAATACGTGGCGGAAAGCAGGCCCGGGACTGTTATAAAGGAAGAGATTGCCGTTAAGGTAATTATAAACCCGCAGGGCCAGGGAAATAAAGTATTCCAAGAGCCCGTGGCGGAGCAGCCGCAGCAGCCGGCAGAGGAACCGGAAGTACCGGCAGTGGAAGAGCCGGAAGTACCGGCAGTGGAAGAGCCGGAAGTGCCGGTGGTGGAAGAGCCGGAAACACCTGTGGTGGAAGAGCCGGAAACACCTGTGGTGGAAGAACCGGAAACACCTGTGGTGGAAGAACCGGAAGCACCGCAGGTGGAGGAGCCAAAAGTACCGGCGGACCAGAACCTTTCCGATTTAAACGCCCAGGAAAGGGAAATGGTTGAGTATGTGAACCAGGAAAGAACAAAAGCGGGTCTTGCACCGCTTAAGGTGGACCTGGACCTGGCGAGGGTGGCCAGGATCAAGTCCCAGGATATGGTGGACAACGGTTATTTCGACCACAATTCGCCCACCTACGGTTCGCCCTTTGAAATGATGAGGAGTTTTGGCATCAGCTACAGGGCCGCCGGTGAAAACATCGCGAAAAACCGTTCGGTAATAGGGGCCCACACGGCGCTTATGAACTCCGAAGGCCATAGGGCGAATATACTAAATCCCAACTTTACCCATATAGGTATTGGCATAGTGAAAAACGGCGGTATGGTCACAGTAACACAAATGTTTATCGCCAAATAAAAGGATATAAAAAACTCCCGGCGTATTTACGCCGGGAGTTTTTTATCAGTCTTCTTCTACATCCCGTAAGCGCCTGATGTCCTCCAGTTGTGGCGGGAACAGCGGAAGACCGAAGAATTCTGTACAGATTGCTTCGGCAAATTCCTCGCAGGGAGGTATGAAACAGAAGCCGAATGCGGGTATCAGAAGTTCGACTTCTGCAATTACCTTTAGGATAATTGTTACGCAAAGGTCCAGTTTGAACCTGAAATCGTTTAAGAATCTGCCGTCTGCACAAGTGGCGCCTACCGTTGCTTCAATTTCGAAAGGAATGATGGAATCATCCGGCACAAAAAGTACTACGTCCTTGGGAACGGTTATGGTGGCAGTTCCTGTGCCCCTTACGCCATTGGCGTCAACAAATTCGACGAGTATAGGTATCTCGATGTCCGCCCTTACCCTTGCTAAATTATCACGGTCTTTGTCATGTTTTTTGTCACGCCTCTTGATCTTGTCAACTCTTAGGTTTTTAACAACCCCCCTGGATTTTGCATTCCTGCACCGGATAAAGTTCAGAGGTCTTGTAAAGGGCCCGCCGGTTGGACATATTACCACTTTCTCGTCTTCCAGGACCAACTGCTGGAGGCATGCATCGTATACCTTCTTTACCTGAACGCAAACCCTCTCCCTTATTCCAAGGGTATCCTGACCTGCGGCTACAAGTCCGGGGCAGTTCTTGTTTTCCCTACTGGCTGCCGTATAGAAAGACATATATTCAACTCCTTTCTTACATATTAGGTAATAACCCTATTGCAGTAGTAATATATGAAGCTTGAATGTATTTGGTGCATTACAGTCTCATGTTTCTTCTAATTGAACATGGCCGGCATATATTACTATGGGGGTGAAAATATGGTTGATGCCGCATTGGAGAAGAAACTGGTCATAGACAGCAGGAGAAACGTGTGGGTGTTTTATCGCGATATTTCGGGAAAAGTGTGCTGCAGCGTTAAGCGGAGCCGCGGGGAGACAGCGGCGGAACAGTTGGATTTGAATGAAACGGTGGAAGAATATGATATAATGTTGGATGAAAGGGACAACATTCACTTGGTGGTCATTACCTCGGGGCAAAGGATAGTCTATATGCGCCGCGGTGCACAGGAATGGGAAAGGTATGTCTTATACAGTTTTGCGGGGGAACCCGTGTCCTTGTCCAATCTAAAGACGGTATCGGCGGCGGACAGCCTGCACCTTTTCTACGTGTATGCAGAGGATAGGGGCGGCTCCGCTCTGTTCCACCACCAGTGGACAGGAAACCAATGGAAGGGCTATAGGGTATTCGACATACCGGCTGCAGCCGGAAGGGTTTGCTATGATGCGGACACAAACGGCGGAGAGGCGCTGCGGATAGCGGCCACAGAGGGGCAAGTTATCTCATTGTGGGAATTTGACGGTGCCAATTGGATGCAGTCGGTTGGGAAAAAAAGCGGTGTGTGGGAAAAAACCGAAAAGCTCTTGATGCAAAAGGGCCGTATCCTGGCGAAAACCGGCAGGGGGGTATTCTTCGTACAAAAGGTCGATGACCTTGACAGGCTGCAGCCGGAAGAAATTGTCGAGAGCAGGCACGTGGATGAAGGGCCGGTGTTGGTTGACAGGAGAAATGCGCTGTACATAGCCTGGGGAAAGGAAGGGAGCCTGGGTTACAGGGCTTCCTACGACGGGGGTGCCAGTTGGGGGAGGGTAAAGTATTACCACCATGTCCGGGAAGACAAGCTGGAGGTATACGGGTTTTCCAACAATTATTCCCTGCTTGTAAACGCAAAAAAGCTTATTGCAACTTCCCCTCCGGAAATACATATACCTTTCCTGCACCGGTCGGTGGAAAGGATAAGGTTTCCGCAGGACCTTTTTTATGAAACGCCGGGCGAAGGTCCAATCCCCGGCGGGAAAAACCGGTGGAACGTTGGCAATGAGTATATAAATGGCATGGATAAACCGCCAAGTGGCGGTGATGGAGCCAGCGGGAGCAAGCCTGCAGGCGACGGGGAAAGGATTTTGGACCGATACCTCCGGGATGACGGCAAAATTCCTTGCGAGACGGGGGATTGCAGCCAGGCCCAAGCGAAGGCCGGGCTTTCGGAGGAAACCAAGGCGGAAATAGAAAGGGTCTGGGCGGAGATTGAAAGGATAAAACAGGAGATTGAGACGGATATCCGGGAAAGGCTGGACAGGCTGGAGGCGGAAATTGTTCAGCTTAAGGACAGGCAAAAGAATGCCGGGAAAGGCGGGGCCCATTTGCCTGGCCGGGGAAGTGTAATCACCCAGGATATGATAAACAGGTATCTTAGGAAAAAATAACGGCAAAAAATTAAAAGGAACGGGGGTAATGCGCTGTGTTTTCAGGGCAGCACAGTATTGCAAAGTTTATAGACCATACGCTGCTTAGGGCCGATGCGGACCGGAAGAGCATCGAAAGGCTATGCCGTGAAGCCGTTGAGGAAGGCTTTTTTTCGGTATGCGTTAACCCCTTCTGGGTTAAAACAGCGGCGGACCTTTTGAAGGGAAAAGACGTAAAGGTATGCACCGTAATAGGCTTCCCACTGGGGGCGGATACGCCGGAAATGAAGGTGTACCAGGGAAGCGCTGCCCTGGACCAGGGTGCCCGGGAACTTGACATGGTGGTCAACATAGGGGCGGTCAAAAGCGGCGAGTACAATGTGGTGGAAAGGGAGATTAAGGAGGTCAAAAAGGCTGCGGGCGCAAACATTGTGAAGGTAATAATAGAAACATGTTTTTTAAATGAAAGCGAAAAAATTGAAGTGTGCAGGCTGGCCAAGGAATGCGGGGCGGACTTTGTAAAGACCTCCACCGGCTTCGGTACGGCCGGGGCATCGGTGGAGGATGTAAGGCTTATGAGGGAAACGGTGGGCCCCGGTGTCGGGGTTAAGGCCTCGGGGGGCATAAGGGACCTTGATACGCTGGTAAGAATGGTGGAGGCCGGGGCAAACCGCATCGGGAGCAGCAGCGGTATGAGGATAATGGAACAGTTTAGAAACCAAAAACATGAGGAGGAATTGTAATGGCGGCAAGGGAATACAATAGGAAAAGGTTGTTTATGGGGCGCCTGGCATATGGGGATGACCTGCTTAACTCGCTGACAGCCTTTGTGCAGGATAAGGGTATAAGGACGGGCAGGGTCCAGATGATAGGCGCGTTACAGAAAGCGGTTGTAGGGTTTTATGACCACAAAGCGGGCAAGTATATCAATTGTGAATTTGAAAAACCAATGGAGGTTTTAAACCTTACCGGTAACGTTTCCATAAAGGACGGCCAACCCTTTATCCATGCCCATGTGACCCTGGGCGACGAAAAGGGTCAAAGCTTTGGCGGCCACCTCATGGAGGGGACTATAGTCTTTGCGGCGGAGTATATCGTGGAAGAGTTTGAGGGCGAGGACCTTATAAGAAAGCCCGACAAAACCACTGGTCTTGCACTTTGGGAAATATAAAGAATCAGCACGGTAAAAGTTGCCCAATTTGACGGGCCGTTTCAGACTGAAAAAAACCAATTATCCATTATCTTAAGGCTTCATGAAACGATAGCGCATGCTTAAAATGGTTTGGCAAGGAAACTCGCCGAAGCTTCGCAGAAAAACCGTAGGCCTGGCAGGACGCCAGGCCAGGCTCCTTTGGGGCATGGACGCCCCATAGGATGCGTTAGGTTTTTCAAGAAGCAAGGCTTAAGT
>DASRVG010000135.1:0-2132 GCA_035655175.1 Clostridia bacterium | reverse complement strand
CCACCGAATAAAGCTTGGTGGACTTTTCGCCGATACCGGATATTATCAATGGAGTCCTGGCCTCGTCTATCAGTATGCTGTCCACCTCGTCTATTATGGCATAGTTAAGTCCCCTTTGCACCATCTGCTCCTTGTATATAACCATGTTATCCCTCAGGTAGTCAAAACCAAACTCGTTGTTGGTACCAAAGGTTATGTCGGCGTTGTAGGACTTTTTACGCTGTTCAAAGTCTAGGCCGTGCACTATAAGCCCGACCTCCAGCCCCAGGAATTTGTACACTTCGCCCATCCACTGGCTGTCCCTGGTGGCCAGGTAATCGTTCACGGTGACTATATGAACCCCTTTCCCGGAAAGGGCGTTAAGGTAACCCGGCAGTGTCGCCACCAGGGTTTTACCTTCGCCGGTTTTCATTTCGGCAATCCTGCCCTGGTGAAGCACGATGCCCCCCATAAGCTGCACCGGGAAATGCCTCATATTAAGAACCCTGACCGACGCCTCCCTTACCACCGCAAAGGCTTCCACCAGCAGGTCGTCAAGGGTCTCTCCTGCAGCAAGCCTTTTTTTAAACTCGTCGGTCTTTTGCCTAAGCTGTTCATCGCTGAGGGTTTTCATCCGGCCCTCCAGCGCTTCTATCGCTTCCACCGTTTTATTTAGCCTCTTAATCTCTCTCTCATTGGTATTGCCCAGGATTTTTGATAAAAAGCTTGCCATATCCAACACCTCGTCTCTAATTCAAAGTAAATTCTATCACGAAATAAACCAATAGGCAATTAAGAGTAATTAATGCACACCGCTTTAATTATGGTAAGGCGACAAACAAAAAAACCCCTTAACGGGGCGATATTTAGATTCTGCTTTTATACTTAAACCTTATCATCCGGCTCTGCCTTGCTATTTTCTCTTGCAGCATTGCCTTTTGAACAAACAGTATTACTCCAAGGCAAATAATGAAGTCGCCTATGCTCATCAGCTTGGGGAAGGGATATGGCGGAGGGAGAACTATTACATCCGCAAGAAAAGGAAGCTTGGTATCCAGGGTAAGGGGCTGGTGCGTAATGATACCGCCGGCGGATATAATCTGTGCTTCTTTTTCCAGTCCCGCCCTCTGCAGGCCTTCTATGGATATGGGCATCGCCCCTCCGTTTATAAATATCACAATGAAATTCAAAAGCACACCTAAGAAAAGAATCCACATGGCCGGATGCTCCCTGTTGGATATTATCGCTATAAACAAAATAAGGTACGACAAGGTATGAAGGTATATAATGAAGTCCCTCACAACCTCTATACCGGCCGCTGCCGCGAACAGGGTTCCGAATTCTATGGCAAAGGCCAGGATAAACATCCATGGGTGGTGTATTGTCACCTGCCCCAAGCTCTTAAACTTTCCCCCGCGTAATTTGCCTATTATTAGCGAAAGCAAGACGCCTTCAATCAGCACGTTTCAACAACCCCTTATCAAATAGTTTAACAAAAGTTTCCGCCACCCGGGGATGAAACTGCTTTCCCGCCTGTTCTTTGATCACATCCCGGGCTTCTTCCGCCGTCAGCGCCTTTCTATATGGCCTGTCGTTGGTCATGGCATCAAAGGCATCGGCCACTCCAAGGATATATGATTCAATCGGCACCCTTTCCCCGCCTATACCATCAGGGTATCCTTTGCCATCATAGCGCTCATGGTGATGCCGGATTATTTTGGAAGCATCCCTCAAGAAGTCAATGTCCCTTAATATATCCGCCCCTATGGCGGAGTGCTCCTTTATTTTATCATATTCATCGGAGGTAAGCCTACCCGGTTTTTGCAAGACATTGTCGGAAATACCTATTTTGCCGATATCGTGGAGAAGTCCCGCATACATTATATGGTCTATCCTGGCCTCGGAAAGCCCCATCCCCCGAGCTATGGCTGTCGAATAAAAGCTTACCCGCTCGGCATGACCGCTGGTCACCGGGTCCTTGGCCTCCAGTGTCCTGGACAGGGCCTGTATGGTTTCCAGGTAGCTGCTCTTTAGGTCTATATACAGTTTAAAGGAGTATCTTGCCATAAGCAGCGGGCCAAAAAATAAAAGTATTCCAAAGTACCCGTAGTTTTGATATGCAATAGCCAGTATTACTCCAAGGGGTCCCATGG
>DASRVG010000134.1:0-5141 GCA_035655175.1 Clostridia bacterium | reverse complement strand
CTGTTCATTACTGTCTGTGATGTTAGATCCACAGCTTCAGCTGCTTCCTTTGCACTTCTACTATAGGGCATAAATACTGCTTCCTCTATGAGCCTTGCCTTTAGTGAAGCATCCATTTTATCATGGGCTTTTATGCCCACTGCCTCATCTGACAAGTAGCTGTATTTACCTGTTCTTTTATTCTTGTAATATGTTCTTTCATACCTGACTTCACCAAATATTGTCATAAGGGTCTTTTCAGCCGCTTTCTCTTTTACTTCCCAGTCCCTTTTCCTAGCCTTACTGTTCCTATACACTTCGTCCATCGTTTCCAAGGCTTCGGTCACTAGAGTTACTCCAATCTCGTCTAACGTTTTCTTAGTAGCCAGAATAAACTCGGATATATCTCTTCTTTCACGTATCAAATTCTCTAGTTCTTTTTCAAAACTACTACTGATTTTATCTATGATTTCCTGTATAATTAGTCCCATAAGAGTATCTCCCTTTCTGTGATTTTTTGTGGTTCTTGCAAATTACATGATATCACAGGAGAGATACTCTTATCTTTTATTTTTTGCTTTTCCCCCAAAGTAATTTTACACTAACTGCATAAAAACTGGGACCGCAGCCAAACCTATATTCAGTATTAATATCTGAAAATACCATATTTTTATTCTTAAGGATAATGAAAGCATATGCATTTCGGGAGGTGCGGAATGTTTAACAAGCGAACCGACCTTGCGGTGGAAGCAAGGGAAATGTACAGGGAGGAGAAAAAGCAGGAAATTCCAGGGGTGGAGGTGGATGTGACAGAAAAAGAAGGCGTTAAGGTCACCAGGGTAAACATCCGGGAGGAGATGGGGGCACGGATAATGGGTAAACCGATAGGTAATTACATCACCATAGAGGCGAACGGCTTAAAGCAGAGAGACAAGGATGTATACGAAGAGACCAGCAGGGTGCTGGGCGAGGAGTTAAAAAGGATAGCCCCTGTGGACAAGGAAAGCACAACCCTTGTGGTGGGGCTTGGAAACTGGAACGTGACACCGGATTCGCTGGGACCCAAAACCATATCTCATCTCATGGTGACGAGGCATATATTCGAATACCTTCCAGAACAGGTGGATGAGGGTGTTACACCGGTCTGTGCCATTTCACCGGGGGTTTTGGGTATTACCGGTATTGAAACGGGGGAGATAATAGAAGGTATTGTATCCAGGATAAAACCGGATAGGGTCATAGCAATAGATGCATTGGCATCAAGAAAGATGGAAAGGATTAACGCCACCATACAGATAGCCGATACCGGCATAAGCCCCGGTTCAGGAGTGGGCAACAAGAGAAAGGAGTTAAACCGCGAAACCCTGGGGGTGCCGGTTCTTGCAATTGGGGTGCCCACGGTGGTGGACGCGGCAACCATGGCCAGCGATACGATAGACATAGTGGTGGATGCAATGATAAAACAGGCGGACGAGGGCAAAGAGTTTTACCAGGTGCTGCGGAATATGAAGGGGGAGGACATGTATAACCTCATTCGGGAAGTGCTTGACCCGAACATAGGAAGCCTTGTGGTAACGCCAAAAGAAATAGATGACATGATAAGGGATATGTCAAAAATTCTGGCAAACGGGCTAAATATTTATCTTCACCCCTCAATAGGGCCGGACGATGTGGACAGGTATATAAACTAAGATCAAAAGGCGCGGGTTTAAAACCCGCTCCTTTTTTTACAGCCAAACATATTGGATGGGCAGCAGGAATATATTTATATAGTTGAACAAAAGCCGGTAAGGGTAGAGAGGGGTACTCAAGTGATAAGGATAAAAGTGGTTAAGCCGGGGAAATGGATTGTGGCCGTAGTAACTATAATAGGCGTCTTGGCCCTAGGGGCGGGGATACGCAGCCTATACCGTACGTGGCCCGCGCAGGAAGTCTTTTCACAGCAGGATACCGAAATAAGGGATGACGGCCACCGGTTGATGGACAGCCTTTTAAAGGCTGCCCTGGACAGGGCAATGCCCGCCATTACGTCCGGGCGGCAAAACGACAGCGGCGGTTCCTTTTTCAGAGGCCTGTTCGGGCTGGTGACCCGTTTGAACTATAAAGACCCGAAGAGTTTAATTGTTGCGCAGCTGCCCATTATGGAAAGCTACAACCTGCCGGTATCCAGCCGGGGCAGCACCGGCGGGTCGGCCAGGGGCAATCCTTACGACCCGGAGGAGGATTTGAGCGATATATTAAACCAATACAACCCCGGTGAAATCGAAATAGATTCCGTGTTCGAAGAGGAAACGGAGGAGCCGGCGAGGCAGTTTGGAAGTCCTGCAAAGACTTCCCTTGACATGGATCAGCCGGTGGTTCTTATATACCATACCCATACTTCCGAGGCCTACAGGCCGTCCAAGGCATACAACTATACCCCCACCGACGTGGACAGGACAATAGACCCGAGGTACTCGGTGGTCAGGGTGGGAAAGGAATTGCAGGAAATACTCAAGAGTCAGTACGGGATCAAATCGGTGCATATAACAACCTTCCACGATTATCCAGAATACACCCCGGCCTATTCCAGGTCGTTGAAGTCCGCCCGGGAGACGCTGGTAAAAAACCCTTCCATAAAGATTGTAATTGACCTGCACCGGGATGCCTTTCCAATGAGAAACCGGGCGGAGGAGCAGAGCGCAAGAGCGCTGTCCACTATGAAGGTGGCCGGTAAAGACCTTGCACGGCTTATGCTGGTATGGGGCCCTAACGCGCCCAACAGCAGTGAAACCAGGAAATTTGCCGAGCTTTTGAAAAATAAGATAAACGCCGACTGCCCGGGACTGTGCCGGAAGGTTCTTGAAAAGAAAACCGGTCAGTATAACCAGCAGCTTTCCAACTATTCGGTGCTGGTTGAAGTGGGCAGCAACGCCAACACGATGGAGGAGGCGCTGGCTTCGGTGCCTTACCTGGCAAAGGCCATTTCCGATGCAATCAAGGAGATTAAGGAATAAAATGACCGGTTTGGGACACCCTTTATTTTAGGGAATATATCCTTTGTCGAGGAGGAACGCCATGGGCAGGCCGGAAAAAGGACGTTTAATTATTAGGAGAAGGTTTAGGGCCTTCCTGGCCCTTTTGCTTTGCACCGCGCTTTTTTGCGCTGGCTTGTCCATCGTGGATGTAAGCTTCAAGGAAATGCTGGGTAGAAGGGATGACCGCCCCATATTCGGCGTTTACGGCCTTCAAGAGCGGATAATAAGGCTGGAGTTTGCGGGAAGTGAAGTAGCCATCGACAAAAGCGAATGGCAAAGGGCCTATGCGACCGTTAAGGAAAGGCTTGCAAGACTTGTCGGAAAGTGAACCAGGGTACCGCGTCCTAGCGGCTCATAGGGTATAAGCGGTATCCGACAGCTTGCAGTTGACAGTTAAAAGTTCACAAAAAAGTTTCAAGTGTTCTTTCGAGCGCATCCCCCGGAGGGGATGTTTTTTATGGTTTTTGTTAGCGGCATAAGGGTTTAGTTTTGGCCTGTTTATTGATATGATGTATTTAGCCGACACGTAGTTTTCAGAAGCGATGCCAAGAAACTTTTTCTAACCGGAAATGTCTAAAGGGCAAAGGGGTGGTTTTGTGAGGAGGATATTATCATGCATACTGGTCGCCGCTTTAATTATTTCGTTAAGCAGTGCGGCCTTTGCCAATTCCGGGCCGACGTACTGGCAGGGGTATCCGTCCGCCGGGATAATGGCGGTGGATGGGAATTGTCCAATCTCGGTGGTAGGTGAGGACCTGGTATTTGACTTTTCCGGCTGGGGCGGCAGTGATTATACCATTACCGGCAGGGTCACCGCGACATATCAAATGGTCAACCCGATCGGGGAAGCGCAGTCGGTCCAGATGGCGTTTCCCTTTGTGGGAAGTGTCGGCAGCCTTTCAGCCGATGATGTCACAATAACCGCCGACGGCGCTGCGCTGCCCTATGAAGTATATATCGGAGACGCAGTGAAATCTTATGCCAACCGCGATCCGCAAACGAAGGAAGCAAGTTTAGAATTCGAGGACATTGTAAGCACCATTACAAACCAAACCTATATGGCTGAAAACTTCAGGGAAAACGAAAAGGGCAAGCTGTATTCCATTTATGTGGAGCCGGCTGCCGGCCAAGCGATAAACTTCGCGGTTGATTTCAGTTTTAACCGGGAAAAGACCAAGGTCCTTACAGGCGGCTTTAGCCGGCTTGAGTGGGACGGCCAAAATGCCAGGATAGCCACCTGGTGCCGCGAAGCCAAATTGTTGGAGATATTCGTATTGGGTGAGGACATAAATCTCGGAATAAATGCCTATACCGACGGAGAACTGACCGAAAGGACCGGATTGTTTTCGTATAGGGTGGAGGAAGAGGAAAAAGAGGTAATGACATACCTTTTAGAATACGTAAACAAGTATGGCAATGCTGAAAGGTTCGATATGCTTTCGGATGTTCAAGTATATAACTTGTATGCCAAAGCCTTTGACCAGCACCTTTCACGGCATATGGGAATCGGCTCGGAGCATGACATTATGGCAGCGGGAGAACAAAAGCGAATAATAACCCTTGTCTACACGGTGGATTTTCCTCCGGAGAGTCAAAAAGAGGTGAGCGTTGGTTTTACCGCCGCCGGGACCATGGACAGCAGGAAAACCATAAAGCCCTTGTATTCCTTTGAATACATCCTGAACCCGGCAAGCAACTGGGCCGGCTTCAAGGACCTGAATATAGAAATCATTCCTCCACCGGCTGCTC
Source organism: Clostridia bacterium (assembly GCA_035655175.1). Taxonomy (GTDB): domain Bacteria; phylum Bacillota; class Clostridia; order Ch29; family Ch29; genus JAAYEV01. The sequence goes on along the minus strand of DASRVG010000134.1, from coordinate 396 downwards.
CCTATATTGTGGAAAGCAGCACTGCCCTTGCAAAGGGAGAGGACGGGGTCTACAGGGCGTTCCTTAACAAGCTGCCGGAGAAAGACCTGTCCTTTACGCTTTATACCTTTTCCAAAATCACGCTGCTGGACAGGGCGTATGGGAGCGTGCAAAGAAGGTTCGGATACTTTACGCCCATTGTGCTGGGCGCGGTATTGCCCCTTATAGTTGTGGCGGCGGCAATTGGAGCTGTTTTAAAAAGGAAAAGGGGACTGCCCGGGTAACCGGCAATAGGACGCCCGGCAAACCGGTACCGGCGGTTACCGGCGCCGGGCGGGGGCATTCCTCCCCTTATCTTATTTGAATTGTATTAGTATTTTTCCGTATGCTATAATAATGAAATGGGTTATATAGGAA
>DASRVG010000133.1:0-3139 GCA_035655175.1 Clostridia bacterium | reverse complement strand
CACCCGCACCCGCAGGCGCCCAAACAATAACTGCGCCCATGCCGGGTACGGTACTGGACGTAAAGGTTAAGGAAGGGCAAAGCGTTAAGCAAGGGGACGTGCTGGTGATACTTGAAGCGATGAAGATGGAAAACGAAATTTTCGCGCCGGCCGACGGTACGGTGGCATCGGTGAATGTCAGCGCGGGTGCATCGGTAAATGCAGGGGACGTGCTTGTATCGCTCAAATAGAACAACCCTAAGAAAGGAGTTACTTCTATGATTGAAGTATTGAAAAAATTTATGATGGATACGGGTTTTGCCGGATTGGACATACCGCACCTGATCATGTTGGCCATATCCTGCATACTGCTGTACCTTGCAATTGTAAAGAAATATGAGCCGCTGCTGCTTGTGCCTATAGCCTTTGGGATGCTTTTGTCCAACCTGCCGGTGGCGGGCCTAATGGCCGACCAGATCACCCGTCAGCCCATAGAGCTTATTCAGGAAGCCGGGAAACAGATTATGGTGGTAACCGAGCCATCCAGTATACAGCCCGGGGGTCTTTTGAAATATTTTTACCAGGGCAACCGCCTTGGAATATTCCCGCCAATAATATTCATGGGCATAGGAGCGATGACCGACTTCGGTCCATTGATAGCCAACCCCAAGAGCCTACTACTGGGGGCGGCGGCGCAGCTTGGGATATTCACAACCTTTATAGGTGCCGTATTGCTTGGCTTTACCGGTCCCGAGGCAGGCTCGATTGGTATTATAGGAGGCGCTGACGGTCCTACTGCCATATACCTGACATCAAAGCTGGCACCCCATTTGCTTGGTCCTATCGCGGTGGCGGCATACTCCTATATGGCCCTTGTGCCGATAATACAGCCGCCCATAATGAAGGCGCTAACCACCAAGAAAGAGCGCATGGTAAAAATGGAGCAGCTGCGGGAGGTGTCCAAGACCGAGAAGGTGCTCTTCCCGATAATAGTGACCATAGCGGTATCGCTGATACTGCCCTCTGCAGCGGCGCTGGTGGGAATGCTTATGTTGGGCAACCTGTTCAGAGAATCCGGCGTAGTTGAAAGGTTAAGCAAGACTGCGGCAAACGAACTCATTAATATTGTGACCATTTTCCTGGGAGTAAGCGTGGGAGCGTCCGCAACCGCCGAAACGTTTCTAAGGCTGCAGACCATCCAGATAATAGTGCTGGGCGTACTGGCCTTTGGCATGGGTACCGCAGGAGGAGTACTGTTTGGTAAAATTATGTATAAATTCTCCGGTGGAAAAGTGAACCCGCTTATCGGCTCCGCCGGTGTATCGGCAGTGCCAATGGCCGCCCGTGTGTCCCAGGTGGTGGGCCAGAAGGAAAACCCGTCCAACTTCCTGCTTATGCACGCCATGGGACCGAATGTGGCCGGCGTTATCGGCTCCGCCGTAGCGGCGGGGGTACTGCTGTCCATATTCGGCTAAAAGAAAACAGAAAAAAGAATAGCTTGAAAGGCTTGGCCTGGCATCCTGCCAGGCCTACAGGTTTTTTTGAGACAGGGGACGGTTCTTTGTCCTTCTTCTTTTTTTGCGAAGCTTTGGCGGCTTCCCTGTTAAAGGGCTTTTAGCATGCGTTTTCCTTCATGAAGCCCTATGCTGCATTCTTACGTGGATTGTATAGCGGATTCATGCAGGTGAAAGCTATTGATTAATATAATTATTTGAAAATATATACAATCTGGTATAATTGGAGTGAACAAAGTTGGCAAGGGAGGTTTACCCCTTGAAAGAAAGGATACTTATGGAACTCAACCAAAACAAGCAGGATTTTATTTCAGGGCAGTATTTAAGCGATAGGCTCGGCATAAGCAGAACGGCGGTATGGAAATATATAAACTCCTTAAAAAAACAGGGGTACGAAATAGAGGCTATACCCAATAAAGGTTACAGGCTGGTGGCTTCCCCGGATGTTTTAATCCCGGAGGAGGTATACCCGCTGCTTAAAACCTCGGTGCTGGGACGAAAAATTATTCACAGCGAGAAGTTGGCCTCCACCAGCCTACTGGCAAAGGAAATCGCCCCGCAGCAGCAGGAGGGCATCGTGGTGATAGCGGAGGAACAGACAGGGGGCAGGGGAAGACTGGGCAGGAAATGGTACTCTCCCCGGGGCGGCGGTATATGGGCTTCCCTAATACTGAAACCCCGTATTCGGCCTGAAAAGGCCTACCAGCTTACCCAGGTGGCGGCGGTGGCGGTGGTAAAGGCCATAAAGGAAACCACGGGCATTTTAGCTGGGATAAAGTGGCCCAACGATATAATCATTAACGGGAAAAAGGTATGCGGTATACTGACCGAGATGAACGCCGAAGCCGACGCGGTAAACCATATTATACTGAGCATCGGGCTTAACGTTAAACCGGGTGAAGGGGACATGCCCCTTGACTTAAAGGACAAAATGACCTTCCTAGACATCGAGTGCGGCTTCAGCGTTTCAAGGAAAGGTCTGCTGGCGGCCTTGCTTGGCGAACTTGAAAGGGCATATTTCAAGTTCCTGGAGCAGGGATTTGAGGCGGTGGCGGAGGACTGCCGCCGGTTTTCGGTGCTGCTGGGGCGCGAGGTAAGGGTGGAGCAAGTGGACAGGGTATTCCAGGGAAGGGCTGTTGAAATAACCGGGGATGGGGCCCTGTTGGTGCAGACTGCCGAAGGGAGAGTGGAGGTTATCTCGGGGGACGTTTCGGTGAGGGGCGTGTACGGTTACCTGTAGATATTGAATCGGCAGGCCTTTGGTGTTAGAATCGAAAGGCAAAGCTTCAAATTTCGGGTGGGTGATAAAATGATCCTGGTCTTGGATGCGGGCAATACCAATATTGTGCTGGGTGTTTTTAATAACGGCAAAATGATAACCAATTGGCGGGTTTCTACCGACAGGAACAAATCCTCCGATGAGTACGGGATGCTCATAAACCAGCTTTTTGAGTATAACGGGCTTAAAATGCGTGAGCTGGAGGCGGTGGTAATGTCGTCGGTGGTGCCCCCCATCATGCATTCGCTGCAGCGGGCAATCATGAAATACAGCGGCGTAAACCCGCTGGTCGTGGGGCCCGGCGTTAAAACCGGTATAGACATAAAATACGACAGCCCAAAGGAAGTGGGCTCGGACAGGATAGTGA
>DASRVG010000132.1:0-4747 GCA_035655175.1 Clostridia bacterium | reverse complement strand
TTAACCAGCGCTTTCCTGCTGCCGATTTCCAAGGTGATAACATTGTCCTGCCTTACAATTTCCACGGTATAGGTTTGATGGTTCCAGTTCACCACCGCCCCCAAGTCTTCGCATATGCCCCTTATCGGAACCATAACCCGGTTGTCTTTAATATAGGGTGCGGGGTTATACGCTTTCTTGATACCGTTTAAGTATATCAATATATCGCTGCCGGGGCGGTAGGTCTCCAGCCCCCCTCCGCCGGTTGTAAAAGTCCACTCCTTACTTAGCTCCTCCCGGCTGTCCTCATCGTATATTATTTCCATTGTTATGTTTACCCTGTATGCAGTATAGGGTTTAAGATTTCTTTCCGGTACCAGTACTATGGCGTTATTATCATCGAGCTCCGGATCGTTTGAAGCGTCAAACCGGTAAAATTTCACGCTGCCAGTACTTCCCTCGGCTATGGAAGCGCTTTTTAACTCAACCCTTTCGGTCCTATCCCCGGATACCAGTACCGTTATGGGGTATCCCCCCGGCCCTTTGACCCCGGGATACAAGCGGAAGGGGTCAGGCTGTTCCAAGCCGCTCCATGTCAGCGGGACTCCCCTTTGACCGTCCGCCGGGTACACCACAACCTGGCGGTCAAGGCCGTTGTATCTTACGGCGCCCACTTCCAACACGTTGACGTATTTCGTTTCCTTAACCGCATACCCGTATCCCATGTGCTTGTAAATAGGGTTTATAAGGGGCAGCCTGTGGTACACTGAATCCATCCAGTCGTCCACCGCCCCGGTGTGGGATTTTACAAAGTGTATGTTTTCGGCCACCATGGGACTCATATACCCGAAATACCTGGTCCTGTCCCAGGGCATCTCGCCTGTGAAATACTGGTGTTTTTTGTTGTTCTGGTAATGCCCCGCATTGGTGTTGCTGGAAACATACAACGCATGATTGCTGGCCGCCGCGTTGAGGCTTTTGTCTATGGTCATGCCCGGCAAGCCGGCTATACCCCGGTAGTAGTTTATCCTATCCCTTACTTCTTCGTACACCGGGGTACTGGGTATTTCCTCAAAGGCCTTGTTCAGTATGTTGAAGCTGAAAGGGGGTGATGAAATCCTGACCCCGCTCTTCAGGGTTACGACAATGGACACATTTTTCCTTCCCGGGGCCAGGTTTTCACTGGGCGTGTAATAAACCGAATTCAGGTCGTCCCTGAATACGGCGTTTACCTTTTTCCCATCAAGGGTCATCTGTATTTCCTTGATTTGCTCGGAGGAAAGCCCGGAAAAGGTCCAAAGAATTGTAGGCCTTCTTATGCCCACATCCCCCTGCGGCGTGGGAGGATAATACCACAGCACTTCGCCGGTCGCCGCTACGGCAACCGCCAGCAGCACATTTAGTACGGCAACGGTTATTACCACGGATATAGTTCTTTTCCACGAAGAGTTTTTCATCTTTTTTCCCCCAAAATATGACGTATTTATTATTTCTATAATATTGGTGTTAATCCTGCCTGGGACTAGAATATTATTTGAAAAAGGATATGAATAAAATGGCCCAATGTTAAAGCCCCGTCCGGGGTTGACGGGGCTTTAATGGATTATAAAGGGGTTAATAAAGCAGTATAGGGGTAATGATTTCCCTTGTACAACTGATATTGTACACTAAAAAACGGTAATTTCTTCACAATATTGCACCAAAACGACTTCTATATGTCCAAAAACCACCTTTGCATTGTTCAAACGGAATATTAGCTAATCAAAGCCTCCAGGTCGTTTATCCTTGAATAGGATATAAGCGCTTCCTTTTTAATGTTCTTGAACTTTATTGCGTAGACCTTCCTTCCGTAGCTTACTATCCGGTCAATATAGTGCATATTCACAAGATATCCCCTGTGGGACCTGAAGAACATGTCCCTGTCAAGGCGTTCTTCCAGGCTGCTTAAGGAATCATAGGTTTCGAAGATTTCCTTTATGGTATGGATACAGGACTTGGCTTCATCTCTCTCCACCATTACTATCTCGTGCTGATTTAGAAATATTATTTCGTCACGGGTCCTAATTACAATCCTGCCTACCCTTTTATTGGCCGGTATTCGTATTCCCCTGGCCATATCCTCGATAATTTTCATTATATTGGTTACCGTCCTTACCACCCTTGCGCTGTCGTAGGGCTTGACGATATAGTCGTACACGTAAAGCCTGTATGCATCCAAGGCATACTCCGGGTAGGCGGTGGTAATAACGGTATAAATGCCCGGGTCTATACCCTTTATAACTTCTATGGCGCTTAGACCGTCCATTCCCGGAAGCCCTATATCCATGAACACCACGTCCGGGGAGAGGTCCTTTACCATCGCCACCGCCGCCGTGCCGTCCTCCGCGCGGCCTACAACCTCCACCCCTTCTATCCTCTCCAGCATATCCTTAAGGCATAGGGCATTTTCCAACTGGTCCTCGCAAATCAGAACCTTCAGCATAAAATTACTCCCCTTACAAAATATTACTATACCCATACAAACCTTTGAGGTGGACCTATAGTCCACCTCAAGGGTTTGTCTATTTCCTCAAAGCTTTCGGAGTCTCAGGTTGGTATAGTACGGTAAAACTTGCGCTACCGGCAAAGGCTGCAGCTACAATGGTGAGCAGCGTGGTAAGTACTGCAAATATGTTAGCTTTCTTCATTTACGACACCTCCTTCTCTATCCAGTTTTTTCTCTATGGATTTTATTAGCAAATACCCACAGTCGGTTAAAGTAAAGCCCTCCAGCAAAAGCCCGGTCACCAGGCTGAGGTGGTACCATGCGGCACTGCCCTTTGTTATGCAGTCCAACCAAACCGCTGCCAGGACGAGGCTAGTCGTTATTATGGATGCCCTCCGGAACCTGGGCAGTTCCTCCTCCCGTATAAGCCTGTTGGGGTTGTCCCTGGGGGAATACCTGTAAATGCAGTATGCAGTAAACAGGCTCCCGGATGCAAGGTAGAGCGTTTCCGCGAAACCTGGCAGTTGGGCGGCCAGGCGCACCAAGAAACCGCCAAACACGAAAATAAGGACGCTTGAGACAAGGCACCTGTTGTAGGTGGAAAAATGCACTCCCCCCGCCATAAGCCTTACCGTCACAAAGGTTGCCGACATAACCAGCATTTCCTTAAGCATCCCCAGCGCCGTGCCCGCCAGAATTATTAGCGCGAACTCCGCGGCGGTCCCCAGTATCCCCTGCAGTCCGTAGCTTATTACCTCGATATTCGCATCTTCACTCGTACTTCGCCGCGCTATGAATGCAGCTAACCTGTCGCAAAGTCTTTTCATACTTTCCACCTTCACCGGGGAAGTTCCACCAGTACCCGCACTCCCCTTTCCGGGTTACTGTCCACCTCTATCCTTCCGTTATACATATCGACTATACCCTTTACAATATTTAGTCCCATTCCCCTGTTTTTCCCTTTTTTTGTGCTGGTACCCGGTATAAAAAGCCGGTCCATAACAGAAGGGTGTATCTGCCCCGGGTTTTTTACGCTTATGTAAAGCTTTCCCGCATCGCAGTAAGCCTTAAGTTCCACCTTGGGCGACGGCAGCTTTAGCTCCCTTACCGCTTCAATGGCGTTGTCCAGGAGATTCCCCAAAATACGGCACAGATGAAGAGGCCTTACCCTGCCGCCCTCTATATCCCCCTGCACGTCGTATTCCAGCTCGACCCCGGATTTTTGGGCCAGGCCCAGTTTCGAGCTAATAAGCGCCCCCACCGTCGGGCACTGCATTCCCAGTATGTTGTTTACTCCTGCCGCCTCCTCGGTGAGGTCCTTCAGGTACGCAAGGACCTGCGGAAGCCTGTTGGCCTGGGCCAGCATGTATATTACCTGGAGGTGGTTGTTGAAGTCGTGCCTCTGGCCCCGCAGTGCTTCGTTCATCTGTTTTATGTGACGGTTTTCCAGTTCCTTTATCTCCAGCTCCTGCTGCTTGCGGGCCATAAGCGACAGCTTGCTTACCGTAACCACCGTAATGATGGTGAGGACCATTACTATGTACGAAATATACGGCATAACAGAAAGCACAGCTTCAGCCCAATAACCGATTTCAGTGCTGAAATACAGGCTTTGAAACAGCATGATAAGCAGCATAGCCTGCAGCAGTATTATACTCACTATATATATGGCGTTCTTGTCAAGCATTTACATCCCTTCTTCAAATACCGTAACATCAAACACTTTGAAGTTGTACTTGTAACAAAGTAGTATTATAACAAGCATAGCAGCCTGCTCCGGCAGCGACACCAAAACCCGAACCCACGGGCTGCTTAGAATTACCTCCAGGGGCACTATTCTTAGCACAAAGGGAAAGTACAATTGGTCCAGTATGCCTGAAAATACTGCCGCTCCGAGCAGTATCCCCGGCATCACAGCCGACCACCGGTAGCGGAGGCACAATTTTGCCAGAACCGCCATGGTGACAAGTTGAATTAATATATGTACACCGTAGGGAAAATCCATACCTCTGATGAAATATGAACCTATCGATTGTATAACGGCGGCGATTGCAAGCCTTTTTAGGTCGGGCTTAAGCCCGGTCAGAACCAATCCCATAAGCATTATCAAAAATGCCTCGGGTATACTTATAAACACCACTGCCTGCCATGGCATAACATCCATAACCATTACCCCCTAAACTTAATAACGCTTATACCGGCATTTCCTGCAGGTGGCCCTTTTCGGTATCCGACAGCACCTTTTCAATGTCAAGGATTATTATAAGCCTGTCCTGCAGTTTC
>DASRVG010000131.1:0-15525 GCA_035655175.1 Clostridia bacterium | reverse complement strand
GGGTCTCGAATGCAATCCTCGCGAAGGTGAACGGCAGCCCCGCCGAAGTCCAGTCGCCGGTCCAGGATGGGCGGGGGATATTGGAAGGCGGACAGTATGACGGTATGGCCGGTATTAGTTCTGTACGCTGGAGACAGGACGGATACGAGTATGCTGTAGTAGGAAACGCTTCGCTGGATATGCTGGCACAATTTGCGGCAGCTTTGGCCGGCGGACCGGTGGAAATGCCGGAAACCGGTGAATGGCCTACCGTTAAACCGCGGGTGGAGGTGCCGGTGAACATGGAAGTGGAGCAAAACGAGCAGAAAGGCGTGGACGCGGGACATTCGCCTTGGAGGCTCGACCCCGCTTATGTGGCCCAGGTATTCGTAAGCCTTGAGATGTCTCCCGGGGGCATCACCGGGGATTACCCCATAGAGTATGAAGAGCTGGAGGTTGTTGAAAACAGCGGCGTCAAGGCGGTGGTAAGAGTGGGCGGTGATAAAACCCCGATAAGAAAAGTGTACCTTGAACGGCTTGTAAGGCAGGATTCCACCGGAATATGGACGGTGGTGGGATACGACCCGGCGGAATAGGCAAAGGAACTTTATAAAAGCTGCACCCAACATACGAGGGTGCAGCTTTTTGGCAATATTAATAAAATAAATGGCAATTTTACAAAAGTATTTTTCAATTACCCATGTTAATATAAAATATAAAGTAATTTTCACGTATGGCAGGATTCATAGTCCTGTGTTACAAAAGGACATCCTTGGGAAAGTGCTTTACACAGGCGGATATTGGCGCAGCATTAAATAATAGCGGTTTATTAAATTTAGGAAGGGGGAACAATATGCGCAAGGCGCATGAGGTTGAATTAAAGGTATTCGGCGATGACATGCAGTTTGTGGAGATCATGCTGGACCCCGGCGAGACGATAGTGGCGGAGGCCGGCGCCATGATGTACATGGACAAGGCAATAGAGATGGAGACCATGTTCGGTGACGGCTCCGGAAAAGAAGGAAAGGACCTGATGGGTAAACTTATGTCTGCCGGGAAACGCGTTTTAACCGGTGAGAGCCTGTTTATGACAGCCTTCACCAACAGGGGCAGCGACAAAAAATGCGTGGCCTTTGCGGCGCCCTATCCCGGCAAGGTGATACCCTTCGACCTGGGGGATTACGGCGGGACTCTCATCTGCCAGAGGGATGCGTTCCTTTGTGCGGCTAAAGGCATCTCAGTGGGCATAGCTTTCCAGAAGAAGATAGGCGTAGGGTTGTTCGGCGGAGAGGGCTTTATCATGCAAAAGCTTGAGGGTGACGGTCTTGCCTTCATGCATGCAGGCGGCACCATAATCGAAAAAGACTTGCAGGTAGGCGAAACCATAAAACTGGATACCGGCTGCCTGGTGGCAATGGACAGTAAAGTGGATTATGATATCCAGTTTGCCACCGGCATAAAGAACGCCTTGTTCGGCGGTGAGGGCCTTGCCCTTGCAACGCTGACCGGGCCGGGAACCGTATGGCTTCAGTCGCTGCCGTTCTCAAGGCTTGCCGACAGGATCTACGCCGCAAGCAAGGCCGGCAGCAGTAAGGGTAAGGGCGAAGGAAGCATCATAGGCAATATAGGCATAGGGTCATTATTCGGAAACGATTAAAAACATATAATAAAATCACCCGCCTCCGGGTGATTTTTTTTGCCTTTTAAAAGGAGCGGCAGGCCGGGTTTTAAGACAGCTGCGTATTCTAATGGGTGACGGCGGGGCAAAATATTATTGGGAAAATGTTATAATTATTGGTATACTATTTACTGGTGAAAAATAATACCGCCTTTGGCGGACAGTTGCTGGTGAGATGGTGGCTCACCTAAGAGGGAGGGTAAAGGATGGCAAGGACTGTAGGAACGACTGTAAGGGGTATAAGGGCTCCTATCATAAGTAAAGGGGATGACCCGGTAAAAATTGTGGTAGATTCGATTACTGCGGCCATGGCTTCGGATAAATTCGATCTGATGGACAGGGACGTTATTGGCATAACAGAATCCTTTGTGGCAAGGGCCCAGGGCAACTATGCATCCCTGGAGGATATAGCCTTTGATGTAAAGAGCAAATTCTCCGGCGAAATAGCGGTTGTTTTCCCGATACTTAGCAGGAACAGGTTTTCGCTGGTGCTCAAGGGCATAGCCATGGGAGTTCCGAAGGTGTATTTGTTCCTTAAGTATCCCTCGGACGAAATAGGAAACCCGCTTATGGATATTGAAAGGCTGTATGAGGCGGGCATCAACCCCTATACCGATGTGCTGGACGAGAAAAAGTACAGGGAACTGTTCGGCGAAAATGTGCCCCATCCCTTCACCGGTATAGACTATGTCAGCTATTATAAAGGGGTTGCCGAAAATGGCAATATAGAAATAATCCTGGCAAACAACCCCACGATAGCCCTGGACTACGCCGAGGAAATACTGACGGCAGACGTTCATACAAGATATAGGACAAAGAGGATACTCAAGGAGGCCGGGGCAAAAAAAGTATACGGACTGGACGATTTACTGACAAAGCCGGTAAACGGGAGCGGTTACAACCCGGAATTCGGGCTGCTGGGCACCAATAAAGCCACCGAAACCAGTATTAAACTTTTCCCGCGGGACTGCAAAAAAGTGGTGGACCAAGTGCAGAAAGCGATATTGGAGCGAACCGGAAAGCATGTTGAAGTATTGATATACGGCGACGGTGCCTTCAAGGACCCCCGCTGTAAAATATGGGAACTGGCTGACCCGGTGGTTTCCCCGGGGTACACCGACGGGCTTAGGGGTACTCCCAGCGAAATAAAAATAAAGTATATAGCCGACAACGACCTTAAGGGATTAGATGGCAGCGAAAAGGAGGAGGCAATAAAGGAAAGGATAAAGCAAAAAGGGAAACACCTGGTGGGCAGGGATGAGGCTCTTGGCACAACTCCAAGGCAGCTTACCGACCTTTTGGGCAGCCTTTGCGACTTAACCAGCGGCAGCGGTGACAAGGGGACACCGATAGTGATTGTGCAGGGATACTTTGACGATTACGCAAAGGAATAGAGCGCTTAAGATTTATGAAGCAAACGCATTATAACCGGTACGAGTAGGGGGTACCGGTTATATTTGTCCGTTCAGTAACAGGTAAAAACGTCTACTGGGGGTGGTATAATGAATAAAATATTGTGTCCGGCAATCCGGGTGTTTAGGACATGAATATAAGGGATAAGTTTATAGTAACTGCTGTGGAATTAATACACAAATCCAAACAAGGGGGGCTGCAGCGATGAATAAGGATATAAACAACATTTCGGAAGGAAACATGGGTATCGGTGCAAAGGGAGAAACGAATGACAGCATAATAGACGAAAATGTTCATCCAAAATCGAAGAAACCGATGATAAAAATAGCGGTTCCCATCCTTGTGGTGGTGGTTATATTCGGAATATGGGCCTATAAAAACCTGCTGCCCGGGAGTAAAGCGCAAGGGTACGACACATCGGAATTTGCCCTTGATGCTACAGAAAACTTTGACCTGGAGAAAATTTTGTCCCACGGCCTGCCGGTCATGATTAACTTCAGAGAGGACTATTGTACTGCGTGCCGTGAGATGGACCCCATTATCGAAAAGGTCAACAGGGACTACCGGGGCAGGGCTGTCATCAAGTCGGTGGACGCGGATAAAAACCTGAAGGCCGCCGGGCAGTTCGGTGTATGGGTTATCCCCACGCAGTTTTTCTTTGACGCAGAAGGTAAGCCCTATGGCTACCACGAGGGATACCTGCCGGAGGACGAGATAATAAGGATACTTAAGGAGATTGGTGCGGAATGATAGACCGATGGCTTAATATACTGGGGGAACTGATTGCCGGCAATATATGGATTGCACCTTTGATGGCGCTTATCGCAGGAATTCTTACCGCCTTTACGCCTTGCTCCCTGTCAAGCATACCCCTTGTTATCGGGTATGTCGGCGGGTACGCCGGAGGGGATACAAAGCGGGCCTTCAGGTATTCGCTGGTATTTTGCACGGGCATGGCGGTAGCGTTCACAGCGCTGGGGACGCTGGCCTCGCTGTTCGGTAAGCTGATGCGGGGAAGCGGCTCCTGGTGGTATATACTGCTGGGAACCCTTATGGCCCTGATGGCGCTGCAAATGTGGGACATAATAAACATAATACCCCAGGCGAAAATAATGGGTAAAAGTGCGCGGAAGGGCTATATTGGTGCTGCAGCCCTGGGGATGCTGGGCGGGTTTTTTGCATCCCCCTGCGCGACACCGGTGCTGGTTGTGCTGCTGGCAATGGTGGCCCAAGGGGGGAGCCTCCTGTGGGGCGTGCTGCTTTTGTTCCTATACTCGGTAGGTCACAGCGTGCTGCTGCTTGCCGCCGGCACGTCGGTCGGCCTTGCAAACGGCCTTGCTTCGTCCACACGGCTGGGCAGGCTGGGCCGGGTGTTCAAGATAGCAATGGGCGGGGCCATACTGCTTCTTTCCTTCTATATGTTTTACTTGGGCTTTTAGAAAGGACCGGCTGGGAGCCGGTCCTTTCTAAAAGGGCATAAACCGGTTTAACACAATTATAACCGTCATCCCGATAAGTATTGTAATAAGCACGTTCCTTGTCTTATAGGCGATAAAGGCGGCCGCAGCCCCGGCCAAAAGGTAGTTGTTGCCAAGGGATATATCAAGGCGCCCCTCGGGCATCAAAAGAGACGGCACTATGAGGGCGGTAAGAAACGCCGTCGGCACATGTTTTAACCACCTCTCCATCCAGGCCGGCATCCCGGCGCTGGCAAACAGTACCTGGGAACCTATTCGGGTGATATAGGTGGCAGCGGCCATGCCCAGTACAATTGAAATAAGTTTAAGATTCATCCTTACTGCCCCCTTCTATAAAACCCCCGACTATAGCCGCTACGGTTGCGGCCAGTATTATGTACCATTTGCCCGGTAGGTATAAAGCCCCCAACACTGCGCTCAGGGCAGAGACCAGGAAGATGATTATGGAGGTCCTGTCCGCGAGACGGGGTATTAAAAGCACCAGGAAGGTTGCCGGCAGCGCAAAATCTATCCCCCATTCCAGCGGATTGGGTATAACATTGTAAAAGTAAGCGCCCAGGAAAGTGGAGATGACCCATACTATATAAATCAATGCGGATATGCCCAGTTGGTAGTTTGGGTCATAGCCCTTTCTTTCTATCCTGTCCATGGTTAAGGCATAACCTTCATCCACAATGCCGAAGGCCAGCAGGTATTGGAGGGGCTTGGACAGCTTGAGCAGGTAGGGTGAGAGGGATGCGCCCATAAGCAGGTGCCTTAGGTTTACCATGAATGTGGTAAACACCACCGTCCACCAGCCGGTAATCCCCGAACCGATCATTGCAATAGCGATAAACTGCGAAGCCCCGGCAAAAACCGTCATGGACATGAAGGTTATTTCAAATATGGAAAAGCCGGCGGTCCGGCCCATTATTCCACAGGTAAGCCCGAAGGGGATTATTCCGGTGGTAATGGGCAGGCAGTCTTTTACGGCTTCCTTCCATACCCCGGCATTGGGTTTTGGCAATCCTCCGGTCAAATTTACGTGTTTCAACTGCTGCAACTCCTTCGACTTTTTTATTCCCTATACAATTCTACATGCCGGCGTTCAATCCTCCAATATACAATTTTTACCCGTAATCAGCCCTTGACATTGACGTTACGTTAAGGTGTATAGTAATGGTGTCAGGGGGTGGGCAGATGGAATATACGGTACAAAGGTTGGCAAACATGGCAGGCGTCACCACCCGTACGCTTAGATACTACGACGAAATCGGGCTCCTTAAACCCGCAAGGATCAACGACTCGGGGTACCGGATATACGGCCGCAAAGAGGTTGATAGGCTGCAGCAAATTCTCTTCTACAAGGAACTGGGCATGGGCCTGGAAGAAATTAAAGCCATCATGGATTCGCCGGAATTTGACAGGTTAAAGGCACTGCGGCAGCACTATAAAAACCTTCTGGCAGAAAGGGTGCGGATAGAAGAGCTTATAGCCAACGTGGAAAAGACAATAGCTTCGGCGGAAGGGAGGATTGAAATGACCGACAGGGAAAAATTCGAGGGCTTCAAGCAAAAACTGGTGGAGGATAACGAGAGAGAATTCGGAAAAGAGACAAGGGAAAGGTACGGCGACGAGGCGGTGGAAAGGTCGAACGAGGCTTTCAGGAACATGACAAAGGAGCAGTATGACAGCATGGTAGGCCTTGATAAGCAGGTAAAAGAGACGCTGGCCGAGGCTTTCAGGCAGGGCGACCCGGCGGGGGAGCCGGCCCAAAGGGCGGCGCAGCTTCACCGGGAATGGCTTACCATATGCTGGGGCAGCTACGACAGTGAAGCTCATGCCGGGCTGGCGCAGATGTACGTGGAGGACGAGAGGTTCAGGGCATATTACGACCAGGGGCAGCCAGGCATGACGGAGTTCTTAAGGGACGCGATACAAGTCTACATCGGGAATAGGAAATAATGACCAAAGGCGGCCGAACAAAAATGGCCGCCCTTGGTTTGGGGTTCCCATGAGGGCTGTCAGTGACAGCCCGGTAAAAACAGAGGTCTCTTTTTACTTTTCCAGTATTTCTGCAGTTTTATCAAGCCAGTCGCCTTCGAAGTTCTCGATAAGCCCCTTGTCGCAGGCGGAGGCAATGGCCGGGTCTATGGGCAGCCTCCCAAGCACCGGTATGCCATGCTCCCTTGCCACTTCTTCTATGCGACTTTCCCCGAATACGTTAATTTCTCTGCCGCAGTCGGGGCATTTGAGGTAGGACATGTTCTCGATGATTCCCAGTATCGGAATGTTCATTTTCTTTACCATGTTGACCGCCTTGGATACTATCATGGACACCAGCTCCTGTGGCGATGTGACTATTATTATCCCGTCAACCGGCAGCGACTGGAATACCGTAAGCGCCACGTCGCCGGTTCCCGGCGGCATGTCAATAAACATGAAATCGACGTCGCCCCATACCACGTCGGTCCAGAACTGTTTTATCATACTGGCTATAAGGGGTCCCCTCCAGATTACAGGGTCGGTGTCGCTTTCGAGAAGAAGGTTTATGGACATTATTTTTATTCCGTCCCGGCTTTCCACCGGCAGCAGCCCCTGCCCACCGGACTTGGCCTTGCCCTTGATTCCGAAGGCCTTGGGAATGGAGGGTCCTGTTATATCCGCATCAAAGATCGCGGTGCTGTGCCCCCGGCGGTTCATTAGCACCGCAAGCATTGATGCAACAAGGGACTTGCCAACGCCGCCCTTGCCGCTTATAATGCCTATTACTTTTTTGACACTGCTATTGGCATTTAGTTTTACGGAAAAATCCGTCTGTTTTTCCTTCCTGTCACTGCATTCTTCGCCGCAGGCGCTGCAGTTTTGATCGCATTTCTCGCTCATGTTTCCTCTCCTTTTGCAGTATAAATTTTTATAAGTTTCTACCGTGCCTGTGCCTGTAGCACCTTGTACACCCGTAAAGCTGCGGGTCCTGGTCGCACAGCTTGTAGTCCCCGCCTTCAATCCTAAGAAGCTTTCCCTGTACCAGTGTTTCGGAAAGTTTCTTTCTTGCATCGTTATAGATGCGCTGCACGGTTGTGCGGGCTACGTTCATCCTTTCCGCGCATTCCTCCTGCGTCATTCCCTCCCAGTCAATCAGGCGGATGGTTTCGTATTCGTCCACCGTCATTATTATCGAATCCGTTTCATAGGTCCGTGTGTTGAGCGGCCCGAAAAGGCTAATCCGGGGCAGATCACATACCTTCCTCCATTTCCTTGGCCTGGGCAATTTTTATACACCTCCCGCATCGGCATTATTAGTATAAGGGGGATTTGTCCCCCCCTATACTAATCGTTATCCGAAAGGCCGTCCAACTGCTTGCTTATCACGTTAAGCCTGTCTTCAAGAAACGCTTTTTGCTGCTCAAGGAGTTCTTTTTGCGTTTTCAAATCGATAGGATTCGCAGCGGGGTATTGAACAGGATATCCACCGGGGTATCCGGCGAAGTAGCAAGCCATCCTTCTTCCAAAGCCCCGGCCTCGTCCCAGTCTCAAGCCCAAACCGAAACCCAGTCCCAGTCCAAGCCTGGATACATTCGCCATGTTACAAAACCCCAGTCCTCTTCCAGTCATTGGTCCAAACCCCAGTGGACCGGTCCCGTTTCTTTTCGGCATTTCGACAGCCTCCTTTCGTTATTGGCATATGTTAATTATAATTTTATTATACCCAATTATGAACATATGTCAATAACAATTTTTGTGGAAGCAGGAAATGGCTTTTTTACTTCCATACTTCCACATCTTCCAGCGTGTCATCGTAGGTGATAGCTAAATACCTGTCCCGAGTAAGGATTTTCGGGGTTTGTTCTATTAATGCATTGTATATTTTTGTGATGAAAATATGAAATTTTGCGCTATAAAGCCTGAAAGGTGCAATTTTATGTTATATAATTTAAAGATTAACTTGGAAGGTGAAGGCCGTGGCCAAAGAGAGAATTCTTGTGGTGGACGGTGTGCAGGGAGATACGTAAGACCTCCCAGGTACCGGTTATAATGCTTTCGGCCAGGGGGGAGGAATATGACAAACTTTTCGGCTTTGAACTGGGCGTGGACGATTACATGGTAAAGCCCTTCAGCCCCAGGGAGCTCCTGGCAAGGAGCAAGGCGGTAATCCGGCGCAGCCAAAGCATAAGCGGTAGGAGTGCGGGGGCAAACAAGGCCGAATTCAATGGCCTGCATATCAACTTTGGTTCAAGGAATGTAACGGTTAACGGCAAACAGGTTATGCTTACGCCCAAGGAATACGAGCTTCTGAGTTTCTTTGCACAAAACCCCGGCAGGGTCTTTTCTCGGCAGCAGGTCCTTAACGAGGTTTGGGGCTATGACTTTTACGGTGACCTGAGGACGGTGGACACCCATATAAAAATGCTCCGTGAAAGCCTGGGGGAATACAGGGGGTTCATAGTAACCGTATGGGGCACAGGCTATAAATTCGAGACGGGGGATGTAAAATGAAGAGCATAGCCCATAAGCTGTGGGCCGGCATGCTGCTGCTTATGGTCGTTGTCCTGGCGCTCCTGTGGTCCTTCCAGATAATTTTTTTGGAGGACTTTTATACGCGGCAGAGGGTGGGGGAAGTAAGGAACAGGGCCAGGGTCCTTGTGCAGGATATTTACACACTGGGCAGCGAAGAGCTGCAGGACGCCCTGGAGGGCTTCGTATACGACTACAACTGCAGCATAAAGCTTTTGGACCGGGAGGGCCGTACTTTGTACAGCAGCGGGCACGGCATGCAGATGCCCATGATGGCTCACCACTACCGGAGGGGCGGCCTGCTTGAAGAGATTATGTCCGGGCAGGATGTTACCGTGACCGCCACCCATCCCCGGTTTGGCAGCAGCTTCATGGTAATAGGGATACCAATAAGCCAAGAGGGAGGGATAATTGGGGCACTAATAATAAACATGCCCCTTGCGCCGGTGCAGGATACCGCGGCGATACTTAAAAAGCAGCTTGTCTATATTATGG
Organism: Clostridia bacterium; assembly: GCA_035655175.1. Taxonomy (GTDB): domain Bacteria; phylum Bacillota; class Clostridia; order Ch29; family Ch29; genus JAAYEV01. The sequence goes on along the minus strand of DASRVG010000131.1, from coordinate 5,988 downwards.
CGGCACTGCTGGCCGCCGAGTAAGGTTTTAATAATTTTTCACTGTTTTATCACAGTTCTATCACATTTACCCTTTATAATGGTAAGCACAAACCGGTTAAAGGAGGGTGGTTAATGTGAGAAGGTTTGCAAGAGCAGCGGTTGGGGTCATTCTGTAACGGTGAAGGCGGCAGAGGTTTTTCCGGCCAGGGCTGCGGCGTAAGATTAGGAATGGGCTATGGCGGCAGCCGGAACGGGCAGGACAGAGGCTATGTCGGAGGAAAAGGTTTTGGACAGGGCCGGGGAATGGGCTTTGGAAGGTAAAAAAACATAGAGGCTAAAAAATCGGCTGGGCCGCTTTTTTAGTGCTTCTTGTTATGATAAAATATAAAAACGTGGTTAAGGCTAACTATACGGGCAGCCTGCACCATAATTGTATAAACCGATGAGAATTAGGGGAGTGGTTTTAGTGGATGAAAAAACCCTTGAAGGGATACTGTCAAGGATAGACGGTAAGGGGTACAAGGCATACAAAGACCTAACCGGTACATATAGAATGAAGAATTTTACGCTTTATATTGATTACGTCCAGGGGGACCCCTTTGCATCGCCGTCAAGGATAAGGGTAAGGGTGGACCAAAAAGTAGCGGGGTTTCCCGGGGAACTCTTTGAAGGCCGGTCACGGAGGATAGGCTTTGAGGACTTTATAACCCGGGCGGTGGCGGGTGCAATAGGGGCAACGGCCGAGGGACACCGGGGCACCGGCAAAAGCGGCCTTATCGCCATCCAAAGCTGCGGCCAGGAAATGCTGGAGCGCACCTCGGTGGTGATTAATAAAGAATATATTGAAGCAAGGCTTACCGTAGGCCTTCCCGCCGCCGGAAGAAGGGTACTTGCGCGGCAGGCCCGGGAGATGCTTCTTGACGAGCTGCCCCGCATAGTTGACCGGTCACTAATGTACAGAGCTCTGGATGCGGAAAAACTAAGGAAGCACGCGGAGACGATGGAGGATGCGGACCATTTAAGGGGTGCCCTTGACGGGCTGGGCCTTGTATGCTTTATTGCCAACGGGTCGGTTCTTCCAAGGGAAAGCGGGATAAGCCAAAGGCCGCTCAAAAGGGGAGCCATACCCTTTGTTTCCCCGCCTTCCATGGAGGTGGAAATTAAGCTTCCAAATCGCGGCATAGTAAAGGGTATGGGAATCAAAAAGGGAGTAACCCTTATAGTGGGCGGAGGATACCACGGCAAGTCGACCCTTTTAAGAGCGATAGAAAGAGGAGTTTACAATCACGTGCCCGGGGACGGCAGGGAGTTTGTTATATCCTGCGCCGATGCGGTTAAGATAAGGGCGGAGGACGGCAGGGCAGTGGGGAGGGTAAACATATCCCCCTTCATAAACAATCTTCCCAACGGTGACGATACGGTGGGATTCTCCACCCAGAACGCCAGCGGCAGCACATCCCAGGCGGCCAATATAATGGAGGCCTTGGAACTTGGGGCGAGAGTACTGCTGCTTGACGAGGACACTAGCGCCACAAACTTCATGATACGTGACGGCAGGATGCAGGAGCTGGTGGCGAAGGACAAGGAGCCCATAACCCCCTTTATTGACCGGATAAGGCAGCTCTATGAAGAGATGGGGGTTTCCACCGTGCTGGTGGTAGGGGGCTCCGGGGACTATTTCGAAGTGGCCGACAGCGTTGTAATGATGGACAGCTACCGCCCCTATGACGTAACCGACAGGGCAAAGGGCATAGCTGCGAAAAACTTGGCTCTCCGGCAAAAGGAAACCACGGGGACCTTTGGCTGCATTATCGAAAGAAGGCCAGCGCCTGCCGTAAGGTTAGACGACCGGTTCAAGGTTAAGGTAAAGGGAATGGATACAATACTATACGGCAGGGATACCATTGACCTTGCCTTTGTGGAGCAGTTGGTGGACTTCGGCCAGACCAACGCCATCGCCGAAATACTTAAATACATGCAAAGGTACGTCGATGGGAAAAGCACCCTGAAAGCAACGCTTGCAAGGGTGATAACCGATATCCAAAACAGGGGACTGGACGTGATATCGCCCTTTAGGGGACATCCCGGGGAATTGTCTCTACCAAGGGTCTTTGAAATAGGCGCCGCCATAAACCGGCTTCGCACCGCACGCTTCTCCCAATAAGGGAGCGAGGGGACGGGGGTTGCGATTTCCAAACAGAGCATGGTCGGCAGGTGACAACGTTACAGAAAACCGTAAGTAGAACAAGGCGTGTCAAGAGGGCGGGGCTTTGAATTGTACAAGCATATCCGAATTTGGGGGTTTGAGGAAAAACAAAAATTGCTATTCCCATTAGCGGCGGATTATGGTATCATTTTGACAAGAGTTTTCTTTAGGCTTTCTCGGCGTTGCAATTGTCTTCACTGGTATTGTCTGACAACCTCATCCGGGACTTTTGCATGATACCACTTCAAATGTCAATATTCTTAATGGATATTGAAAACTCAAATACTGTTTAAAAAAGGAGGAGAATAATGGGTAGGAAAACTGCAAAAATGTTTCGCAAACTGCTTGCAATCTTAACCATCTGTACTTTGATTACTCTGATGTTTCCAGGGCTTGTATTGGCAGAGGAAGATGTGCCAGAGGAGGACCCCATAGTAGAAAATGGGGCCACAGGGGAAGAAGGGGATGAGCCCGCAGATCAGGATGAAGAAGCGGCTGATGACCAGGGAGAAGAAGTGGACGCTCCCAGCGAGTGGGCGGTGCCGGAGATTGAACTGGCAATAGAAAACGGGCTTGTTACCGAAAAGGTACTTAGCAACTATCAGGATGACATCACAAGGGAAGATTTTTGTGAGTTGATTGTGAAGCTTTATGAAGCCCTTTCCGGTGAAGAAGCCCAGATACCGGAAGAGAACGTGTTTACTGACACCGAGAATCCCGAAATATTAAAGGCTAACGCCCTCGGCATCGTTTTTGGCAAAACCGAAACGGAGTTTTTCCCGAATGATAACATTACAAGGGAAGAGATAGCGGTAATGTTCTACAGGGCTTTAAAGGCAGTGCATCCTTCACTGGTTGCCGAAAGCTTTGAAGTGACCTTTGCGGACATGGACGAGATTTCCGATTGGGCGCTGGAGGCCGTCGGGTTTATGAGCGGCAAGGGCATAATAAAAGGAATGGACGGGAATATTGTTGCTCCCAAAGCGAATACTTTAAGGGAGCAGGCTATAGCCTTGGTGTATCGAACCTATGAACTGTTCAAAGATGTCGAAATTGAAGAACCCATTGCAGAGGAAGAGGTTGAAGCGGAAGAGCCCGTTGAAGGAGAGGCTGAAGAAGAGCCTGTAGAAGATGGGTCTGAAGAAGGCGACGGAAACGATGAAGATGAGCCTGAAGAAGGCGAAGAAAATGACGAAGAACCGGTAGACGAGGAAACTGAGGAATAATTCGACGAAACCAAAGCCCCCCTTAGGATAAAACTAAGGAGGGCTTTTAAATTATGTGGTATGTCCCCTTCCCGCCCAGACTACAGTTCAGGACTACCCTGGTAGGTGGAGTGCTGCGAGCTGTACTGGTTCACCTGCTGGTACTTGTTAAGAGTATTCATCCCGTTTGACAGTTGGGCGACCTGGTCCCTTATGACGGCGATGTGCTTTTCCTCTGCTTTTGCCAGGTCCGCATAAAGGGCGGCGATTTCTTCATTCTGGCTGTCCTGGGCCTCCCGCATGTACCTGACGTACTGGACCAGCGCCTGTTCCTTCTGGTGCAGGGCCTCCTGTAAATGGCTCAAGGTGTGCATGACAAACCTCCCTTTTTTGTGTATTATTTGCGCATTGGTCTTCGAATATTCTGAAGAAAAAGGGCGGGGTTGCCGTAAAGCCCGCTGCGTGGTATAATCACATTGCAACAATATACTTTACGAGGTGCGCGATGAGGAGTGTTTTTTAACCGGCAAATTATAAATAATGTTTTAAAGGCGCTGCAAATAACGGCAGGAGTATGCACGCCTTTGAGGTGATGGTTAAAAAACACTTACAGGGGAATAATTATCGGCACCGCAGGCCTTCGCGGCCAATATGGCGATATCCATGCTGCAGTATTACACCCGGGTGTTTGCTGCGGTTTTTTAATTTTTGCGCCGGGCTTATTCTCCTTAAACGGCAAAGGGAGATGATTTGATGAAGCTGCAGTTTACAAACTTAAGCAAGAGCTATAAAGGTAAACGTGTGTTTGAGAATATAAGCGGCCAGGTCAACGACGGGGACAGGATAGGGCTTATAGGAGCCAACGGCGTCGGCAAGACAACCCTGGCAAGGCTGCTGGCGGGGCTTGAAGAGGGCGATGCAGGCCAAATAACCCGTTCTCCTTCCCATATGGAAATACTATATGTCCAGCAGTACCCTGAGTTCGACGAAGATATAACGGTCTACGATGCAGCGCACCGCGCCGTCCCGGACGATGCGGCGGATGCCGGGGCGGTGGAAAGTGCCCTTTATGATGTGGGATTGGATAGGAACAAATGGAGGCAGAGGGCACAAAGTCTAAGCGGCGGTGAAAAGACAAAGCTTCTTTTGTGCAGTGCTTTGCTAAAAGACTACGACTTGCTTATACTTGACGAGCCTACGAACCACCTAGACATGGAAAGCTGCGCCTGGTTGGAGGAATTTGTGGCCAAGCAAAAAAACCCAATGCTAATAATATCCCACGACCGATATTTCCTGGATAATATGGTAAACCGGATATGGGAATTAACGCCCCGGGGATTGAAGGTGTACGAAGCCAATTACTCGGCCTACAGGGACCAAAAGGAGATTGAACAAAGGAGCGTAACAAGGGAGTATCAAAAGCAGCAGGCCAGGATACAGCATCTTAAACAGGTCATTTACGAGCGGAAGGGCTGGTACGAGAGCGCCCACAAGTCGGCGGGCCAGAATGACTTTTACAGGTCCAAGGCCAAAAAGCATGCCGGAGTGTTAAAGGCGAAGGAAAGGGAGCTTGCAAGGATTGAAGCGGAGAAAATAGACAAACCGCGAAAAGAGGTGTCCCCGGCCTTCGAGGTGATAAACAAGGGAGTTACCCATCAGAAGCTGCCGCCCTACCTTATAAAGGGGAAGGGCATCACCAAAGCCTTCGGGCAGAAAGTCCTTTTTGAGGATGCCGCCTTCAATATTAAGCGGCGGGATAAAATTGCGCTTATCGGGCAAAACGGAACGGGTAAGACAACCCTTCTTAGGATGCTGTGCGGCGAAGACAGGGACTATGAAGGCAGCATCACCGTCAACCCCTCGGTAAGGATTGGCTATTTCGCCCAGGAATTTGACAACTTGAATAATGACGCCACCATCCTTGACAAAATGCTGGCGGCGGGGGCCGCGGCACAGGATGCAAGGTTGCTGCTCGCAGGGCTTTTGTTCCGCGGGGACGACGTGTTTAAAAAAATCGGGAACCTAAGCATGGGGGAAAAGGGCAGGGCGGCCTTCGCAAAGCTTATACTGTCCGGAGCAAACCTGCTGGTGCTGGACGAGCCAACAAACCACATGGATATAGGGTCCAGGGAAAAGATGGAAGAGGTGCTGAACGAGTTTGAAGGAAGCATAATATTTGTTACCCATGACCGGTATTTTATAAAAAAGCTGGCAAACCGTATTTTTGTAATTGAGGACAACAGGCTGCAGTGTTATGACGGCGGCTACGAGTATTACCAGTCAAAACTGAGGGAGAAGCGGGCAAAGGAAAGGACGGGCACCGATTACCGGGTTCTGATGGATGATATTAGGCGACTGGAGTGCCGGCTTGCTTTCCTTGGCGGCAGGCTTAACGAAACCGTGGACGAGGATGAAAAAGAACAGCTGAACCGGGAGTACCTGGAAACCGCCCGGTTACTAAACCGGTACAGGGAAAGCCTAAAGAGGTGGTACTAAAACTCAAAAACGCTACCGGAGTGCATGGCGCGGTATCGGTCCCCGAACCTTTCCCAGAGCCTGTACTGCGCTTTTTGGCCGGTGCAGTGCCCCGGTATTA
>DASRVG010000130.1:0-10161 GCA_035655175.1 Clostridia bacterium | reverse complement strand
TTCGAGACCCGTTCAAATTCCCCGGCGGCTTTGCCCTGAACCGCCACGACCCTTGTCTCCTTATCCTGCGCGGTGTAATACAGTTTAACCAGGCCGGTACCGGGCGCTATGGCTATCCCGTCCAGGTCAAATCCTTCCGGTATTACTCCAGGCACCTTCGGGATAAACCCTACGGATTCACCGGCTTCTTCCAAGCTGTTTACATACTGCTCCGGGTTTTTGTCAATCTCCGTGTACCCGTCGGGCACTTCCAATGCAAGCAGTTCACCGGGTATTGCATCGCTAAACTCAATATCTGTATACGTAACTATGGACTGCAGCGCGTTTTGCATCGCGGTTTGTTTTTGCAGCGGCAACCTTGTCTCCTTATCCACCCATACCCGGTAGGGGGCTCCGCCCTTAGGGGTTACCTCCAAAACATCCGTTTTTCTTCCGGCAATGGTATCCTCCCCTATTACTTTGGTGGAAAGCGCGTTTTTCGCCTGCTCTATTTCGTTGCCCAGTTCAAATATGAAACGGTAAGGGTCGGGAAAGGCCGGAAAAACATTTACTCTCTTTTCGTCCGGCTGTACCTGCCATTTCTTTTGGCCGTTGTTTGCCGTGGTCACCCCTTGCTGCCAGCCTTCCAGGCCCTTTATATAATAATGCCCCTCTTTATCCGCCCATATCTCCAGCTTTGACCTCAGGCTTCTGCTTCCTTCGGCGTTGGTGCTTACAATTTCAAGGACACCATGATAGGCCTTTACTTCGCTGAAGGCTTGTTCCATTGCGTGTACAATGTCCGCCTGTCCAAAGGGCAAAACTGAGGACAGCAAAACGGCTACTGCCAGTACCGCAGCCATCCCCGCCATACCGCTCAACCAGGCCCTTTTTACCGTCTTTGCAGGCCCTCTGCCCGTTTGCCTGCTCCTCACGGCGGCAGCCAGTTTCCTTGGATAGTCCCCCTTGGGCAGGGCAGGTTCCCTAAGGCTTCTGACCAGCCTCACCGTCCTATAGAGCCTTTCGAGTTCCGGCGAATCCTCCGCCGCCCCGTGCTGCTCCGGCTGCCGCTCCGCGTTCAGCTTATCGATATATTCGGATAGCTTGCGTTCATTTTCATTCATTATTCGGCCCCTCCCTGGTCTAATAATTCTCATCTATGATATCTGCAAGAGTCTGTAGCGCCCGATACTGTATAACACGGATGGTGGATTCTTTTTTGCCCATCATTACAGCCGTCCGGGCTGCCGAAAATCCTTTAATAATCCTCAGTTCAATCACTCTGCGCTGGTCTTCGGTCAGCTTTTTGAGCGCACCTTCTATCATTATTCGTAAACTGCTGGCCTCCGCAGGGTTTTCCACTGCGGTTTCGAGGGGGTTTATCATTTCCAAGTTCACCTCAGCCCCCTTGCGCTTGGTTTTGCGCCACCGGTCCCGTATTACGTTGAGAGCCGTGGCTTTCAGATAGGCAATGTGGTTATCCGGCCGGGCGGCTTTCTGCTGCCAGCGGGAAAGGGCTTTTGCATAGGCCTCTTGGGTTATGTCCTCCGCCTCTTCACGGTTTTGGACCCGGAAATACACATAACGGTACAGAGTTTCCCATGTTTCTCTGCATATCTCCTCTATGGACTTTTTATCATACTGCCCAGAGTTCTTGAAATTTCCGCCTTTGGTCATAGCCCTTTTTCCCTTCTTCCCCGGCCGGGTTGCTTTCATTATTATTAACGTCGGTACCGGGTAAAATGTTACATGAAAAAAATGGGAGACAGCTTTACTGCATATCTCAATAAAGCAGTCTCCCGCTATATACCCTTGGTGCCATTCGGCACGAAAAATGTCCGCCCCTGCCGGCGGCGCGGCCCGAGGCATTCGCCTCCCCTTAATCAAAGGCAATGCCCAAATACCCGTACCTGTCAGTGACTGTGCCGATTTCCGGATGCCGGTATGACTTTACCATCCCGAAGGGGCGGACAGTGCCACCTAGACCACCGCCCCGGCATGCAGGAAGTCTCAGAACATACTCCCTGGCGGGTAGCCGCTCCGCTATTTGCCCCAGGCATTGGGGTACAAGGTGCTCCGGCACCAGGAGCTCCTTTATTAACACCCTGTCGCGGTCTATCCTTTCCACGGCTGCGCAGCCGCACATTCCTTCAATATCTATTGTATAGATATCCGCCCCTGTCCGCGCCGACAGCTTTTTCTGGTAGGATATATCCTCATCCTGGTAGGCAACATAAAAGCCCCCTTTAAGCTGGCTGTTCCGCCTTATATTGTACTCCCGCGGAGAGGCGGGCATCATCAAGGGCCAGGATGCTGTGCCGCCCGTTATCCCTGTTATGGAACCGGCTTCAACCGAAATCTCCCTTACATAAAAACCCTTTTTATACCCTAGTTTACCGTAAAAATCAAAAAGCCGTTCTTCCGCCGGAACAATCACCGACATTTCCATGCGGTTTTGCTTAAGATGCCTGTCGCAAAAGTCCATTAACCGGGAAGCAAAACCTCTTCCCCTGTATTCGGGATGGGTCGCGACGGCATACAGCATGGCGGAAGGGAAAGTTCGCCCGTCGGCTGTCACCACCTCCACCGGAATGATGGTCAGCATGGACACTATCTGTCCATTAAGGAGCATAAGCAGGGTTTTATCCTCCTTGTACCTGCTTGCAAAATAGAAGTCTATATAGGCATCATCATCTCCAAAGCAGAGCTTCCATATCTTTTTTTGGCGGTCAGCATCTCCCTTTCCCGCCGGCCTGATTTCTATCCCCTTAGGTGTCATTATTTCAGACTGCTCCTTTTGTATCTTGCGGTATATTTCTCAATCATCCTGTCCGGGTAATATGACAGCTTCGCCCTTCTCAGACCCTTATCTCCCGTATCGTCCTCCCGGTTTACATAAATTATATGCGGGTGCTTGTCTTTTATGAAGGAAGCAAATTCCCGGTTTATCATCTGATAGGCACCCCGAATGCTGCTGTATGCCTTCTCTATGTGTATTACATAGGTGTCCGAATTTAACGGTTCCCCGATGGTATAGGCGACGATTCTGCCGGATACTCGAAGCAGCCCGCCCTCCAGGCCCAACCCGGAGAAATTCTCAAAACACTTCTCTGCGGCCCGACGCTCGTTTGCCAGCCCGGCACTGCAGGACTGCCCTTTTTCTCTATACCATTCTTCATTCATCTTTCTGCATTCGCCCAGGTTTTCCAGGGTTATCGGTTCAAACGTCCAGTCGTTGTTTTCAATAAAAAAGTTGATATGGTTTCGTTTCGCATGAAGTTTTCTGCCCGGCAGCAATACCAGCTTTTCCAAAAGGTAAACGTAGTCAAATCCGTCCCTCCACTTCTTGAGCTCAAAGCTGCCCTTATAAAGCTTTTCAAGGAGGGCTGCATCTTCCGGCAAAAGTCCCACCATAACAAACTCATGCCCGCAATCCAATGCATCCTGCATCATAGCCGCTATTGCTGGCCGGATATCACCGGAGCCGGTAGGGAAAAGATATCTTTTTACGTCGCCGATGCTGCCCTTAACAACCAGATAATCGTTTATTCTTGCAACCAGATGGTTATAGGTATCCGCCCATATAAAAAGGTTGGTAAAGTTCTGGCTGCAGCTTGCCTTATCTGCTGCGGCAATCAGTTCGTCCATCCATACCTTGTCTTCCAGTCCAATCCTTTTAAAATCGATCATCGTCTGTTTCGCCTCTTTAGTTGTATTGCTTGTTAAAATTCGACAATTATTGACGTAGTCCTGCTGTAAACCCTAGCCCGGCACTATATATAATAATATATCCTGCAAACCATATAAAACAATAATCAAAAATAAATGTCCGAGAATTCCAGTTTTATCCTTTGAATTATGTCTTGGCCGGATTCGTTTGCCGTCCGTTGGGGTTCAGGACAGGGTGCGCCATTCGAGTTTTCCGGCAGCTCCACTACAAACTCGCTGCCTTTTTTGTATTGGCTGTGCACGTACACCCTCCCCCCATGCATCTCGGTAAGCATTTTGACCACCGTAAGCCCTATTCCGCTTCCCTCGTTTTTCCTGGTCAGTATGTTATCCACCTGGCTGAACCTTTCAAAAATCAAACCGACCTTTTCTTCCGGAATGCCTATGCCGGTATCCTTTACGCTTATCCGAACGTACCCGTCGCCCATGCTTAGGTTAACATATATGGTCCCTCCCCGGGGTGTAAACTTGATGGCGTTGGAAAGAAGGTTCAGTAGAATGCGTTCGATACTGTCCAGGTCGTAGCATACGAACATTTCCTCCTGCTGCGTGTCAAACACCAGGTCTATTCCCTTTATTCTGGCATATTCCACCGTAGAAGTGACTATGGCTTCCACCACCTCCACTATGTTGCATTTCACCGGTTTGAGTTCAAAATGGTTGGATTCAATCTTGGAGATATCTATGAAATTATTGACCAGCCTTATCAGGCGATAGCAGTTGCGTATCTGCATATCTGTCTTTCTGCGCAGCCTTTCCCTGTCCAGCTCCCTGTCATCCTGGAGATACAGCTTGAAAAGCTGGGCATTGCTCAGCAGTATATTAAGCGGAGTTCTAAGCTCATGGGATATATTGGTTATAAACATGTCTTTTATTTCATTATTCCTTTTTAGCTGTTCCATCAGCATCATATTCTCGTAGGCCAGGGCTGCCTGGGTGCTCAGGGTCATAATTATTTCCTCGTCCCTCCCGGTAAGCTGTTCTACTCCCGGTCTGCCCATGACTGATATCCATCCGTATTGGCGGGCGGGAGAAGCAAAGGGTACCGCCATCATGCACTTTCCCCATCGAACCGGTGCACGCATAGCAGCAACAGCTTCTATTATATTCCCCGGGAGAATCATGTGTTCCGGGCAGGACCTTTCGTGCAGGTTATCGGTCCGTCCGGTATAATAGTTTAAAGTTCCATTCTCTTCTTGTATCGCCAATACCGCCTGGCTGCAGTTTAGCATCTCGCAAACTGCCCTGCAAAATGTATTCAAAAGCCTCCCGGGGTCCCGTTCCGCTACCATGCTGTAACTCAAATCCATAAGCACCGATAGCTGCAGCTCGATACTTATGCCTCGCTCATGCTTTGCACAGCCTTTACATAATTCATCCGCCGCCGGCTGTAAATGGTCATCGGTGGATGGTTCTCCCAGCAGCTCACTGACTGTCCTTAGGATGACCTGTGGTTCGGAAGGCTTTGGTATGATAAGACATGGTTTTAGGGATTCGTCCAGCCTAATATCTTCCGGATGGCGGCACCATGCTGTATAAAATATAACCGGCGTATCCACCTGGACCGCTTTTGTCCGCAGCCTCCGGACAAATTCCCTTCCGTCCATGTTGGGCAGCAGTATATCGCTTATAATCAAATCGGGACGCACCCTGCATGCCAGTTCAAACGCCTCTTCCCCTTCCGAAGCCTCCAACACCCTGTGTCCTGAATACTCAAGAAGGGTCATCAGTATCTGCCGACTCATTGCATGGTCTTCCACTACAAGAATAGTGGCCATTACTCCTCAATCCTCTCTATCAATATATAGCACCACCCTGGCTGGTACCCGGGCACTTATTACGCATGACCTCTTCTATCTGTTTTATAAATTTCTCGGGTATGATTGGTTTACTGATATAACTGTTAAATCCCGCTGCCAGCACCTTCTCCCGGTCGCCCATCATTGCAAGGGCGGTAACAGCAACAAGGGGAATGTTCCCAAGAACAGGATGTTCTTTTAGACGGCGGGCCACCTGGTAGCCATCCATCCCGGGCAAATGGACATCACAGATTATTAAGTCCACCCTTTGGCTGTGCGCCAATTCTATCCCCTCATTTCCGTTGGTTGCAGTTAAAACAGTATAGTCAAAAGCTTTTAATAAATAGGTTATAAGTTCCAGGTTTATCGGGTTGTCCTCAATAACAAGAATTCGTCCCCCCAATGCTTCATTCACCCTCCAGTTCTCGTCTTTCATCCAGTACCAGCGTAAAGGTACTTCCCTTGCCGTATTCGCTTTGGCATTCAATGCTTCCTCCCAGCATGTCCGCCATTTTCCTGTTCAGATATAATCCCAGCCCTGTGCCCTCATGGCAGTAGCAGGCTGCCTGTTCAGCCTGTTCAAAGGCCAGGTAAAGCCTTTCCCTGTCCTCCTCCCTGATACCCATTCCGGTATCGGATACGCTAAATTCAATCCGGTTGCTGCCGTTATCAATATATCGGCGCAGTTTTATGGTAACTTCGCCTTTTTGGGTAAATTTTATCGCGTTTGAAACAAGGTTTATAAGTATCTGGCTGAGGGCACGACGATCGGTACAGACGGTCATGTCCTCGCCGGGAAGGTCGCAGCCCAGCCTTATGCCCTTGCTGCTTGCAGTATGCCCCAGCGTGTCTATTATCTCCTTTATAACGCTTTGACAGGATATCGGTTCAGGGTAAAGGTCCACCTTTCCGGATTCTATTTTTGCTAGATCCAGGATATCGTTTATAATCAGAAGCAGATGATTGGCACTTATGGATATGTTCCTTAGCTGGTTTTCCTGTTCGACAGTAAGGGGCCCGGGCAGCCTCATAAGCAGTGTACCTGTAAAGCCTATAATAGCGTTAAGCGGGGTGCGCAGTTCATGGCTCATGTTGGCAAGAAATTTATCCTTCGCCTGGTTGGCCTTCTCCAGCTCTATATTCTTTTCCCGCAGTCTTTCCTCCGCCAGCCTGCGCTGTTCTATCTCCTTTTTAAGCTGGCAATTGACCGCCTCCAAATCTGCCGTGCGCTCCGCAACCCTTTTCTCCAGTTCATCGTGAGCCCTCTGTAATTGTTCCGCTGCTCGCTCCCGCTCCGTAACGTCCCGGAATACCAGTATCACGCCTATGACATCACCCCGGTCATCCTTGATGGTCGCTGCGCTGTCGTCTATTAGTATCTCTTTTCCATCCTTTGAAATGAGCACCGTGTGATTGGCCAGCCCCACGACGGCTCCTTCACGCAGCACCTTTTCGGCAGGGTTTTCAACGGTCCGGCGGGTGTCCCTGTTAATTATCCTGAATACATCCGAAAGCCTTTTGTTTAAACCCTCACCCACCTTCCAACCGGTAAGGGTCTCAGCCACTGGATTCATGAAGGTAATAATTCCGTTTTTATCTGTGGCTATGGCTGCATCCCCAATGCTCCTCAGGGTTGTAGCAAACCATTCATAGCTATCCCTCAGCTTCTTTTCCATGCTGTGTTTGTAAAAGGCAATTTCTATAGCAACGTGCAAGTCCTTCTCTTTAAAGGGCTTCACTATATACCCATAGGGGTGGGTCTTTTTGGCACGCTGCACTATATCATCATTGGCATAGGCTGTAAGGTATATAATAGGAATCCCAAACTGGTCCCTTATTCTTTCGGCGGTCGTCACACCGTCCATTTCCCCGTGAAGCATTATGTCCATAAACACCACGTCCGGGCGCAGCTCTCCGGCCTTTTCCACCGCCTCTTGGCCTGAAAAGGCTATAACAGGTTCAGGGTATCCCATGCTCACCAAGCTGTGCTGTATATCCAAAGCCTGGATACCCTCATCCTCCACAATTAGTATTTTTATGCCAGCCATTTTTGCCGCCTCCTTAATGGGTAAAGAATACACTCCTCCTCCCTGGAGATTAACTTTCGGGTTGGAGGAATGTCCCCCTATAATTCCTCAAATACAATTATAAACCTTGCTCCTCCGTCGGCGTCAATACTGATACTGCCCCTTAGCTGCCTAACCAGTATTCCCACAATCCTCAGCCCCAGCGATGAACAGTTTTCTATATCCAAGCCCTTGGGCAGGCCGGGGCCGTTGTCGCTTACCATCAGCACGTATTTGCCGCCCGTGTCTTTGTGAAGCCGAATGGTAACCTGTCCCTCCCCGGCCCCCTTCTCCCCTGTGTCCTGGAAAGCATGCTTCAGCGCATTGGATACCAGTTCATTTATTATAAGCGCGCAGGGGATAATAGTATCTATACTGAGCTGTATGTCCTCCACCTCTATCCTCGGGGTTATGGCCCTTTCGCTCACTCCATAGGACAGGAACAGGTTTGCCACCAGACTGTGGATGTACTCGGAAAGATTGACCTTAGCCAGTGATTCCGACTGGTAAAGCTTTTCATGGATGAGGGCCATCGAATAGACCCTGTTCTTGCTTTCCTTTAAAAGTTCAATAACCTGCTTATCATCGGTATACTGTGCCTGCAGGTTTAACATGCTGTGGACAATCTGTAGGTTATTTTTTACACGGTGATGTATCTCCTTTAAGAGCACTTCCTTCTCACTCAAGGCAGCCCGCAGGTGAGCCTCACTGCCGTGCAGTTCCCTGTTAGCCTTTTCCAGTTGGGCGGTACGCTCTTTAACCCTTTTTTCAAGGTCCCGGTTAAGCTTTTGTATCTCTTCCTCGGCCCTTTTTCCTTCGGTTATATCCAGGCCCAATTCCAATATAAGTTTGGAACCGTCCACATCGGTAAAGGGAAAATCAAAAACGTCATAATAACGCCCATCCGGCCCGGTCCATTCCCACCTCTGGGGTTTGTTTTCTTCCAAGGTTTTATATGCTCCGCAAACCTCACAGGGCTTATCCCTCCCGAACAGGTATTCATAACACCGCTTGCCATTGGCTTCACCAAAACGCTCCCGGAAAAAACGGTTGACAAAAGGCACGCGGTAATCCGGGGTAAGAAGCACCAGGTAAGCCGGAAGCAACTCCAGTATATCATTTAACCGCTTTTGCTCGGCCTTTACCATTTCCTCGGCCCTTTTACGCCGGGCGATGTCCTTTTCAAGCTGGCGGTTAGCCCTGGCCAGGTCCCTGGTCCTCTCCTGCACCCGCAGTTCCAGTTCCTCCTTTGATCGGCGCAGTTCCTCCTCCACCTGCTTCATTTCCTCCACCAGCCGTGCATTCTGCAGCGAAATGGCCGCCTGCGAAGTTAATAGTTCTGTCATCTGCGTCTTTTCCGGCGTAAAGACCCCGTCCGATAATCGGTTTTCCAGGTAAAGCGCCCCAATCAATTTGGTTCTTTTTATCACCGGTAAGGCCAATACCGACCGCAGCTGCATGTCTTGGACTTCCGGGTTGTCCTTGAACATTCCTTCGCGGGCTGCGCTGTTTAGGATTAACCTCTCGCCGGTTCGGTGTACGTAACGTACGATCGCTTTGCAGATGCCTTCGGCATCATCAAGCCTTTGTTTAACCGTCCGCGCCGCTCCTTTTTCACCTGCATGGCTTTCGGCATATACAAACAGGTTGGACTGCTCCTCTATAAGGAGATAGCCGTGCTGGGCCCCCGAGCTTTCGATAACCACATCCATAATCCTCCTTAGGAGAGCATCCCGCTCTATCTCGGAAGAAATGGCCAGCGCCGACTTCATCAGGTAATCAACGTCTAGGTTGGGAAGGGCATAGGACTCATCCGGTTCCGCCTCGTACACCGTATAGTGCTTATCAACCCCGTCGTAATGCCCGGGGTGTTTCCTTGCAAGATTTATTTCTTTACGCTCGACACGGCACTTCGGGAATTCCCCTATGCCGCCCTTGGCATCGTATTCGTCCCGGCACCGGTTAAGGTCGGCCAGCAGCCCTGCCGCTGTCCGGTACCTTTTCTCCTGCTCTTTATTCATCAGTTTGCATACTACATTACCCAGCATGACCGGAATATCCTGTTTTAGTTTATGCACGGGAATTGCTTCCTCGGCCAGGTGGGAATGGATCAGTTCAAGGGGGTCTTCGGAAAAAAACGGCAGGCGGCCGGTTAACAGTTCATACAGCACAATTCCCAGCGAATACAGGTCGGAGGCAAAACCCACCCTGTGGTTTATCCTACCGGTCTGCTCCGGGGATGTATACGCAAGGGTATGCCTTATAAAGTCATGGTCATAAATAAAATGGCTGACGCCGTTAATATCCAGGCTGCTTATGAAGTCAACCAGTCTTATGTCAAGGGTCTTTGGGTCAACCAATATATTATGGGGCTTTATTCCGCCGTGTACTATCCCCGACTGATGAACACTGTCAAGGGCTTGGGCTAACTGGCAGGCTATATGCAGGAAGGCTTTCAGGTCAACTCCCGATGGAGCCGCTGCCAGTTTATCCAGTGTAACACCTTCAAAATAATCCCGGGTTATTAAAAATACCCCGTCCTTTATCCCAAAGGTACCGGGTACAATAAGCAGCGGATGGTCCAGCAC
>DASRVG010000129.1:0-11256 GCA_035655175.1 Clostridia bacterium | reverse complement strand
CCACTATAAAACCGGCTTTTTTGGAAGAAACATAGGGTGTTGATACTATTCTTTCCACCACGCCGTTGTTGATGTACACTTCCCCTTCCTCGATAAAGGCGTCCCTGTCGGGTATTTCAATGGTAATGGTCTTTTCATCCTTGTCGTATTCTACGTCGTATTCCACCCTCTTCTTGGCATCTATCGTAAGGGTACCGGTTTTCCAGCCGGTGCCTACGTACTCAATCGCCGAAAGCGGGAAGCCGTCAATAAGTACCTCCAGCCCTTTTTCGCTGCTTTCCACGTTGTACTGCAGGGCGTGGTCAAGTTCTATCACCGCCCTTACGGTGTTTTCCTCGAACTGCGAAAACCTTATGGACCTTACGCCGTCCCTTCCGATGGCAACCGAACTGTCCTTCATGTTCCCCAACCTTGTGTTGAACATGTCCACTACTATCCTGTCCGGCTTTTGCAGTGTCATGGTTTCAAAGTCAAGCCTTGAAGTGGCTTCCACCACCAGTTTTCTCCTGTCCTTGTCCCCGTCATCGAAGTATATTCCATTTACCGTATTAACCGTCTTAATCTCAATCTGCTTTTGCTCTTCGTCATAATCAATGCTGTACCCGGAGGGGCTTGTAAGGTCTATCACAACCCTGGAAATGTTCGGGTTTACCTCGAACTGTGACGCCCTCACCCTTATTATGTTGCCCCTGCCTACCTCTATCCTGTTTGTATCCGACCGGAATACGGTATTCAAAAAGTCTATGACCAGCCTGTCGGGCTCCTGGAGAAACATTGTCCGGTGCATGGCGCTGCCGGTGGTCTTAAGCACCACCGCATCCTTTTCGCTGTCGTATTCAAGACCCAGTATGCTTGCCCCCGGTGAAGTAAGGAGCACCGTGTATGTTGAGTTGTCCCACCCCACCTCAAGCCCCAGCACCTCGGTTACCGCCCTGACCGGGACCATGGTCCTGTCGTTGATTAGCTTGGCGGGAACCTCCAGGGCTACCTTTTTTCCGTTTATATCCATCTCGCTGCTGTTTATCTTTAGCTTTACCCTCTTGTCACCGGTGTTTATAGTGACTTCGTAGTTTTGCCCGTCCCACTGCACATCGGCGCCGGTACTCTCGGTTATTACCCTTATAGGCACCAGTGTCCTGTCGTCTATGATTACCGCGGGGACATCCGTATTCAGTACTTTCCCGTTTAGTTTTATCGTAACCGGTGGAGCCTTATATGTAATCTGTTTGCCGTCCATATGTAAAATAAGCTGCTGCTCCTTCATCGCGTACGCACTGGTACCCGACAAAAGGATTGCCAAAACCAGGATAAATGCCGCCGCCTTTTTCAACATGATAACCCCCTGATGTGAAATAATACAGTGTAATCTTCGTTTGGTGCCTGATACCTGACCGTATGTTTTCGACTTATTATACCATAAAAATCCCCTATTTTTTGCTGAATTTAGTCCAATTATGTAAATTTAATGCCCCTGTAATATTGCTGTAACGCCTATGTAATATAGCTTCCGGTTCCTGTCCGACACGCCGGGCTGTGACTTTACGTCTGCATACTGCAGCCGACCAAAGTCTAAACTATTAATATTTGACCCAAATCGACAGTAAAATGTTCCAAAAAAACCGCCCCTCCGGTACAAGCCGAAGGGGCCAACACTGAATTCCTTTCATCGGCGGGCCGCCGGCCGCCTACCGTCCCTATTACTGCACTTTATACAGCTCGTCGCTCTCGGGCGGGTCAATGGGCACTTCCCTTTCACCGTCCACAAGGGTCCTGCCCTCCTCCACCACTTCCCCGATTATCGAAGCGGGAATGCCTTCCCTGTTAAGGGCCTCCAGCATACCTTGACCGTCCCGGCAGCTTATAAGCATGCAGCCGCTGGAAATGAGCTTAAGGGGATTAAGACCCAGTTCCTCGCATATGGCCCGGGTCTCAGGCCTTACCGGGATTTTGTCCCGGTATATCCTTAGGCCCACCCCCGATGCTTCCGCCAGTTCCCAAAGGGCACCCAGCACCCCGCCTTCGGTTACATCGTGCATCGCGGTAGCGCCCGTTTCCCCCGCTATCATTCCTTCCTTCACAACGCTTATATGTCCCATCATCGCCTGCGCACTTTCCAAGAGGGCGTCGTCCATCCTGCCGCGCAGCCTTTTTTCAAAGTCATGGGCAATTATCGCCGTGCCCTCGAGCCCGGCCCATTTTGTAAGTATTATATAGTCCCCCGGTTTTGCACCGGACGACGTTACCACCCTGTCCTTGGCTGCCCTTCCAATGGCCGTGGTGGACACCACGATGCGATTAACCGCCGGGGTTATCTCGGTATGTCCCCCTATTATCTCAACCTTGAGCGAAGCCGCTTCCTCCGCCGCCTGCCGTACTATGTCCTGCAGCACCTCCAGCGTGGTACCCTCGGGGGCAAGTATTGTGAACAAAAGCCCAAAGGGCTCGACACCGTTGGCGGCGACATCGTTGCAGGATATGTGTACCGCAAGGCGTCCTATCTCATTGGAGGCCCCGGTGATTGGGTCGGTGGACACCACGCATGCATATTCGCCGAAGTCCAGTACACTGCAGTCCTCCCCCACCTTTGACCTCACCAGCACCTCTTCCCTCTTGAACCGGAAACTTGAAAGTATCCTTTTCTCCAACACGTCGGATGGCAGTTTGCCGCTTTTCATGACCTATCCCCTCTTTGCATTATGTAGTGTAACTCCACGCTATGATTATACATTATTTGAGCCGCCGCAAAAAGTCCTCTTCCATTCCTCCACCGTCATCAGCCTGTGGTCGGACACTATGGCGATGTATTGAATATCCTCCGGCTTTATTTCGTGGAATACCATTACCTCGGCGTCATAGCCTTCATCCCTGTCCCTTCGCAGCCTCAAATTGTCGGTAAAGGACAGCGAGGTATCCCAGTACTGCTCCGCCAAGGCCTTCCCCCGGCCTTCCAGGTAATCCTTTGCACCATAAAACCCTTCAACGTCCTTCAGTATAAAGGGTTCATACAGCTGGTTCGCCCTGTTTTCGTTTGCCACCCAGCACCTTGATGGGTCAACCCTGAAGGCCAGCAGCATGCTGTGGGAGTGGAAGGCGTGGTCTTTTTTAAAGTTCATGCTGGCAAATATGGCCTTCGTCCTGTCCACCCAGCCGGGCACCCTGCCGTTCTTAGACCTGTTCAAAAAAATATGAAATTCCCTGTATTTCTCCTGGTAGGTTGACTTGTCATCGTACCTTATGCCCCGTAACCTTACCTTGGCCAGGTCGTTCAGCGATACAACATGATAGACAAGCCCCGTCCGGCTGTAATCGGGAAAATACATGGCATACCTCCTTGCTTTGGCCTTTTCCCATGTTAAGTTTTGAAGTTATGGGCAATATTATTCAAAGGCCCCGTTTAAGTCGGAGCCTTAGGTTTTTTTTGCAAACAATGGGCAATCTAATACTCGGAGGTGGATTTTATTGACCAACATCAACTGTTCCGAAGCCTGCCGGCATCAGAAAAACGGGAAGTGCCGGCTTACCCATGTGGGAATAGTGTCCGCCGTAGGCAGCACAAAATGCGCCTATTTCCAGCAGAAACAGCAGCCGGATTCAGGGGTGCATCTTAAATCAGAAACATAGCAGCAATGGTGGTTACAATTAAGCCGATCATTACCGGTTTGAAATTGCGCCTTGCAAGGTCGATGGGCAGCACCCGGCATATGGCCGCGGCCGGCAGTATCGCCCAGGGTATCAGCGTTCCGCCGCCCACCCAGATAGCGCCGATTTGGCCAAGGGCGCCAAGGGTCGCTATACACCCGTCAACGGCGGTGCCAAAAACCCTGGCCAGCGACCCGGCTAAGGACATGCCGGAAAAACCGGACCCGTCCAGGCCGGTTATCGCCCCGACAAGCGTTTCCATCGTCGCCACCATGGGTTTGTTAACCGGGACGGCGGCCGCAAGGGACCGGCCCATATCCGACAGTATACCCTCGGAGCCGGCCGGAAGCACGTCCGCGCCAAGCACCGACTGTATGGGCGCTATTTCCCCCAGGTAGAAGAAAGCAGCCACCGGGATAACCGGTCCGAATATCTCCATGCCAAATTTGAAGCCGTTCCCCATGTACTGTGCAATTTTGCCCAGGGCTTTTCCCTTGTACTGCAGTACGCTGCCGATTATCATCAGTATCACCGCTGTCCCGCCCACCAGTGCGGTGGCGTCCCCTCCCCTTAATTGGAAGGCGGACATGGCGGCCACGTCAAGCATGAACGCCGCCGGCACCAGGAAGGCGGTAAGCCTGCTCACCCATGTAACCTTTACGTGCCTTTTCTCGCCGAACTCCTCCACCACGGCGGTCTCAATCCTGCCAAGGCGCATATCCCTTTTCAGGAATACATAGGCTGCCGCCACGGTAGTAATACCCATAACCGCCACAAGGGGTATCCCCTTGACCATCAGGTCCACCACTTCCACTCCCGCTGCGGTGGCGGTTATGGTTGGGGCGCCCTGGATGATGTAGTCGCTGGAAAGCGCTATCCCATGGCCGAACAGGTTTATGGCCATTGCAACGCCTATGGCTGGAAGACCCGCCTTAAGCCCCACCGGCAGCAGAACCGCTCCCACCAGGGCGGTGGCGGGGGATGGCCAGAAG
Organism: Clostridia bacterium; assembly: GCA_035655175.1. Lineage (GTDB taxonomy): Bacteria > Bacillota > Clostridia > Ch29 > Ch29 > JAAYEV01. Next base: position 6,625 of record DASRVG010000129.1, on the reverse strand, counting down.
AACCATGACACCAGGAGCATTATAACCCCTATGAACCAGAAGGCCACGTCGGGGGTCTTTATCAGCCTGGAGAAGGGCCTAACCATGAGTATATTGGCACCGGTATCTTCCATCATTTTGGACATGGCCACGATTAGCGAAATAACCAGTATTACCCCGAACAGCTCTATGCCCGCCGTCACGAGGGAATCAAATATCGCCCGGGTAGCACCGGTCACCGAACCCTTTGCGGCAAGTCCAATAAAAAAAATACCCATAATACATGGTATTATGGTATCCCTTCGGGTTATCATCACTGCCAGTATTACAACAACCATAACGGTGTATATCCAGTGCAGCAAAGTAAGTTCAACCATGAAAATGTTGACCTCCTTACAAATAATTTAGTACCAATATATGCCCATAAGGAGGTTTTGTGAAAGAAACAGCGGCCTTCCCGGTCAAGAACCGCACCCTCTGCCGCCCTTGTCTTTGTCTTTTTTCATAAAACGGAGCCCTTGGTCTTTTTCGATGTGTCATATCCCAGTTCATAGTACTGGTTGTTGTTGAACTCAAAGGTCTTGATTACGTCAAGTCCAAGCTTGTTGACATGGGCATTATAAGACCTGTGGTTTATTTGGTTTATGAAAGTGATTAAAATGGAGTACCTTTCACTCATCTGTATTCTCGAAAATTCAAAGATATTCTGAAGAACCCCGGAGCCGCGGTATTCTTTATCTATGCAAATTGGTCCGTATTGGTAGGAATTATCGACGGAAAGGGTTTGACCCAGGTACTTTACGTTGGGTAAATCCTCTATCATGTACTGAAACAGCGGCCACTGCGCCCAGTACTGCCAGGATGCGGCCATGACGTAAGCCACAATCTTATCCCCGTCACAGGCTATAGCAAGCCCCTGTTCTTTTTCGATCAGCTCCTTGAACTGTTCTTCGGTAAACAGCGTTGTGACAAATCCATCCGGCTTGTCCTCTTCGCTTATGGTCGATATATGGTATTTTTGCTGCAATTTCGAAACACCCGGTATATCCTTAAGTGTCGCATTTCTATACTGCATAGCATTTCCTCCTCGGCATAAGGGATAATGTTAAACTGGATTTGGCTGGAAAGAAACAACAGCCTCCGGTTTAGATTATCATAAACCGGAGGCGGTTTCAACACGTAAGCACCGTCCCGTCGGTTTTATCGCAGGACGATTTCCCGTCACCTTGTCCACACTTGTCCGCGCTTGTCCGCGTCTGCTCGTCCACGTACTCTATTCATCCAGCAGCTGCTTGAGTATCTTGTTCACCAGCGCGGGGTTTGCCTTACCCCTTGTCTCCTTCATGGTCTGGCCCACCAGGAACCCCATCGCCTTGGTGGCGCCCGACCGGTAGTCCTCCACCGACTTGGGGTTTTTATCCATCACCCTCTTTATCACCTCGGTAAGGACTTTCTCGTCGCTTATTTGTGAAAGCCCCAGCCTTTCCACCAGCACCTTCGGCTGTTCGCCGGTTTCAAACATCTCGGTGAACACCCTTTTGGCCGCGGACCCGCTTATTGTTCCGTCGTCCACCAGCCTAAGAATGCCTGCCAGGTGCGCGGCGGGGAAGGGTATACCGTCGGCTTCAATGCCCTTTTCGTTCAGCATGCGCATGAGCTCGCCCATCACCCAGTTGCTCACCGCCTTGGGGTCGCCGCCGTACTCCTTTACACATTCTTCAAAAAACGATGCCAGCGGAAGGGACGCGGTAATAACCCCGGCATCGTACTCCGGAAGCCCCCATTCCTCCACGTATCTTCTGCTCCTTACATCCGGCAGCTCCGGCAGCTCCCGTTTTACGCGGTCAATATACTCCTCATCCAGCACCACCGGCACCAGGTCGGGGTCCGGGAAGTACCGGTAGTCGTGGGCCTCCTCCTTGCTCCTTAAGGAAGTGTTTTTCCCTGTCACGTCATCCCATTTACGGGTCTCCTGCACCACCTCGCCGCCGGATTCCAAAACCTTTACCTGCCTTGCGCTCTCGTTTTCTATTGCATTCACCAGCGCCCTGAAGGAGTTCAGGTTTTTAATCTCGGTCCTGGTCCCAAGCCCATTGCTTCCCTCCGGACGGACCGACAGGTTGACGTCAAACCTAAGGGACCCCTCCTGCATCCTGCAGTCCGAAACGCCGGTGTATTCCAGTATCGACTTAATCTTTTCAGCATACAACCGGGCTTCTTCCGCGCTTCGCATATCGGGTTCGGATACAATCTCAATAAGGGGTACACCGCCCCGGTTGTAGTCCACCAGCGTGCTCCCGTCCTCGGCATCGTGCAGCAGTTTGCCGGCGTCCTCCTCAATGTGTATCCGCGTTATGCCTACTTTTTTGCTGCCAAAGGTCCCCCTTATTTCCAAGTACCCCTTTTCGCACAGGGGGTAATAATACTGGGATACCTGGTAAGCTTTTGGCAGGTCGGGGTAAAAATAGTTCTTACGGTCGAACCTGCTGAACCGGTTTATTGTGCAGTTGGTGGCAAGCCCCGCCTTGACGGCGTACTCCACAACCTTCCTGTTGAGTACCGGCAGCACTCCCGGCATCCCCAGGCACACCGGGCAGCAGTGGGTGTTTTCTTTGCCGCCAAAGCGCGTGGTGCAGCCGCAAAATATCTTGGTTTCTGTTGCAAGCTCAGCATGTATTTCAAGCCCAATAACGGTTTCATATTTCATCCCTTGGCACCTCCTTTATACCTGCGGGTGCATCGTGTGAAAATTTGTGCTCTGCTCATACGCATAGGCTGCTCTTAAAAGGGCTTCTTCGCCAAAGGGCTTCCCTATGAACTGGAGCCCCACCGGCAGCCCTTCCGAAAACCCGCAGGGTATCGACAGGGCCGGCAGCCCGGCTAGGCTGGCCGGAATGGTAAATGTATGCGGCAAGCATGTATTAAGCGGATGACCATCCCCTTTGCCGGCGGGCTGGTCGGAATAAGCCGCCACAGGCGAAGTGGGGCACACCAGAAGGTCATAGTCTTCAAATACCCTGTCAAAGTCCGCCTTTACAAGAGCCCTTACCTTCTGGGCCTTAATAAAGTATACGTCCAGTTTGCCCGAGGTCAAAAAGTAGGTGCCAATTATAACCCTTCGTTTAACTTCCTCGCCAAAACCCTGGCTCCTGGACTTCACGAACAGTTCTTCAAGGTCGGTATAGTCCTCCGCCTTGTACCCGTACCTTATCCCATCGTACCGGGCAAGGTTTGAACTGGCCTCCGCCGACGAAATTATATAGTACGCCGACAGCGCATACTCGGTATGGGGCAGCGACACCTCATCGCATGCCGCTCCAAGACCTTCAATGACCTTTACGGCCTCTTGAACCCTTTCCTTTATCCCCTGCTCCGTCCCCTCTCCGAAATATTCGGAAGGTATACCTATCTTAAACCCCTTTATGCCCTCTCCAAGACCCGCCCGGAAGTCCGGCACCGCCACATTCGCCGACATGGAATCCCGCGGGTCATAGCCGCAAATATGGTTCAAGACGAGGGCACAGTCCCTTAGGTCCCTGGTTACGACGCCTGCCTGGTCCATGGACGACGCAAAGGCTACCAGCCCATGCCTGGATACCCTTCCGTAGGTGGGCTTCATGCCCACCACGCCGCACAGGGCAGCCGGCTGTCGTATTGACCCGCCGGTATCGGTACCCAGCGCGAAGGCAGCCATTCCTGCAGCCACTGCCGCTGCGGCACCGCCGCCGGAACCCCCCGGCACCTTTCCCAGGTCCCATGGGTTATATGTTTTCTTAAAGGCCGAGCCCTGCGTACTGCTTCCTATGCCAAACTCGTCCAGGTTTGTCTTGCCGGTCAGCACGCTTCCCGCCTGCTCCAACCGCTCATAGGCATCGGCACTGTACGGCGGAATAAAATTGTACAGCATCCTTGAAGCACAGGTTGTAAGAATGCCCTGGGTACATATATTGTCCATAATGGCCATGGGTATGCCTGCCAGCGGCGGCACCGCTTCGCCCTTCGCAAGCCTTTCATCCACCCTGTTCGCAGCTTCCAGGGCCCTGTCGCCGGTTGCTGTTATGTAGGCGCCAATTTCCGGGTCCAATCTCTCTATCCTGTCCATGGCCGAACGGGCAATCTCCGAGGCGCTTGCATTCCCTTTTCTTATTTCTTCTGCTAATTGGTGGGCGGTCATGTAATGATACATTTGTTATTACCTCCAATCCTATACAACCCTGGGCACCCTGAAGCACCCGTTCAGGCTGTCCGGAGCATTTTCCAGCACTTTTTCCCCGTCCATGGAGGGTTCTACCACGTCTTCCCTGAATACGTTGTTATAGGGCAGGATACAGGCAATAGGCTCTACCGAATCCGTATCCAAGCTGTCCAACCGGTTCAAATGTTCCAATATACCGCAAAAATCTTCGGTAAACCTATCCCGTTCTTCATACGTAAGGGCAAGTTTTGCAAGCCCTGCCACGTATTCCACTTCTCTTTTTGTTATCACTTTTCCACCTCCGTATTGCCGGTTTTGCCGGTAAGGCTTTCAAATTCCTTTTCATCTATAACCTTAACCCCCAGCTTTTTGGCCTTGTCCAGCTTACTGCCGGGGTTTTCCCCCGCCAGCACGTAACTGGTGTTTTTGCTTACGCTGGAGGATACTTTCCCCCCCAGGGCCTCTATTATCCCGAAGGCTTCGTTTCTCGTGTACCCGGCCAGCGTGCCGGTCAGTACAAATGTAAGGCCCTCCAGCGGTTTTGGCGCACCGGCGTCCTTCCTTTCGGCGGTCATAACCACCCCGGCGGATTTCAGCCTTTCAACGAACTCTTTGTTCTGGCACTGCCTAAAGAAGGTTATAATGCTTTGCGCCATTATTTCGCCTATCTCGGGTATGGCGGTTAGTTCCTCTTTGCCTGCGCGCTGCAGCGCCTCCATTGACCCGAAGTGCTCGGCCAGCAGCGCCGAAGCCCTAACCCCCACCAGCGGTATTCCCAGCGCCGTTATTACCCGGGCAAGCCCCCTGGTCTTTGAGGCTTCTATGGAGGATAAAAGATTTTCCACCGACTTTTCCCCCATCCGCTCAAGGCTTACAAGTTCCGCCTTCATATCCTCCAGCCGGTACAGGTCGGTGGCGTCCCTTATGAAACCCTTGTCCAACAAAAGCTCTACGATGGACGGCCCCAGGCCGGCTATGTCCATGGCATCCCGGGACACGAAATGTATGATGCTGCGCCTTAGCTTTGCGGGGCAGGCTATGCCGGTACACCGCGTTACGGCCTCCCCTGCCGCCCGTACCGCCTCCGACCCGCACACCGGGCACTTGTCCGGCATGTGGAACTCCTTCTCGGTGCCGGTCCGCTCCTCAAATACCACCCCGGTAACCTCGGGTATTATATCGCCGGCTTTTTTTACAAGCACCGCATCTCCTATCCTTATGTCCTTTTCCCTTATATAGTCCTCGTTGTGCAGCGTCGCCCTTCCCACGGTGGAACCGGACAGCCGTACCGGTTCCAGTATGGCGGTGGGGGTAAGGGCGCCGGTCCTCCCCACCTGTATTATTATATCCTTAACCCTGGTTTTCTTTTCCTGGGCCGGGAACTTGTACGCAACGGCCCACCGCGGGTTTTTGCCGGTGGCGCCCAGCGCCTCCCTCTGGCGCAGCGAGTTTACCTTTATAACTATTCCGTCTATCTCAAAGTAAAGGCTCTCCCTTTTTTGCTGCCACTCGGCGCAGAGCCCTATTACATCCTCTATGCTTTTAAAAACCCTGAACTCGGGGCTTACTTTAAAACCCTGCTCATTAAGAAATTTAAGCCCCTCCTCATGGGTGGCAATACTAACACCTTCTATGTACTCCAGGTTAAAAATGAATATATCAAGGGGCCGTGATGCGGTCACCGCCGGGTCAAGCTGCCGCAGCGAGCCCGCCGCCGCGTTCCTCGGGTTGGCGAAGGGTGCAAGCCCCTGTTCCTTTTGTTTCTCGTTAAGCCTTTCAAACCCCGCGGTGGGCATGAAAACCTCGCCCCTTGCCTCCAGGCTGACCGGCTGTTTAAGCCTTAAGGGTATGGTCTTTATGGTGCGTAAATTCGCGGTAACGTCCTCCCCCACCACGCCGTCCCCCCGGGTGGCTCCCCTTTCCAGGATGCCGTCTATGTAGGTAAGGGCCACCGAAAGCCCGTCTATTTTAAACTCGGTTACGTATTCCACCCCTTCCCCCAAGGCGCTTCTTACCCTGCGGTCAAAGTCCCGAAGGTCCCCTTCGCTGAACGCGTTGGCAAGGCTCAAGAGCGGCGTTTTATGCACCACCTTGGGGAATTTTTCCGAGGCCTTGCCGCCCACCCTCTGGGTGGGGGAATGGGGCGTCACCAGGTCCGGGTTTTCGTCCTCCAGGGCCTGGAGCTCCCGCATTAGCGCGTCATACTCGTGGTCGGGTATAATCGGGTCGTCCAGCACGTAATAACGGTAATTGTGCTCCTCTATTATCCTTCTTAACTCTTCAATCCTGTCCCGCACGCTGCCTGTGGCTTTTTCCATGAAACCACCCCTTTTAACCGAAAATCCTTGCCACGCTGTCTATGCTTTCATAGCCGCTTATATCGTATTCCATAAGCGGTATCCTGTACAAAACCCTGTCCCCGAACTTTTCTTCGATCTGCTTCATGCACCG
>DASRVG010000128.1:0-19493 GCA_035655175.1 Clostridia bacterium | reverse complement strand
CTCATTACCGGCTCCTTTATTGCCGCCAAAAAAAAAGAAGCAAGGGGACTGTTCTTTTGCTTCCGCCCTGCATGCTCTTCCCTGACACTGCCGGCTGCAAACCATTCACCGCCGACTGCCAACTGATTTTCGACCAAATACTTGGGACTTAAGAAACTGCGTTTTGTAATCCGTGACCTATAAAAGATGACACGCGCATAGATGTCCCCCTCCAATATCGGAAAGAACCGGCTCCACCTCGCTGCATACCGGCAGCGCCTGGGCGCACCTTGTATGGAACCTGCACCCGCCCGGGGGATTTATCGCACTGGGCACCTCTCCCTCCAGCGAAATCCTTTCTTTCCTTGGATGCGGGCTTACCGCCGGGGCTGCGGCAAGCATCGCCCGGGTGTAGGGATGCGCCGGCCGGCCAAACACTTGGTCCCTGTGCGCCAGCTCAACTATCCTGCCGAGATACATGACCGCCACCCTGTCGCTTATATGCCTTATGACACCAAGGTCATGGGAAATAAACAGGTAAGCCTGTCCCAGTCTCTGCTGCAATTCCTGCATCAGGTCTATTACCTGGGCCTGGATCGAAACGTCCAGGGCGGACACCGGCTCGTCGCACACAATAAGCCTGGGACCTACCGCCAGTGCCCTGGCTATGGCTATTCGCTGCCGCTGGCCGCCGCTGAGCTGGTGAGGATACCTCGCCTTGTACTGCGGTTTTAATCCCACCAGTTCAAACAGTTCCTCCACCCGCTTCTCCTTGTCCTTCCCCTTCGCGATGCGGTGTATCTCCAAGGCTTCCCCCACAACATCCCCCGCTGTCATCCTGGGGTCCAGGGAACCGTACGGGTCCTGGAATACCATCTGTATATCTCGCTTAAGTCGCCTCAGCTCTTTCCTGTCCATGTCGGGAATGCTTCTGCCCTGGAAATATATTTCCCCTTCGGTGGGACGTATAAGTCCCAGTATAAGCCTCCCCACGGTGGATTTTCCGCAGCCCGACTCCCCGACAAGCCCAAGGGTCTCCCCCTTATCCAGCGTAAAACTAACGCCGTCAACTGCCTTAACAAAGGCCCTTGGCCTCAAAAATCCCGAACCCTTCACGGGAAAATATTTTTTAATGTTTTTTGCCTCCAGCATGCCCCGCTGCATCCATTCTCCCCCTTAATAGAAGCAAGGGAACGGTTCTTGCTTCCCCGGTTACCAATTATTATACAAATGACAAGCACACAACCGCCCATCCCCCACTTTTACAAGGTCCGGTTCACGGATGCGGCATATTTCGCGGGCGTACTCGCACCGTGGATGGAACCTGCAGCCGCCGGGAAGGTCAAAGGGGTTGGGGGGCTCTCCTTTTATTCCGCCCAGTTTTTTACCGGCCGCACCCGGCCCGGGCACCGACGCAACCAGCCCCCTGGTATAGGGGTGCATGGGTTCCTTAAACAGCCCCGGCACATCCGAATACTCCACCGCCCTGCCGGCATACATCACTAGGACGTTTCGGACGTTCTCGGCGACAACCCCCAGGTCGTGGGTTATAAGTAACATCGCCATGCCCATTTTTTCTTTAAGTTCCCTTAAAAGCCGCAGCACCTGGTCCTGCACCGTAACATCCAGCTCAGACGTGGGCTCGTCGGCAATCAGTACTTCCGGGCTGCAGGCAATGGCCATTGCAATCATGACTCTCTGTCGCATCCCCCCGCTTAACCTGTGGGGGTATTCCCGTACCATTTGCCCTGGCGCGGGTATACCCACCTGCGACAGTATTTTAATCGCCTCATCCAAGGCCTCCCGCCTGTTTAAACCCTTGTGGACCATGAACACTTCCGAAACCTGGCGTCCTATCGTCAAAACGGGGTTAAGCGAAACCATGGGCTCCTGGAATATCATTGAGATTTCGTTGCCCCTTATTTTTCTCATTTCTTCACTGGATAGATTAAGTAAACTTTTTCCCTTGAACAGCACCTGTCCCCCTACGACCCTCCCCGCCCCAAGCGGTATAAGCCCCATCACCGACAGGGCTGCAGTGCTTTTGCCGCAGCCGGATTCGCCTACTATGCCAAGGGCTTCACACCTTTCCAGGTCAAAGTCCAACCCGTCCACCGCCTTTACCACCCTGCCGCCTATATAATAATGAGTCTTAAGACCCCTTACGGTCAGTATTCTTTCACCCACGTCCCCACCGCCTCTCGCCGGCTTCGGTTCGCGGGTCCAGCACATCTCTAAGACCGTCTCCCAACAGGTTAAAACCCAGCACAAGGGCCATTATCGCCATGCCGGGAAATACTGACCACCACCATGCCCCGGCCAAAAGGTACTGCCTTCCCTGGTCTATTTCATAGCCCCAACTGGGGGTAGGGGGCTGTATTCCAAATCCGAGGAAGCTTAGAGAAGATTCCAGCATTATGATACCGCCCATACCCAGCGTGGCCTGCACCAATACCGGCGCCATTATGTTTGGCAGTATGTGCCTTAGTATTACCCTGGCGCCGCTTCCGCCAAGGGCTTCGGCAGCTTCCACGTATTCCTTCTCCCGGACGGACAGCACCTGCCCCCGCACCAGCCTTGCCACACCGGCCCAGTTTACTATTCCAATAGCCGCATACATCAGCGGCAGCCCCGGGGGCAGGTAGGCCACCAAGGCCAGCACAAACAGGATGAAGGGGAAGGCGAAAAAAACGTTGGCAAGCCATGAGACAATATCGTCCACCACTCCGCCGTAATAACCCGCCAGCGCGCCGAGGGTTACCCCGATTGCCAGTGAAATGACCGTAGATGCGGTGCCGATGAGGAGGGAGGTCCTCGCCCCGTACACCACCCGGGAGAACACATCCCGGCCGTATATGTCCGTACCAAACCAAAACCTGCCGCAGGGCGGCACAAGCTGAACCTTGCTGCCCTCGGTCCATATAAGCTGCTCTGTCGGGTGGTACCTGGTTATGTAGGGGGCAAATACTGCCGCCAGTGTTATTGCCGCAACCAAAAAAAGTCCCGCCATGGCCGGCTTGTTTCTTAAAAACCTGGACCAAGTGTTTTCCATATCATTCATGCCTCCCCTTTCCGCCGTATTTAATCCGGGGGTCAAACAGCGGATAGGTCAGGTCCACCAGCAGGTTGGCAGCCACGAACACCAGTGCCAGCAGCAGTACCTGTCCTCTTATAACCGGGAAGTCCCTGGCAAGTATTGCTTCAAGGCCCAGCCGGCCAATTCCGGGCAGTGAAAAAAGCTTTTCAACCACTATGGCTCCGCCCATCATCTCCGCCATGCAGGTACCCGCCACCGTTACAACCGGAATCATCGCATTTTTAAGCGCATGCCCCAGTACAACCGCCCTGCCCGGCAGTCCCTTAGCCCACGCCGTCCGTATATAATCCTGCCCCAGCACCTCCAGCATACCCGACCGTGTAAGCCTTGCAATAAATGCCGCAGGCCTAATAGCAAGGGTAATAACCGGCAGAACGAGGTACATCCAGCCTCCGTCCCCGGTACCGGGAATCCAGCGCAGTTTAACGCAGAATAGAAGTATTAACATAAGCCCTATCCAGAAGCTGGGTGCCGATATGCCAAGGAGTGCCAGCACCCTGCCGCCGTGGTCCAGCATGAAATCCTTTTTGACAGCCGAAACCACTCCCAACGAAACCCCCGCCACGACCGCAAGGGCAGTGGAGGACACGGCCAATTTAGCGGTAAGGGGAAGCCTTTCCATTATTACCTGTGTCACCGGCCTATTGTTGCGGTATGACCTGCCCAGGTCAAAGGTCAGCACTCCTTTGAAGAAATCGGTAAACTGTTCCCACAACGGCCGGTCTAAGCCCAGCTCCTCCCTTATTCTCTGGATGGTTTCCGGGTCGGCTGTTTTTCCTGCTATAATCCGGGCAGGGTCTCCGGGAACTATGGAGGTAAGTATGAACACGACGGCTATTACTCCTATTACAACGGGCACAGCCGCCAGCAGTCTTTTTATTGTATAAATTACCAAACCAGTTCCCCCCTTTAAAAGGCGGTATCCGAAAAACAGCTTCCATCCGAGGATGGAAGCCGGCTTGAGTAAATTTCTCTATTTATCCAGCCATACGTCATAGAACCTGGCGGTATGCTCTCCGAAGGAAGGGAGAGTGTAACCCTTTACATAGGGTTGAAGCAGTTGTTCGGTTGTATAGTGATATACAAACAGCCACGGGGCATCCTCCACGGCAATCCTTTCGGCCTCTTGGTACATTCTTCTCCTTTCCTCGGGGTCGGTCTCCAGCCTTGCCTCATTGGTCAGCCGGTCAAACTCGGGGTTCCTATACAAGGTGAAGTTGCCCAACGGTCCGAAATTTGCGCTGTTAAGCAGCACATACAGGAAATTGTCCGGGTCGGGATAGTCCACCACCCAGCCCAGCCTGAAAAAGGTGGCTTCACCCTTTTCCATCGCTTCAAACAATGCCGCCCCTTCCATGTGTTTAAGCTCCAGTTTTATCCCGGCCTCCTTCATCTGCTGCTGGAAGGCCTCGGCTATCCTCTTGTGTATGTCGTCGGTGTTATACTGCAGCGTTATGCTTATCCCATTGGGGTACTCCGCCTCCGCGAGAAGCTGTTTTGCCTTGGCCGGGTCGTAGGTATAGCCCTCAAGGTCCGGATTATAGCCAAACATTCCCGGCGGCAAAACGCCCTTCGCAGGGGTCGCGCGCCCGTTCCGAAGCAGGTCGATTATGCCCTGCCTGTCGATTGCATAATTTATGGCCTGCCTCACTTTTTTATTGTCAAAGGGCTTTGCGGTTACGTTCATACCGTAAAAGTATGTACCCATCATTGGCCTTCTGAAGAAACTGTCGGGATATTTCTCCAGTGCCTCATGGTAATACGGGTCATCCACCACTTCTATCGCTTCGAAATTGCCCAGGTTAAATTCGGTCCACTGCATTGTCAAGTCATTTATCACCTTAAGTTCCATGCCGTCCAGGTAGGGAAGGCTGTTGCCGCTGCTGTCACTTCTCCAGTAGTTTTCGTTCCTCGACAGCACAAGTTTGTCTCCCTGCGTCCATTCGGAGAACTTAAAGGGGCCGGTACCCACCGGGTGCAGGCCAAAGTCTTGTCCCCATTTCTCCACGTCCTCCCTGGGAAGCACGGAAAAAGTATTGTACGCAAGAACTGAAATAAAAGGTGCAAAGTTATGCCCAAGTTCTATTTGAAGTATATAATCGTCCTTCGCAGTAACACCGGCCAGGGTATCGGCCTTTCCCTCCCGGTAGTCATCATACCCCTTTACCATGTCTATGAAATAAGCCCTTGCGGAATTGGTATCCGGGTCGGTTATGTAGTTGAATGTCCATACCCAGTCCTCCGCTGTCACCTCCCTGCCACCGTTGGCGGTCTCCACTTCCCCTTCGGTGGTGGCGTGAAACTTGACGCCTTCTTTCAGCTTGAACGTGTAAACAAGCCCATCCTCACTTATGTCCCAGGACTCTGCAAGGTTTGGCACCACCTTGCCTTCACTGTCTATGCCTACCAGCGTATCAAACAGCTGATACACAACCCTCATGGATGAGGTATCATTTGCATGTACAGGGTTCAGGCTTTTGGGGCTTTCTGTTATGGCTATCCTGAAAGTTCCTCCATACTTACCCTCCGCCTGCCCTTTAGAGGTTCCAACCGGAGCACCGGCACAGCCGGCCAGCATTCCTACCAATACAAAAGTTATGATTGCAAAAAGAAAAGGCTTTTTGACCATCACTGATATCCCTCCCAGACTTTTATAAAGCCCCGATTTTCCGTCCAAGCCAGCCTGTGGCTGCGACCTTCTTTCATCCGGCTACATATTATGTGTCAATTACCACATAATATGTACTTATTCTGTATAAATCTACATTTCCCTTCAAAGAATATTATAAAATCCTTACAAAAAAATAGAAATAGGTGGCTGAATCCACCTATTTTTGCCGCAACCTATACAACCTTATCCAGGGTGCACAGCTTGCTGGTACTCCCGTCAAATTCAATCCTGTATACCACGAAGTTACTTCCTTCAACGTGGACTTCAAAGCAGCAGTTCTTGCAAAAAAACTTTTTCCTGCTTATAATCCCAAGCTTCGAGCCGCAAAACGGACACTGCATATTATCCCTCCATCCAATTGGATGTATACGCATATTTATGCCATAACCTATTCCGTTACCCGTTTACTATTATACTACAAATGCAAAAATTATGCCACATTTTTATTTTGTAAGGGAAAAGGAATAATAATTACAAGGAAAATTATCGCATGCTTGTTTATTTTATTCCTTAATTCTGGTAAAATAGCATTGTACAATCTTACAGGGGACATCCATATGCGAATTGGTATGTACCACCTCTCATTTCACAATTAGGAGGGGTTTTATGGACTGGAAACTGTTTTCCACGGCGTTTTGCATGCTTTTTTTAGCCGAGCTTGGAGACAAAACGCAGTTGGCGGTGTTCACGCTGTCCACCCAGAGCAGCAATTTTATGCCGGTATTCCTGGGAGCATCCGCTGCCCTGGTGGTGGTGACCTTTATTGGAGTATTCATGGGAAGATTTGTGGCAAATTATGTTCCCATCCCCATTCTGCATACCGCTGCGGGAATACTATTTGTGGTGATGGGGGTTATGATTCTCAGGTCTTCCATACCGGAGCTTTCAAAATATTTCAGGTGGTAACAGCCTTCGGACTTCGCCTATCATATACAAAGAGCCGGAAAATACCATGATTTCATCCTCCGACGAAATCATGTACTTTTCCACCGCCTCTTTTATCGAAGCAGCGCAGACCACATTCCTGTTATATCTTTCAACTATGCCCTTTAGTTCCAGAGGGTCCATCGCCCGGGTGCTGACAGGAGAAACCGTCACCACCCTGTCCGCATAGGACCCAAGTATCCCAGCAACGCTGTCAACGTCCTTGTCCCTAAGCATGCCCAGTACAAGCAGTACCCTTTTCCCGGGGAAAAACTGCTTTAGTCCCTTCACCAGGGCTATTGCGCCCTCTGCATTATGGGCGCCGTCAATCAAAATGAGGGGTTTTTTGCGCAGTACCTCCATGCGTCCCGGCCATATTGTTTTTCTGAGCCCTTCCCGTATTATATTCTCAGATATACCAAGTTCCAGGCATGTTACAAAAGCCAGGGCGGCATTATCGGCCTGGTGCCGGCCCATCAGATTTACCTGTATATCCCTGTAAACTTTCCCCCGCCAGGCAAAGTCAAAGGTGTGGCCCCCGTTTTCCGGCCGTTGGTTTTCAATTAGGCCGTCACCGGCATAAATAAAAGGAGCATTTCTTTTTTCGCTAACTTCCTTTATGGTCTCCATTACTTCCCTCTGCTGCAGGCCGCATACCACCGGGACCCCATCCTTTATGATACCAGCCTTCTCCCGGGCAATACTTACCGTATCACTGCCCAGCACGTCTGCATGGTCAAGGCTTATGGGAGTTATTACAGAGACCTCGGGGGTTATTACGTTAGTGGCATCAAGCCTTCCTCCCATGCCCACCTCCACCACGGCGTACTGTACCCCTTTCCTTTTGAAATATTCAAAACCAATGGCGGTTATTAGCTCAAACTCGGTGGGATGCGGGCGGCCCTCCCCCAGCATGGTCTGGATATGCCCTTTAACAAACCCGGTTATTTCAACCACATCCCTCTGGCCTATCTCTTCCCCCGAAACCCTTATCCGTTCGGTAAATCTTTCTAGATGCGGCGATGTATAAAGTCCGGTCAAAAAACCCGCTTCCTTCAGTACCGAAGCTATATGGGCGCAGGTGGAGCCCTTCCCGTTGGTGCCGGCAACATGGACCGACCTGAACTCCAGCTGGGGCTTTCCCATAAGGTCCAGCAGCCTGGTGATGGTTTCAAGGCCCGGCCTGCTGCCGAACCTGTACGTGCTCTCAATATACTCAACAGCCTCTTGGTAGTTCATAGGACCCTCCCGCAAGTAATTTGAACCCCGCAGTTTATACAAGGCTCTTTAGCCTCTCCTGCACCTTTTCCATCATATCCTGGTATTTTTTTAATTTTTCCTTCTCGGCTTCCACCACTTCCGCCGGGGCTTTCTCCACGAAGCCCTTGTTGGACAGTTTCCCGTTAACCCTTTCGAGTTCCTTCTCCAGCCTTTCCTTTTCCCTTTCCAGCCTTTCTATTTCCTTTTCAATATCCAGCAGCTCTTCCATGGGAATATAAATCTGGGCACCTTCTATAACCGCCGATACCGCATCCGACGGTATGCCTTCCTTATCCTCCCTTACGGTAACCCCGGAGGCGGCGGCCAGTCTTTCAATGTACGCGCTGCTATTGGCAAACAGGTCCCGGATTTCTTTTCGTTCGGATACTATTACTACGTTAGCCCTCCTGGAAGGAGCAACGTCCATCTCCGCCCTGATGTTCCTTATCGCCCTTATTGCTTCCATAATTGCTTCCATCTGCCGCTCGGCCTTTTCGTCCCTTAATACCCCGTCCGGTTTCGGCCACTCGGCCAGCGTTATGGTCTCCCCTTCATGGGGCAGGTGTTGCCATATCTCCTCGGTAATAAAGGGCATAAAGGGATGCAAAAGTCTCAGCAGCCGGTCCAGGCCGTAATGGAGTACCCTTCTTGCCGTATCCCCCGTTTTGCCGCCCCGGTCATACAGTCGGTGCTTTACAAGCTCTATATACCAGTCGCAGTATTCTCCCCAAATGAAGTCGTAGAGTTTCTGCGCCGCAATACCCAGTTCATATTTCTGCATGCTGTCCTCGACTTCTGCGATAAGGGTATCCAGCCTTGACAGCAGCCACCGGTCTGAAAGCTCCAACCCTTCCCTGTCAAATCCCCGGCCAATATCAGTAAAGTCATGGTCTTCCAGGTTCATGAGCACGAACCGGGAAGCGTTCCACAGCTTGTTGGCAAAATTTCCGGACGCCTCCACCCTTTCCATTCTAAATCTCATATCGTTGCCGGGAGCATTACCGGTGGCAAGGGTGAACCTCAGGGCATCGGCGCTGTACTCTTCTATTATCTCCAGCGGGTCTATGCCGTTGCCAAGGGATTTGCTCATTTTCCTGCCTTCGGCGTCCCGCACCAGGCCGTGGATTAAAACATCCGAAAAGGGTTTTTGATTCATCTGGTCAAGGCCCGATACTATCATGCGGGCCACCCAGAAAAATATTATATCGTAGCCGGTAACCAGCACGCTGGTGGGATAGAAGTACTCCAGGTCCTTGGTCTTTTCCGGCCAGCCGAGGGTAGAAAAGGGCCACAGCCCCGAGCTGAACCAGGTATCCAGCGTATCCGGGTCCTGTTCTATCTCTTTGCTTCTGCATTTTGCGCACTCCGCCGGCGGGTCCCTTCTCACCATCATCTCGCCGCATTCACAGCAGTAATAGGCGGGAATCCTGTGCCCCCACCACAGCTGCCGTGAAATGCACCAGTCCTTAATGTTTTCCATCCAGTGGAAATAAACCTTTTCAAACCGCTGGGGGACAAACCGTATGTCACCGTCCTTAACCGCCTTGATCGCCGGCTGTGCCAGCGGCTGCATCCTAACGAACCACTGGGTTGAGATAAGGGGTTCAATCACCGTATCGCACCTGTAGCAGTGGCCGACGCTGTGCTGTATGTTTTCTATCCTAGTAATAAGGCCCCGGGCCTCAAGCTCCTTCACAACCGCCTTCCTGGCCTCGTAACGGTCCATCCCGGCAAAGGCGCCGGCGTTTTCGTTCATGGTACCGTCGTCGTTTATTATCCTTATCTTTGCGATGCCATGCCTTTCGCCTATTTCAAAGTCGTTGGGGTCATGGCCCGGCGTCACCTTCACCGCGCCGGTACCCTTGGACATATCCACATACTCATCGGCGACTATGGGTATTTCCCTCTCCATAAGCGGCAGTATCACCGTCCTGCCTATGAGTGCCTTATACCTTTCGTCATCGGGGTGTACTGCGACGCAGGTGTCCCCCAGCATGGTCTCGGGGCGGGTGGTGGCCACTTCCACGTACCCTTCTCCGTCCTTTAAAGGGTACTTGATGTACCAGAACTTGCCTTCCATGTCCTGGTGTTCCACCTCGGCGTCGGATATGGAGGTCTTGCAGGTGGGACACCAGTTTATTATCCTGTTCCCCCGGTAGATCAGGTCCCTTTCATATAGGCTTACGAAAAACTCGGTAACCGCCTTGTTGCAGCCCTCGTCCATGGTAAACCTCTCCCGGGTCCAGTCGCAGGAGCTGCCCAGTTTTTTAAGCTGCTCCACAATCCTCCCGCCGAACTCCTCCTTCCACTGCCATGCCCTTTCAAGGAACTTTTCCCTGCCCAGCTCGCCCTTTGAAGTGCCCTCCTCCGACAGCCTTTCAACTATCTTGGCCTCGGTGGCAATGCTGGCATGGTCCGTACCCGGCAGCCACAGCGTGGGGATGCCCTTCATCCTGTTCCACCTTATGAGTATGTCCTGTATGGTATTGTCCAGGGCGTGTCCCATGTGAAGCTGACCGGTAATGTTGGGCGGGGGAATCACTATTGTAAAGGGCTGCTTTCCTTCTTCCCTCTCGGGGGTAAAGAACCCGCTTTCCACCCACCATTTGTATAGCCTTCCCTCAAAACCTTTCGGGTTGTATTTATCATCCAGTTTTTTAGTTTTTTGCATTCACAACGCCTCCTTAAATCTTATGTAATCTAATCATAGGGACGGTTCTTTTGATTGTATCTTCCATGATAAGAATACACCCTTATAAATTTAAAAAACCTTTCATCCAAAAGGACGAAGGTTTAATCCGTGGTACCACCTTAATTCCCCCTATATGGGGCTCTTCTACTGTAACGGGTTATCCCGTCCCGGCTTACTTTTTATTTTCGGCCGGGCGGCTCCGGAGCTACCTTCGGCAGTTTGTGACGGGTGCCTTTCAGCCTGCGGGCATCCTCTCTGCTGCGCCACTCAAGCTGCTTACTCCTCTCCTTCACAGCCTTTGCATTCATTTTTACTCCGACGGCTTGGGGTTTTTCTAATTAGAGTCTATTATATATAATACCCTCCATTTGTCAATATGATTTAAGCATCTTTCTCAGTGCAAAACCCCTGCACTGTTCAGCGGGAACAGCCTGAAAAACGCCTTCCCTATGATAAGGTCATCGGTTACATATTGGTTCCTCCAGAACCTGCTGTCCCTGGAATCGTTCCTGTTGTCCCCCAGCATGAAATAACCGCCCTCCGGAACGATGTAGGGCCCGAAGCTTCCCCTCATTTCTTCGTACAGGTAGTCCTCCGCTACGGGTTGGTCGTTTACATAAAGCTTGCCCTCCATAATCTCCACCTTGTCCCCTGCTATACCTATAAGGCGCTTTACATACAGTTCCTTGGGATTGTCGGGGTATTTGAATACAACAATATCCCCCCTTTGGGGCGGTTTAAACCTGTATACAAGCCTGTTTACCAGTATCTGGTTGCCGAGCTGTATGGTGGGCAGCATGGAGCCGGTGGGAACCTTGATGTTCATCACCACAAAGCTCCTGATAATAAGCGCCAGTACAACGGCAATCGCTATATATTTTAACCAGTCCAGTATTTCCCTAATAACTTTTTGTTCCATTGCAGCACCCTCTGCCTTTGAAAAAAGTCCGATATTCTTTCAGGCGTTTTTTGCCTTCTCAAGGTTTTTAAAATTCCATGCGTACCGGATAAAAGCAATCACCGTAACACAAACTGCGGCAATAATCAGGTAAGAGTTGTAGGGCATTTCAAACACCCGCGCCACTATTGAAAGATAAAAAAGCACGGTAGCTATTTTCCCGGTCTTGTTTGCGGCTACCACTGTTTTATTCCTGCTAAAATAAAGAAAGGCCGCCCCCAAGGCCATAAAAGCTTCCTTTCCAGCCACCACCGTTAATACCCAAAGGGGCAGGTATCCGCTGTGGGTCAGCGCAAACAGAACCGACAGAAGCATAAGTTTATCCGCCAGCGGGTCGAACACTATCCCCCACCGGGTTACCATGTTGTACCTGCGGGCGATATAGCCGTCCAATATATCGGTTATGCCGGCAAGTATAAAAACAAAGGTGGCGGCGGTAATATTATTTGGCATGTCGGAATAAAAGACTAAAAAGAAAACGGGTATCAGCAGAAACCTTATCCCTGTCAGCAAATTGGGTATATTCATATTACACCTCATCGTTAGAAATACATGCCGTAATACAAAGGCTAACTTTTCCTCATATAAAGTAATTTTATATCATGGGTAAAATTCCTGCAAGCATGTACAAATATAAATTGAAGACCACTCCGCCGATGGAAGTTTCACTTTACCCTCAATATAAGCGCCCGTATTTTCCACTTCGGTGTCAAACGGCCGCTAATACGAGGCTTTGTTCAACTAGCCATCCGCGGAGAAAACCGCTCCGTCGATGGAAGTTTCACTTTACAACCCTTAGGGAGTACCTTCTTTCCAGGTAGTTCACCAGTTCCTCCACAATATCTATATAATTGTACTTCAGGCTGACCCAGCCCCTGGAATACTCCGCCACAATTTCCTTGTTTGTACTGCCGGTATATACGCACAGCCGGGACACCCTTCCCCCTCCCTTAAGAAGGGTGCGGGGGTTTATGCCAAAACTGGTGGGTTCGGGCTGCACAAGGGCAAACCACCGGCAGTGCATTATCCTTCCCTCAATCAACCCATGACCACTGTTTTGGGACACATCAATCCTGCTGCCCATATCCATCCCTCCAGGATGTTTGCTTTTAACAGTTTATGTCCCAAAACCGGCTTTTATTCATAGGCACAAGAGAACCGCCCCCTTGTTTCACTGGGGCGGTATGATAAAGCGTGCGACAAAGTTTCCGTCCCTGCGGAAGGCGGTCATTTTCTTTTTGCTTAGGTAGTACCTACCGTCGGAAGTTGTAATAACAATTCCGGCACTTATCAAAAACTGCAGGGCATGAATCCTGTTATCCCGCCTTTTTATCGCCCTTTCAAGAAAACCCTGCTTCCTTATTCCTAGGCTATCTGCGCTTGCCGCCGTTTTGGCGCTTAGGGCATCCTTTTCTTCAAATACCTTGATGACCTTTACAACGTTTCTTTTTATGGTAAACATGGACGCCCCATAATACACAACAATAAACATTACTATTACCGTAATCCAGCGGAAGGTCTCGTTAAATGCCATGCAATCAACTCCAATCTGTTTAAAATGGAAGCAAAAGAACCGTCCCCTTGCTCCCTTACTTTACCCTGGTACCGTCTTCCACTTCATTGGGCGGGTCCACTATCACAGTTTCTTTTTCGCTTAAGCCGTCCAGTATCTGTGTCCAGTCCCTGTTCCCTATCCCGACGTTCACCTGTCTCAAAACTGCCTTTTTGTCCTCCACCACAAACACATAGTCCTTACCTTCCATCTCAAACACCACATCCGCCGGCACCAACAGCGCATCCTTCGCCTCCCCGGTTATTACCTCCACGTCCACTCCGAAACCGGGCCTTAAGTTTTGGTGGCTTTCCAGAAGCTCTATCTCAACCGGCACCCGCTGCTGCTCCACCCCGAGCTGGGACAAAACCTTAACCGCCTGGGGAAACACCTTTTTGACCCTTCCCCTGATTACTATATCGTCCAATATATCGCCGCTAATCAGCGCCTCATTTCCTTCCCTTATGTCCACCGCCTCGCCGGCAAGAAACATGCACTTTGCCTGGAGACTGCCCGGGTCCCCCACCCTCATTACCAGGCTGCCGGGGGGAACTGTCATGCCCTCTTCAAAACCTATTTCCATCACAATTCCCTCCATATTTGCAAGGGGCCTTGCTTCCTCTATCTGCCGTTTTATAAGCGAAACCTCCGCCCGGGCTGCCGCCATTGAGGCCTGCTGCGATGCCTCACCCTTTTTGGCTGCCTCCAGGGACGCCACCGCCGCATTAAGCTGAAGTTCCGAAAGTTCGTAGGCTTCCCTTGCCTGGCGGAATTCAACCTCGCTTATGGCACCCATTTCATAAAGGTCTTCAGCACTTTCGAAGGCTTCCTTTGCCCTGTCCCTTTGGACGGCCGCCCCCTCGTATGCAGCCAATGCCGCCGCCACTTCGGCACCGGTCGCAGTGCTGCCCTCGGCCAGCGCCAGTGCCGCCTCGGCCTGGTCAAGCCTGATATTTAACTCGTCCAGGTCAAACTCCAGCAACAGTTGGCCTTCCTTGACGGCTTGGCCCACTTCCACCGGTATACTTTTAATACGGCCCCCGTAAACCGCGTATATATCCTGTTTTTTGGCAGCCTCTATCTCCCCGGTCTGCTCCACCATGCTTTTTATATCGCCGCGGACCGCCAGGGCGGTTTCAACCTCCACACCGCTTCCCATGCCCTGGAACAAGAATACCAGTACCAAGGTAGCAGCCAAAACGCCGACCCAAAACACCTTTTTCTTTTTCTTTATTATTCCCTTGACCTTACTGAAAACCCTCAGCTTCATATAATCCACCCCCTATTCTCTACTCTTCATGACCTCAACCAGGTCCATCCTGGAAATCCTTCGCATGTTGGCCAGTTGCGCCAGTATTACAAACATGGCAACGGTAGCCGCAGCTAAAACGTAGGTTTTTGGAAATATCACAAGTGGCAGCGATATCATGTCTTCGGGCATCAATTTCAGTATCTGCGCGGCCATAAGCATTCCAAGGGGCATTCCTATGATAAGCCCCATTGCGCTTACCGCGGTGTTTTCGTTGAATATCAGCTCGGCCACCTGGTTGTTGGTAAACCCCATAATCCGAAGCGATGCCAGTTCGCGTCTCCTTTCCATTATGCTTATGGTTGTGGTGTTGTATATGATAGCAAAACCCATTATGCAGCTTAATACCACTATAACCCCTATATACGCATATATAAGGCCCATGTACTCGTTGTATTGCTTTACCATGTCGTCCGGTTCCTTTACGCTTTGTACGTAGGGCATCCCCTCAATGTCCCCGGCAATCTCTTCGCCGTTATACCTTAAGTTTACCAGGGCGGCGTTTATTGTAGAGCCCTCCCCAAGTACTGCATTTAACGCCCCCACCTCCATGAACGCGCTGCCGCCCAAATACTGTTCCACGATGCCCTTTACCGCTATCCTACGCTCAATCCCCGGCTTGTTCAGGGCTTCAATAGTTATTTTATCCCCTCTCTTTACCCCCAGCGATTCTGCCAGTCCCTCGGTAAGCAGTATCCCTTCCCTGGGCACTTCCACCCTGTTTCCCTTTATATCGAACAGCTTATAAACCCTGGAACCCTGAACAAGGCCTGTTACCATCGTATTTTCCTTCCGCCACCCGTTCACAAGCCTTACGGGATACTCGGCCATCGGCTCCGCATAGGTTATTTCTTTAAACTCGCCCAGGTCCTTTACCACGTCCCGGTGCACACTGCCTGTAAAGGCCACCTTGTAGTCATAGGACAGCGCATCCCCAAAGGCCTTGTCAAAAAGATATTCCATGGAATCCAGCATCGTCATAATGGATATCATAAGTCCCACCGTCATGGCTATTGACGCCACGGTAAATAACGTCCTCTTCTTGTTGCGCCACATATTTCTGAAGGTAAGGCGCCAGGATATTCTAAGGCCGGCCAGGAAAGGAAATATCCTCTCTCCCCACCATTTCTTACCCTCGATGGGCGCCACCGGTCTCATGGCCTCCGCCGGCAAAATCCTCAGCACCCTTTTAGCCGCGTTAAATCCCGCTACGCCGCAGAATACCACGCTCATAAGTATGCCCAATAATACAACGTCCGCATAGGTCTTCACCTGCAGTATCGGTATATTAAAAAAGGTAAGATAATACCTTGTAAGGACTCCGGCCAATCTAACCCCGGCAAGGCTCCCCAGCACGGAACCTACAAACCCCACCAGCAGTGCATACCCGATATAGTGAAACAGTATCGCTCCCTTGGTAAACCCGAGGGCCATCAGCGCTCCTATTTGTCTCCTCTGGTTGTCCACCAGCCTTATCAGCAGCATGTATATTACTATTGAACCGATAAGCAAAAAAACCGTCGGATACGCAAAACCCATGGACTGCAGGGCGTTTAACTCGGTATCCATCATGGCATAGCTTACCTCGTCCTTCCTCTCGGTGACGGATATCAAGCCATAATGCTTCAGCCTGTCCTCCAGTTTCTTTTTTACCTCTTTTGCTTTGCCCTCATCTTTCAATTGCAAAACAACTTCGTTGACCAGGCCGTCATACCCCGTAAGCTGCTGTACAAAGCTGTGCTCAAGGTATAGTATCGTAAACCTTTCATTATCCGGCATCATATCCTGGGCCGACGGCACCGCGTATATATACTCAGGGCTTATGGCCTTTCCCGACACCTTAAGTTCCACACTTTTGCCGTTAATTATCGGGTATATGCTGCTGCCTATATCCAGCCTATGGAATTCCATGAACAGTTTTTCCACGAGAACGCCGTCCCGGTGGTCCCCCGATACATACCTTCCTTCCTCCAAGTGCAGCTTGTTTAAGGCACCGTCATTGGACCGCGGAACCGACACAATCCTCGCCTGGACCCTGCCTTCGTAACCGGGTATTTCCATCGGCACATCCAGCACCAGCCTTCCCTGGGCGGACGATACCCCATCGGTTCTTCCAATAATTCCTACAACGCTCTCCGGCGCGTTATTCAGCCTTACAAACAGGTGGGGAAGCCTGTATTCTTCATAGTAGTTTTCGGTGGCACTGTTAAGATTATGAAAAGACATCGAAATGGCGTTATACATGGTTATGCCCACCACAACCACCATAATGATTGCAATGTACTGCCCCTTGTTGCTCTTTATGTCCCTTAAGGTCATTAGCATGAGCTTGTTCACTACCACTCAATCCTTTCGGGGTCGACGGGGTTTTCTATGGTCCTAATATTGACTATCCTGCCACTGCTTAAGTAAAGCACCCGGTCCGCCATTTCGGCAATGGCAGCGTTATGGGTTATTACAAGCACGGTTTTACCAAGGCTTCGGTTTATCTCCTTTAAAACCTTAAGCACCACCCTGCCGGTGATGTTATCCAGTGCTCCTGTGGGCTCGTCGCAAAGAAGCACCTCGGGGTTTTTGGCCACCGCCCTTGCCACCGCCACCCGCTGCTGTTCGCCGCCGCTTAGCTGGGACGGAAAATGGTCCGCCCGCTCTTTAAGGCCCACCTTGTCCAGCACCTCCATCACGTCCAGGGGCTCACTGCTCATATCGGTAACCAGTTCCACGTTCTCCCTCGCCGTGAGATTGGGAAGAAGGTTGTAGAATTGGAATATAAAGCTTATGTTTTCCCTCCTGTACCTCGTAAGCCCGTTGTCATCAAGGTCGCCCAGTTCCTGCCCCCTGAAAAACACCTTGCCATGGGTGGGCGTATCCATACCCCCAATAATATTTAGAAGGGTGCTTTTGCCGGAGCCGCTGGGTCCCAGGATTACCACAAATTCGCCTTCATAGATATCCAGCGTGGCGTCCCTCAAGGCCTCCACCGATACTTCGCCCATATGGTATATTTTGCTTAGGTCCCTGGTGCTTATCAGAACCTTTTTCACACAAATCCCCCCCCACAGCATTCGCCTTATAACAATATATGCCCGGAAAAAAACGAACCCGAACCGTTATTAAGCTGAAATCGGCCCTATTTTCTAACTATTCCTTCTTTTATTATCCTTATGACCTCTTCCACTTTTTCTGTCAGCTCTGCCTTATTGTCCTCTTTGAAGTACTGTGTCAGCAAATATAAATTTAATGTATAAATAATATCCACCACCAGGCCGGCATCAACATCGTCCCTAATCCTTCCAAGCCGTATATCCCTCTCCAACATACCCTTAAGCATCAAAAAGCCCTCCGGCAGTGCTTTGCGAAGTTCCGATATAAAGCGGCTGTCGTCAAACTCCATAAGCATGCCTATCCGGTAATACCTTGGCTTTTGGATGCCCCATTCCAGGGCGGTCCTGAACATGTACATATAGCCGTCAAAAAAGTCCGCATCCGGCTTAAGGTCCCCAACGCGGCTTATAATGTCGAGCTTTTCCTTACCTATTTGCTTCAGTACATAAAGGTATAGGTCCTCTTTGTCCTTGAAATACTGGTAAAAGCTGCCCCTGGATATCCCCGCGTTTTTCACCACCTGGTTTATGGACGCTTCGCTGAAGCGCCTCTGGGAGAACTCATCCACGGCAGCTTCAAATATTCTCTTCTGTTTGGCTTTATCAAGGTTAAAAAAAGTGTCCTTTGGCATGCCATCGCCCCCTGCCTCTATTAATATCATATTAACACAGCACGCCAAAAATGACAACCCTGTCATATACTATTCCGTTCCCGCCTTTAGTGCCTCGCTCATGGAAACCGTTTCCAGGCTCTTTGCGCACAGCAGCTTGCTAAGCTGATAGGTCATCATGATGGCTGCGAAGGATACTGCCACATAAAGGGGGCTTACAATAGCCGGCAAGATTAAATTGATCAATTTGCCGATATAGCCGTACACTGCACCCATTGACACCGCCGCAATAGGAATACCCATTAAAAACCCTGCCACTATAACCAGGGTGGAGCTGTTTAATATAAGGGACCGGATTTCCCGGCGCCTGTAGCCGAATACCTTGAAAAGCGATATGGTATTCCTGTTTTCTTCAATGATCAATGACGTTACAAGGTAAATGATAATCAAGGCCACAACACTGGAGATAATGGTCATCGATGCTACCATGGAAACCGTCTGCCCCAAAAATTCATCCATTGCGGCGGGCAATTCACTCATGGATTTTGTCCCTGACAGTTTTTCGTCGGGAATATCAAGCTTTATTTTACTAAAAAGCCCTATATAGCTGTTTTCCGGAAGCCCCATTTTCCTGTTAAACTCGTGGATAGGCACATATATGAACTGCTCGATGTAGGAATCGGCAACAGCATCAATATGAAATGTGTAGGGCTTCCCGTCCTCTTTGTTTATGAAACTTACAGTGTCCCCGGCTTTAATTCCCAGCCTGTTGGCCAAAGGTTTGGTGATATTCGTTTGATCGTTGGGGATGGGGTTCCCCTTGCTGTCCTTCAGGGTTATCAGCTTTGAGCCCGGCTCTATCCCGGATATATAAAACTCAATTTCCTCATTGTTTTTATGATAAAACTTTCCTGCATTGAAGGCCTCCGCCCCTTCCGGCACCCCACCGAATTGTAATTCCCGGAAGTTGTATTCGTACTCAAAGCGGTATACGTCCGAGCTGTCAAACACGTGATTCATAGAATTTAAAACAGTAAAACCAAATAACATCAAAACAGAGGCACTGGTAACGCCCAGGAAAAGAAACAAAAGCCGTGGTATGCTTCTAAACTGCTCCCTGAGCTTGAATTTGGTGCTAAACTTAAACCTTTCCAGTTTAAAGGTCCGCTCCAGGGCATTAACTTCAGTTTTCTTCTTATCGCCCCTCATGAGCTCCGCCGGGGACCTTTTAAGTTCCGAGTGAATAACCAGATAACTGCTTATGCCTAAAAACGCTATGGGCGTCAGTATCCCAATCAGTACGTTTACAAAGCTTAACTTAATGCCTGGAACAGGG
>DASRVG010000127.1:0-8535 GCA_035655175.1 Clostridia bacterium | reverse complement strand
AACGCAAAGCACCAGTGAGCCTATTAAGGCTAATTTCGGCAACCCGGCTGTCGTGGCGAAACCGGCGTCCGCTGTAGACCCGTGGCTTTGCGTCCCCACCTTTCGGTGGGTTTGCCTTTTTCGAAACTGTTTTTGTAACATTATTATATATCACTTGGAGGACAAAATTTGTTGAATCCTGCTGTATGAATTTTATTTTATTCGCCATTTTACATTAATAATTCTATTATTAATATCGACATTAAAGCCTGAATTTACATGCCGGGGCGTTTTGCAACCTTATTTTGACAGTTGAGCTGTTATCATATATAATGGTCTAAAATCCTTGCATTAATAAGGTTACAAGCTGAACAGGCAATGGACCCGGTAAAGGTCCATGGAGCCGGGCCCGAAAGGGCAGCAGATGGAATAAGCACATCTGTGGGACAGCGATATTCCACGATGTGTTTTTTTGTTAATATACAAGGGAAAACTAATTCTTGAACCTAGTATTGTACATAAAAGTAAGAAGTTCAAAATGGCTGGAAGTGTAATCAAAAGAACCGTCCCCATGATTATCCCATGATTACAAGGAGGGGTTGTGTTGATAAGGGCAATTATAAAGGCATTTATCAAGAACCACCGGGATACAACCGACACGTCGGTTAGGGAAGCCTATGGCGTGCTGTCCGGGGTGCTGGGCATCCTGTGCAACCTGGTACTGTTTATAACAAAACTGGCGGTGGGGCTCATTATAGATAGTATCGCTGTTGTTTCGGATGCCTTTAACAACTTAAGCGACCTGGGGTCATCGCTGGTTACAATATTCGGGGCAAAGCTCAGCAGCCAGCCCCCCGACAAGGAACATCCCCACGGCCACGGCAGGTTTGAATACGTCGCATCGCTGGCGGTGGCCTTCATAATATTCGGGGTTGGTCTTCAGATACTAAGAAGTTCGGTCGAGAAAATAATTGCGCCCAAGGCGGTGCTTTTCAGCCCGTTATCGCTGGGCCTTTTGTTCGGTTCCATTTTAATAAAGGTATGGATGTATTCCTATAACAAATACATAGGCAAAGCAATAAACTCGGGGGTCAACAGGGCGGTAGCCCGGGACAGCCTGAACGACGCCTTTGCCACCGGAGCGGTAATAGCAGGAACTGTGCTGGGGAGGTACGTGGACTTCCCCGTCGACGGGCTGCTGGGGCTTGTAATTTCGCTGCTAATCATATACAGTGGATTTGGTATTGCAAAGGATTCGGTGAATCTTCTTTTAGGGACTCCTCCCGATCCCCAGCTTGTAGAAGACATATGTTCACTGGTGCTTAAGGGCAAAAACGTAAAGGGGGTACATGACCTGATAATTCATGACTACGGTCCGGGAAGGGTAACAGCATCCATACACGCCGAGGTATCCCATACCCTGGATATAATGGACATCCATTCCGAGATAGATGAAATAGAACAGAGGATAGAGGACCAGCTGGGGATAAATATTGTAATCCACATGGACCCCTTAAGGGAGAAACCGCAGAAGGCACCCGGGGAGGGCAATGTGACGCTAGACGGTACCGGCAGCGAACCCGGGGATACCGACAGGGCGAAATAGGAGGTGGGATTTATGGACTTCAGGCAGCTTGAATCCTTTGTGGCGATTGCAAAGCACGGCAGTTTTACCAGGGCGGCGGAGGAACTTTACCTTACCCAGCCCACCCTGACCGGGCATATCCAGGCCATTGAAAACGAGCTGGGTACCGTTCTGTTAAATAGGTGCGGTAAGTCGGTCACGCTGACCGAGGCGGGACGGATTTTGTACAACCATGCGGTCAATATTCTGAATATGCGTGAGCAGGCTTTGTTTTCCATGGCAAAGTACGAGGGCAAACTGGAGGGGGAGCTTGCCATTGCAGCCAGCACGGTACCCCAGAGGTATATACTCCCCGGCCTTTTGGCTGCCTTTAGCCGCGAATACCCAGGCATAACCTATGCAATAAAGCAGTTTGACAGCCGGGGCGTAGTCGACGCGATTGTCTCGGGCGGCATGGACTTTGGTTTCGTGGGAAGTGCCGCCTCATACCCCGAGCTTGAAATGCTAAAGCTGTGCGAAGACCGCCTGATACTCATAACCTCCTGTGAAGGTAAATACCAAAAACTTAAAGGCGGCACCGTTACCTGGGACAAGGTCAAGGACGAAAGGTTCATACTCAGGGAGGAGGGCTCGGCAACCAGGGCTCTTTTTATAAAAGGCCTTGAGGAGAGGGGAATAGATGTAAAAAGCATATCGGTGGTGGCGAGTATCGAAAACCCTGACACCATCAAACAGTGCGTAAGGGAGGGCCTGGGTGTAGCGGTTGTATCCGAAAGGTCGGCGGAGGAAGAAATCCGGCTGGGTTTAATAAGGGGTTATTACATATCCGACCTAGACCTTAAGCGAAGCTTTTATTTCATAAGCCACAAGAACAGGGTGCTAAACCCCGTGGCCAGGGCCTTCCGGGACTTTACAGCGAAGTACCGCCAAGGTCTTTAAGTATTTGATTAACCGCAGACAGGGTTGTTTTAATGTCTTCCTCTGTATTAAAATAGCCCGGAGAAAACCTTACGGTGCCCTGGGGAAAGGTATTAAAGGTCCTGTGGGCGGAAGGGGCGCAGTGGAGGCCGCACCGGGTTTTTATCCCATAGTACTTGTCAAGGCGGTAGGCCACCTCGGCGTTGTCGCATCCTTTAAAGTCAGCCGATACCACGGCCGTCCTGCCGTCAGTTCCTTTCAGCCCGGCAAAATGCACACCCTTAATGCTGCCAAGGCCCTCAAGCAGCATTTCGGTTAGCTGCAGCTCCTTTTCCCTAATAGATTCCGTTCCAATTTTTTCTATATACCCAAGAGCGGCATGCAGGCCGTATATTCCCGGAAGGTTTAATGTACCCGCTTCGAACTTGTCCGGCATGTAGGGGGGCTGCTCCTCGTATTCCGAAAGGCTCCCGGTTCCGCCGCTTATCAGCGTGTCCATCGACTTGGCAAGCTCCTCGGTTATCAAAAACCCTCCGGTGCCCTGGGGACCCAAAAGTCCCTTGTGCCCGGTAAAGGCTATTGCGTCGGCCTTTATCCTCTTGAAATCTATGTCCAAAACCCCCGCCGTCTGTGCGGTGTCTATTATGAAAAAAAATCCCTTCTCTTCGCAGATTCTGCCGATCTCTTCCACCGGCAGTATTGTGCCGCATACGTTGGAGGCATGGGTTATTACAACGGCCTTTGTGTTTGGTTTGATGTGTTGATACAGCGTGGAAGGGTCAAGCCTACCCGCATTATCGCACACAGCCCTTGAAAACTCTACACCCTTTTCCTTAAGCTGCATAAGGGGGCGCATTACCGCGTTATGTTCCATCGAGGACACTATGCAGTGGTCGCCCGGCTTCAAAAGGCCCTTAAGCAGGAAGTTGAGCCCATAGGTTATATTCAGTGTGAATACTATGTTCTCGCTGCGGTCGTATTTAAACAGGCGGCCCAGCATCTCCCTTGTCTCGAACAGGACCTCTTCCGCAGCAAGCGTGCCGGTATACCCGCTGCGATTGACATTGCTGCCTATATCGTCTATAAAGCGTTTTACCGCATCCCCAACCCCCGGGGCCTTCGGGTAGGAAGTTGCACCGTTGTCCAGGTATATTCTCTTCAATTAAACCCACCTCCGTATCTAATTGTACATCAACTTCTCACTGGCAAATAATAGAATATTCCTATATGGACGGGTACGGTATAGGAAAACCCGATTGTACACCGTAAGACACCGTTAATATAATAACAAGAGAGAGGATGCGTTTTTATAGACAATGGTGTTTGTGGCCCGAGGAGGGTTACTGTGGACTGTTATTATATTACTTAAAGGAGGGTACAAATATGAGCGGTAAGAAAGGCATTATTCTTACCGGTGCCATTGTGGGGATGCTGGCAGTGGCGCTAGTAAAGTTTGGAAACCCAGTCAACATGGGTATTTGTATTGTATGCTTCATAAGGGATACGGCAGGGGGTCTGGGGCTGCACAGGGCGGCAGTGGTCCAGTACATAAGGCCGGAGATAATAGGTATGGCCCTTGGAGCCTTCATTATTGCACTAAAAAGCGGGGACTTTAATGTTCGCGGCGGGTCATCGCCCTTTACCCGCTTTATCCTTGGGGTCTTTGTGGTTATCGGGGCCCTTATGTTTTTAGGCTGTCCCTTAAGGATGGTTTTAAGGCTTGCAGGAGGGGACCTCAACGCGCTGCTGGGGCTGGCGGGATTTGCTGTGGGTATATATGTAGGCGTATTGTTCCTAAACCGTGGGTTTACGCTGAAGAGGACCTATTCGCTGCAGAGGGCCGAGGGCTACCTGTTCCCGGCGGTACAGTTAATGCTGCTTATACTTTTGCTTGTAAGGCCGGCCTTTATTCTTTTTAGCACCGAAGGGCCGGGGGCCAGCCATGCACCGGTTATTATTTCCTTGGCGGCGGGCCTTATCATAGGTATAGCCGCCCAGAGGACCAGGCTTTGCATGGTGGGCGGAATTAGGGACTTAATAATGTTTAAGGATACGCACCTTTTGACAGGGTTTGCAGCCATCCTTGTTGTGGCTTTCATAGGCACCCTTATAACCGGCACCTTTAACCTGGGTTTTGAAGGCCAACCGGTTGCCCATTCCGACGGGCTGTGGAATTTCCTCGGAATGACGCTGGCGGGGCTGGGCTCGGTACTGCTGGGAGGATGCCCGATGAGACAGATAATCCTTGGTGCGGAAGGAAACATCGACTCGGTTGTCACCTTCATGGGCATGCTTGTAGGGGCCGCTTTCGCGCATAACTTTGGTTTGGCCGCATCGGGGGCTGGCCCTTCCGCCAACGGACAGGCTGCGGTTATTATAGGTCTGGTCGTGGTTCTAGCCATTGGCCTTATGAATACCGACAGGGCGGCGGAGGTTAAAATGAAAGGGGATGTGGAAATTGGCGCTTAATAAAGTGGATGCAAGGGGGAGGTCCTGTCCCGAACCGGTCCTGTTGACAAAGAGGGCAATAGACCGGTCCCCGGAAGGGGTGCAGGTATTAGTTGACAATACGACGGCGAGGGAGAATGTAAAAAGGTTTGCAGGAAACTTGGGATATAATGTGGAAATAACGGGGGAAGGGCAGGACTACGTACTTACTATAAGCAGGTGACGTTTATGGACTATATAGCCACGTTCTTTACCCATTCGGGGGCGGTCAAGTACAAAAAGCACATGACAAAGCTGGGTGTTAATGTCGAGCTCCTTCCGGTGCCGCGGCGTCTTAGTTCCGACTGCGGGATAGGTGCCAGGTTTTCGACCGGCCGGGATATCAGGGGGCTTATAAGCGAGGATATTCATAAGCTGTATGCGGTGGAAAAGGACGGGGAGAGGCTTATATATAGTTCGGAAAACGTATGAAGAACGGAAACAGGCATGGGACGCTTCAGTGGGTGGAAATATAACCACTGAAGCGTCCTTTAACTGTAATTGTCTTACTTTGCATCTAACGGTATATGTGGTAGAATATTTACCATAATATTTAAGGAGACTCCACAATTCCATACAGGACGGAGGTGCAAAAGATGAAAATACTCTACGAAGGCAAAACAAAGACGGTGTTAGAGGCGGAAGAAGGAAACATACTTCTTATGTTTAAGGACGATGTGACAGGGGAGGCAGGAATAATCGACCCCGGCGCCAATTCCATAATAGGCAAAATGGAGGGCAAGGGCAATGCATCCCTTAGGCTCAGCAAGCATTTCTTTGAACTGCTGAAGAAGGAGGGAATCCCAAGCCATTATATACACGCCGATACCGAGAACAACACCATGCTGGTAAAAAGGGCTGAACCCTTTGGGGACGGGCTGGAGTTCATATGCCGCCGCAAGGCGGCGGGCAGTTTTGTAAGGAGATACGGTAGGTACATAAAGGAAGGTACCCCGTTGGATTACCTGGTGGAGGTAACCCTTAAGGACGACAAAAGGGGCGACCCCTTGGTAAATGAGGACAGCCTGCGCCAGCTGGGGCTGATGACCGCCGAAGAAATAGAATTTGCGGCTTTCCTTACAAAAAAGGTTACAAAGCTGGTGGAGAAGGAACTGGAGAGGTTTGGGCTTGAATTAATAGACATAAAGTTCGAGTTCGGCAGGGTGGACGGTAAAATAGTTGTAATAGACGAGATTTCCGGGGACAATATGAGGGTTAAAAAGGATGGAAAGGGAGTAGACCAGAAGGAGCTTTGCTCCATAGTATGCGGCTGAAAAACGCGCTGAAATTGTTGGCTTCATGAATACATATCTATGCAAAAACGAATTAAGGTCAGGGGACACGCCGCTTTTAACGGGTATTCCTTGCTGCGGCGTGTCCCCATTAGAATTTCTTGCCGCGGTATGTCCCCATGAGTGCCCTTCGGGGCATTCTTTTTATATTTTTTGTAAAGCTAGCTTGACATATCCCGCCGGATGATGTAAAATAAACTTAACGTAAAGGTGACTTTACAAAGGGGAGGGACGGGTATTGAAAAACAGGGTCAGGGAACTGAGGGAAGCCAAGGGGCTTACCCAGGAGCAGCTGGCGAAAAAGATGGGAGTTTCCCGCCAGACCATCATTTCAATAGAAACCGGCCGGTATAATCCTTCGCTTATTTTAGCCCACGGGCTTGCCAGAGAATTCGGCAAACACATTGAGGATATCTTCGATTTTCCAAATCCGGAAGGGGGGATCGGCAGTGAATAAGTCCTTTGTCAGGGAACTGGTAATAACGAATTATATAATCATAGGATTCTTTGCGGCGATAACAATAGCAGCGAACCTGTACTACGGCGGCAGTGCGGCTGTATGGAGTAGGGCCCTGGGGTTTGTGGCGGTTTTGGCGCTTGCCCTTTTCTTCAAAATCAGGCGGATTAAAGCAAAGGGCGACAACCTGGACGAGAGACTGCAGCTTATCACGTATCGCTCAGTGACAATTGGTTACTATTTTATGCTTGGTGCTATATGGTGGTTCTATACAAAGGAAATGGCCATTTACGGGGAGGTTTCAACAAGGACCATCGTGGAAGTACTAGCGGGTATGATAGGCTACCTTGGAAGCTTTTTTGTACTGAGCAGGAGATACTAAGAACGGAAAGCTTTTATAAAAAAGATGCAGCCTGAAGGTCATGTGGAACCGGGCCTTCGGCTTTATCTTTATTTGTTTCTGTTGAAGATAAGGAGTATCCCAAATACTATAAGGATAACCGGGAATATCGTGTCCCAGTCCAGCCCCGTGTTAATACGCAAGAAGGCAACGGCGGAAAACCCGCCCAGTATGGCAATGGGTACCAGTAAAGCCGAGTCCCTTCGGCCGAAGAGGTACAGCTGCAAAAGTCCAATAGCAGCCCCCAGGGGGAAGAAGGGCCAAAGGTATGACATGCTGTGCCGTCCTAAGATTATGTTTGCAAAGAATACCAGCCCGTAGGTTATCAGCATCCCGGCGGGAACCAAAACCCCCGCATCCCTGCCGCCGGTAAAATAGCCAATTTCCAGGGCAAGGCCCGGTATAATAAGCAATAGGGGCCATAGAAGCGAAAAGTCTATGTCAATAAGTCCGAGATTATTAAAAAGAAGGACAAGGCCAATTAGGATTATTATGGTTCCAAAAACCACCCTGGAGTTTTTCACCGGCTTTCCCCCCTGTTTTTAGTTCCATTTATAATGACTACAATGCCTGCGATTATTAGCAGGACAGGCCAGTACCTGCTAATGTCTATCCAATAAAACCATCTTCTGAATAATAAAAGTCCCCCTATGCAAATAAGCAGCGTTCCCGCAAGAATGCGGTTTCTGCCGCTATTTCCGTGTCTTTGCGAATCATGGTGATACTGGCTTTCGGGTTGGTGCTGTTCACTATTGTTGTGCTGTAACTCTGCGTCGGGCTGCACACCTGCATCCTGCTGCGGCGCGGTGTCCTGCTGCACCTGGGCGCCGGGCTGCTTCCCTGTGCTGCCTTGCCCTTCCTGGTAGTCGTACCTCTTTGGTTTTGCAGGCGTGTATTGAGCCGTCGACCTGTTTTCGGGTATCACAATCAGGCACACCAAGTATGCCAGTATTCCAATGCCTCCATAAAAGGCCGAGAATGCCCAAATAAGCCTTACAATTGTCGGGTCCACGTCCAGGTATTCGGCGATTCCGCCGCATACGCCGCCAATTACGGCATTCTCCCTGGAACGGTATAAACGCTTTTCCAAAATAAAACCTCCAATCTATATACAACGCACTAATAGTATTATAATCCTTTACCTGTCATTCTGAACGTAGTGAAGTATCCGACTCCGTCGTTCTGAACGCAGTGAAGAATCTTATGTTTCAACAACCTTAAGATCCTTAGCTTTGCTCAGGATGACATCAGTTTAAATTGCGTTATATTAACCAACTATGGATTAAGTCCGTATAATTGTGTAAAAGGATAGTGAGCCACAGACTCATTTCCTCGGTTATAATATAGGTGTGAACAAATACAAAACCGAGGAGGATAAAATCCATGGCTCAGTTCAATATTACACTAACCGAAGAAG
>DASRVG010000126.1:0-3040 GCA_035655175.1 Clostridia bacterium | reverse complement strand
GGTAATACTGGGTGCCGTAGTCGTTATTGCATACACCTCCGCCGGCGGCCTGCTGGCGGTTGCATGGACCGATTTCATCCAGGGAATGCTAATGATATTCGCAGTACTGGTGGGGCTGTTTGTCGCCTTTTCAAACACCGGCGGTCTTGGACCCGTGTTCGAGGGCATGAGGGCCATTGACCCGAAGCTTATGAACCCGTGGATTGCGCCCATTACAATAGTAGGCCTTTTGTCTGCCGGGTGGCTAGGCTATATGGGCCAGCCGCAGATAGTGCAGATGTTTATGGGAATGAAAAACCCGGAGCAGTCCAAAAAGGGCGCGGTAATTGCCGGGACCACCGGAGTGTTCCTGTTGTTTGGTACGTTTTTCATGTACATGGCATGCCTTGTAATGTTCCCGCAGTCCGCCGACCCGAATACAAACTTTATTCAGATGATAATGGTCTACACCCCCAAGTTTCTGACGGGAATAGTAACCGCAGCAATACTTGCGGCGGTAATGTCCTCATCGGATGCGCTGCTCCACGTGGCAAACACCGCGGTGTGCCAGGACTTTTACAACAAGATATTTAAAGATGGAAAGGCAACGGACAGGGAGGTGCTTATGGTGGGCAGGATTTCAGCAGTAATAATAGGAGCCGCCGCCATATACATCGCCTTTAACCCCTTTGAAGGGGTGCTATGGGTGAACTGGTGGGCCTGGGGAGGTTTATCCAGCTTTGCGCCGGTTGTGGTGCTCGGCCTTTACTGGAAACGGGCCACCCGTGAAGGGGCCATCGCCGGCCTTATAGGGGGCTTCCTTGGGTCCGCCATCTGGTTTGCTGTGGGCTACTACCAGTGGCTGCACCTTACCTTTGTAGCCTTTGTCTGTGCAATGGTGCTGCTTGTGGCTGTCAGCCTGGTTACACCGGCACCGCCTAAAGAAATTCAGGACAAGGTAGCGGCCCTCGGGGACGGCACCGCATCGTTGAAAGCAAACAATTAACGAATTGGAGGACTTATTCCATGGCTTCGGAAGTATTTGTAATAAAGGGTACCGACCCGGCGGAAATGGCCTATAAGGCCATTAATAAGGCATTTAGGGAGGACGCCGCCGGCAAGTCGGTTTTGCTAAAGGTAAACACCGGGTTCAAGGGGCCGGCCGCCAGCGGGCTTTGCACCCACCCGGAGGTGGTAAGGGGCCTTATCCGGTTCTTCAAAGAAAGGGACGTCGGGAGGCTGTACGTCGGCGACAGCTCTATAGTGGGCACCGACAGCATGGAGGCGTTAAGGTCCGCCGGGATATTCGATGTATGCGCCGAGGAGGGGGTACAGTGCGTAAGCCTTGACGATTTTGGCATGGAGGAGGTAACCATTCCCGACCCGGTTATGGTGGACAGCCTTAAGCTCTCCCGGTTGCCCTTCCAGGTGGATTTACTTATCTCGGTGCCGGTTATGAAAACCCATATGTACGCCGGGGCAACCCTGGGCATAAAAAACCTAAAGGGCTGCATGTACCAGAAGGATAAGACAAGGCTGCACCGGATACACCGGCAGCCCCCGGACAGCAGTAAGGGTAAATGCCTGGACTACGGTATAATGGACCTTGCCAAGGTGTGCTACCCCGACTATACGGTAGCCGACGGTTTTATAGCTATGGAGGGCTTCGGGCCCTCCGGGGGCACCCCGGTAAACCTTGGGGTGGTGGTGGCCGGCCATAATGCAGTGGCCGTGGACCTGGTATGCCTAAGGCTAATGGGCATGAAATTTGACGCGGTGCCCCATGTTAACCTGGTAAGGGAGAACAAGGGTTTTGACTTAAAGGACCTGCGGGTGTACCCGGAAAACTACATGGATTACTCCAGGAGGTTTGTACTGGCCACCGAGCACGACCTGCACCAGTCCTATTCCAACCCAAGGGTGGTGGACAGGGGAGCGTGTAGCGCATGCCATGCGGCCATGGTTCAGTTTTTCCGTTATTATCATCACGAGTACGCCGACGGATCGCCGGTAACGGTAGGAATAGGCCGGGACTTGAAGCGGGAGGACCTGTTGGGCGGTACCCCGGACGACAGGGTGGTTGTGGTGGGCAACTGTACCGCCAGGCACAGCAAGGACTTCCCTTTTTGCAAGGGCTGCCCGCCGGTGCCATCGCAGATTGCACGGACCATAAGGATGGGAAAAACCCTGGACGATTAAAAAGGGACAGGGGACGGTTCAAGCCAGTTCAAAAACTTGGCCCGTCCCCACGGACCGTTTCCTAGCCTTAAGCTCAATCACCGCGTAGGCCCCCTTTACCGGCGGTGTCACTCTAAAGGGCTTTAAGCCCCTGTACACCTTAAGCGCCCGAAAGGAACGGTCCACAAACACCACGTCCAGGTCAAACCGCATAAAGCAGGTGTGAATGCTGTTGCAATTAAGGATTATAAAGGCATAGTCCTCCGGGATGTCTTTTTTGAACTGAAGGCCCCAAAACTTTGGCCAGAACCGATCCGCTATAAAGACTCTTCTTGCTATTACTTCACCGGTATTCTTATCTATAAGCAAATCCCGTGCCTCCCCGGGGCAAAATTTTCATTTAAAAATACTCCATCGCATTAAGGACCAGCGGGCCCAAAAGCACCACGAACAGCACCGGCAGGATAAACAGTACCAGCGGTATAATAATCTTTACCGCCGCCTTGCCGCCCTTCTCCCTGGCCCACTGTTTCTTTGCTTCCCGCATCTGGGCTGCCTGCACCCGGAGTATATTGCTTATGCTAATCCCTAGCTTTTCCGCCTGTAGCACCGTGCGGATAAAACTTGTCAGCTCGTCTACGTCCACCTTTTGCGCCATCTCCTTAAGGGCCTGGCTGCGGGGTATACCCCGCCTTATCTTGTTTATCGCCAGCTCCAGCTGCTCCGACAGCAGGCCGCTGGACTTGGACACTATCTTGGTAAGGGCCATGTCAAAGCTAAGGCCCGCCTCCATGCTAACCGTAAGAAGGTCAATCATTCCGGGCAGTTCGCGACGTATTTGGTTTTTCCTTTTGTTAATCCTGGAAATTAAAATGTATTTGGG
>DASRVG010000125.1:0-4833 GCA_035655175.1 Clostridia bacterium | reverse complement strand
TCCACAAGAGAATTGAATACCCGGAACTTGAAAAGGATATGAAAGGCGGGAAAGGCCATGACGGTCCTACTGGAAAACAGGCAGAAGCATATAACGATTGATGATGTAATGAAAGGCATTGCCCAAAGGGCGGTGGACGCGGTATTTGAGAAGGAGGATTTTCCCTACGGCTACGAGGTAAGCATTACGCTGGTGGACAATACTGCCATTGCCGCCCTCAATAGGGAATACCGGGGCGTGGACGCGGCCACTGACGTGCTGTCCTTTGCGATGATGGAAGGAGAGGAATTCCTGGACCTTAACGAGGACGGCGAGGCCATCATGGGGGATATCATAATATCCATGGAAAAGGTTGCGGACCAAGCCGAGGAATACGGCCATTCCATCGAGAGGGAGTTTGCGTTTCTCGTGGTGCACGGGACGCTGCACCTTTTGGGATATACTCACGACGGGCAGCAGGATACCAAAAGGATGAGACAGAGGGAAGAGGAGATACTGGAAGGCCTTGGTTTAACCAGGGGCTGATGGAGGTATGGTCGTTGAAGGAAAGAAAGCTGCTGGACAGCTTTAATGATGCAATAGCCGGCGTGATATACGCCCTGAAGACCCAGAGGAATATGAAGATA
The DNA here is from genome assembly GCA_035655175.1 of Clostridia bacterium. GTDB lineage: Bacteria > Bacillota > Clostridia > Ch29 > Ch29 > JAAYEV01. Next base: position 4,207 of record DASRVG010000125.1, on the reverse strand, counting down.
CACTTTGCAATGGCGGCGGCGGCGATGATTCTGGGTCTTTTTACAGGGCTTGGCAGGGTGGAGCTTCTGCTTTTGTTTTTTACCATCGCCCTTGTGCTGGTGACGGAAATGATTAACACCTCCATTGAAGCGGCAGTGGACCTCATGATGGAAGCTTATCATCCGCTGGCCAAGGTAGCGAAAAACGTAGCCGCCGGGGCGGTGCTCATTTCGGCGGTCAACGCCGTGGTGGTGGCCTATATTCTTTTTTTTGACCGTCTCAACCCGCTGACGCTGGCAGCCTTGAAGAGAGTGCGGCAAGCCCCCGCCCATATCACTTTCATTAGCCTTCTTACCGTGATACTGGTGGTGGTGGCGGGAAAAGCCATGACCGGCAAGGGAACCCCCCTTAGGGGAGGCATGCCCAGCGGCCATGCCGCAACAGCCTTTTGCGTGGTGACGGCGGTAGCCTTTATTTCCCGGGACACGCTGGTCGCAACATTGACGCTGCTGCTGGGATTATTGGTGGTACAAAGCAGGATAGAGACCGGGATACATAATTTATTTGAAACGTTAATAGGCGCGCTGCTAGGGATTATTATAACCGTTTTGCTGTTCCAGTTTGCCCGGTAAGTGCCGGCGGGATATTTTTCGGCCGGGTACAGGCAGTAAAATCTATAAAGAAGGGGATAGACTGCATGAAGGACAAAAAAATGATGTTGGCAGTCATTGCAGTAGTTGTTGTTATTGCCGCTACCACGGCCATTATAACAGTGGCCAACAGCAGGCAGGACCCTAAGCCGCAGCAGGAAGAGACTTCTGAAGACCCCGGCGCACAGCAGCCGGAGGAGGAGACCGAGGAGCCGGAGGAACCAACCTTTGTGGACGGGGTGATATGTCCCCTGGGCGGGGAAATGATGGAAAGGGCCGACCTTTACCCGCGGCCGGTGGCGGTTATGCTGGACAACCACCCGGCGGCGCGGCCCCAGGCGGGGCTGGAGCAGGCGGAGGTGGTGTACGAGATACTGGCCGAGGGAAACATAACCCGGTATCTGGCCCTTTACATGCACGGTGCCGACCAGATGGTGGGCCCGGTAAGGAGCGCCAGGTCCTATTACATAGACAAGTGCATGGAGTATAACGCGATATACCTTCACGCCGGGGGCAGCCCCGAAGCCTGGGACGATATAGCAAGGCTTAAAATACCGTCCTTCAACGCCATGCACCTTGGCAAGCCGCTTTACTGGAGAGAAAAGCACAGGAAGGAGCCCCATAACATATACACCGCCCTTGACAGGATACAGGCTTCGGCGGAGAGTAGGGGCTACAACAAGACCGGCGGTCAAAGGGTCCATTCCTTTGCCGGGGAGGACAGGCAAATGGAGGGGGAAAGGGCCGAAAGGGTGACAATCGCCTATCCGCAGAAATACAGCGTTTCCTATGAGTACTCGAAGGATGACGGGGTATATTTAAGATATGTATTAGGTAAGCCCCACGTGGACGAGAACAATAAAGACTACCATGTTCAGGCAAAGAATATAATAATACAGAGGGCGGTCCATAAAGTGGTGGACAGTGAAGGAAGGCGCGATATCCACCTTGTGGGGAGCGGCAAAGGCTACTACATAACAAACGGCACCTATGTGCCCATCACATGGCAGAAGGCGGGCAGGAGGGCCCCCACATACTACTACTTGGAGGACGGGAAGGAACTAGTGCTAAACCCAGGCAAGACATGGATACAGGTTATTCCCACCGGAAGCGAGGTAACCTTTAATTAGGAGGTGGTTTTGTGGATTATAGGGAACTGTTGGCCTTGGCGGAACGGGCAAAGGAATATTCCTACTCCCCCTACTCCCGGTTCCGGGTGGGGGCGGCAATTGCAGCCAAGGATGGCAGGGTTTTTACCGGTGCCAACGTGGAGAGCGCGTCCTATGGAGCCACAATCTGTGCCGAGCGAGCCGCGGTGGTAAAGGCCGTATCCGAAGGATGCCGGAGCTTTGAAGCCATAGCGGTGGCCAGCGACGCAGAAGAAGGGTCCTTTCCCTGCGGAATATGCCGCCAGCTGCTGGCGGAATTTGGACTGGATATTAAGGTGATAACCGGAAAACCGGATGGGGAAATGACGGTTTGCACCATGGCCGAGCTATTACCCTGTGCTTTTACCGGCGAGGAACTGCCGGAAAAGCCGTGAAGAGTGGTTTCGATTTTACGGAATACTATAGGCTATCCGGTTATAAAATAATAAAGCAAGTTCTTTTTGGAGGTTAAGACATGAACGAGGGCTACAAATCGGGTTTTGCAGCCATAATAGGAAGGCCCAATGTGGGCAAGTCCACGCTGCTTAATGCGATGGTGGGAGAAAAGATATCAATCATATCAAGCAAGCCCCAGACAACCAGGAACAGCATTAGGGCCACTTACACCACCGACCATTTCCAGCTCGCGTTCCTGGACACCCCGGGCATACACAGGCCCAGGAACAAGCTGGGGGAGTACATGCTTGCATCGGCGAAGGCGGCGCTTAAAGAGGTGGACGTCATTGTTTACGTGGTGGAAGCAGGCGCCGGGATTGGTAAAGGGGACACCTTTATACTGGATATGCTGGAAGGTATCAGCACCCCCGTTATACTGGCGGTTAATAAAACCGACCTTGTAGATCGCGGCCGGGTGGACGCCCTTGTGGAGGCCTTCCGGGCCGAGAGGGAGTTTTCGGACATAATACCCATATCGGCTGCAAGGGGTGACAACCTGAACATTCTAAGGGGCGCGATAGTTGAGAAACTGCCGGAGGGGCCGAAACTTTTCCCCGACGACATGGTAACCGACCAGCCCGAGAGGTTCGTGGTGTCGGAGATAATCCGCGAAAAAGCGCTGGAACTCTTGGACCAGGAAGTACCCCACGGAATAGCGGTGGAAGTGGAACTTATCGAGGAGGCGGAAAAGCCGGGCCTTTTGAACATCCGCGCCAATATATACTGTGAAAAGGAATCCCATAAAAGGATAATAATAGGAAAGGGCGGCAGCATGCTGAAAAAAATAGGAACCCTGGCAAGGGGTGATATTGAAGGGCTTTTGGGCTGCAGGGTGTTCCTGGAGCTGTGGGTGAAGGTAAAAAAGGATTGGAGAAACACTGCCGGGTCTTTGAGTGCGTTCGGGTATCAATAATTTGATCTTCCATATATGGCATAATATAGCCGGTATAGAGCATTTTGCGGGCGGGGAAAATATATAGAGATGTTCCGAAATCAAGACTCAAACGGGAGGCATAAGTATGATTACGGATTTCATATGGAAGGCCTTTGAGAAAACGGGTGATACAAGGTATTATCTTGAGTATAAAAAGTACAGGGATGCTTACTGCTGCATCAAGCGGAAAGAAAAACCCGGCGGGAGGATGGATAAAACGGGTTAAAGAGGATGAAGGGGAATGCTTTTAAAAACAAGGGGGTTGGTTACCAAGTCGGTTAATTTTGGGGAGGGGGACAAAATCCTTACCCTTCTTACCGACAGGTACGGCAGAATACAGGCCATGGCAAAGGGCGCACGCAGGACAAAAAGCAAGCTGATGGCGGGTACCCAGCTTTTTTGCTATTGTGACTTTGTACTGTTCAAGGGAAAAACCTGGTACTATATAGACCAGGCGGAAATAATAAATACCTTTCACAAAATAAGAAACGACCTTGCAAGGCTAGCCCGCTGTACTTACCTAATAGAGCTTGCCAACGAGGTGGTACAGCCCGCCCAGCCGCCGGGAAAGCTTCTTAGGATTGTGCTGGAAGCCCTGTACATGCTCGCCGGAGAGGAAGGCAATCCCGAGGTACTGTTTAGGGCGGCCGAGCTCAAAGTGCTGGCCTGTGCCGGGTTTAAACCCAGGTTGGGGCACTGCGCGAGCTGCGGAACCGAAACCGACGCCGGGTACTTCAGCCCGGTTTCGGGAGGGGTACTGTGCCCGGCCTGTGAGAAGGCGGACCCCTACGGCTACAGGGTAAACCCCGGCACCATAAGGGTAATGAAACTTATGCTGGGATGGAGGCTGAAAAAACTTGCCTGCCTCAAGGTGGGAAGACATACACTGAAGGAACTGGAAAGTATAATGAGGGCTTACGTGGCGGTACATATTGACAAGGACTTTTCTTCCAACAGGTTTATGGATAGTATAAAAAATAATGTAACAGGGAGGCTGGAATGATGGAGATCACACTTGAAAAAATAGACATAATAAGGG
>DASRVG010000124.1:0-3357 GCA_035655175.1 Clostridia bacterium | reverse complement strand
GGTAATAACAGGCCTGCCGGTGGAGAGAATGCACCTTGCATCCGACCTGGCCGAAAGGGTAAAGGGTGAAAGAATGATAACCATCTACAGCGAAGGTAACCCCCATGAGGTTAAAATCGACATCGATGCTGTGGAAGTGGTTCCCCAGCCTCTTGGCACGTACTGGTCGATACATCTTAATTCACTGGGCCAGATAGCCGAACCGATGGAGGGTCATACCGGGATAATTGACGTGGGCTTCAGGACGACCGACCTTGCTGCCGTTGAAGACTCCGAATACATACCGGAAAAGAGCAAAACCGTTCCCCTGGGACTGGTAACAGCCTACAGCGACATAGCTTCATACCTTGCCACCACTTACGGACTGGAAAAGGAAAGCTACGACCTGGACAGTATAGTTGTTAAGGGAAAAATAAACGTTGCCGGCGAGACCATTGATATTACCGAAATAATAAACAACGCCTTCCAAAAGCTTGCGGTGAATATACTTGTAACCGTCAATTCCAACTGGAAGACCACCGATTTTGACAAGCTGGTTCTGAGCGGCGGCGGTGGGCAGTCGGTAAGCACCTATGTGCTTCCCAAACTCTCCCAGGCCCAGCTTACCACCGAACCGATAACCGCAAACAGCCGGGGCTATCTGTCCTGGGCAAACCGCTACTGGGGTTCGCTAAACGAATAAATAAGTGACAAAAAACCCATACCGGGAACGGCCCGGTATGGGTTTTGCCTTTCTAGTCCTTTATTGGAGCCCTTCGTATCAGCAGGAAACAAAACAGCAGAACCACTGCGGCCGACACAAAGAAGCTGAATGCTCCGATATAGGGATTTCCTGCGGTAATACCCATTACCCCGTCCAGAAAACCTACAACGGCTCTGCCCAGCGCCCCACCTGTCCGCCTCACCATATACCCGATAGGAATCCCCATTATGAATGGAACAACAAGAACAATTATTCTTAACGGCCCGCTGATTCTGTAGTATACCATTGTAATAAGCCAGCCCAGGCACCCGGCAAAGGCATACAGCCCGAAGGACCACAGGTATTCGGCAGGGTAATTGCTAAACCCATATAGCTGCTCAAGAAGACTCTCGTATCGGAACATAGAGCTTAGTATGCCGTTTAATGCCGTATCTACCAGTGCCATAAAGGCAGCCAGGGCCACCAGTGCGATTAGAGTACCGTGATAGAATCTTCTTCTTGTTACGTTATTGGCAGTCATAAACATAAAACTCGTTTTAAAGCAGTCCATACCTGCGATTGAAATGAATATTATAGTTGCCGTTCCAAGGCCTCCAAAGGTTACCCTTTCCGATGCCTTTAGACTAAGGGCTGTCGCTCCCAGCGACACCGCAAAAATTATTGCGTAAAAAACAAGCACAGCCTTATAAAAACCATAAAGTTGGTATTTTGTTACCTTCAAAGTAGTATTCATGAATCTCCCTCCCCGCTAATTGGTCAGGCTGATAAACAGCTTCTGCAGTTCCGTTTTGGAAAACTTTAATCCCAGTTCCTTTGCCAGTGCCTTATCCTTCAATCCAATATCCTCCAGTACCACAGCACTCTTTAAGCTGCCTATGGTCTCGCTTCCTGTATGTTTCTTACCCTGAGTGTATTTATCCACCTTTGACGCCTCCCCGGACACCGTATAGGCATGGGCCAGCAGCTTCTCCACCGGCTGCTTTATAACCAGCTTTCCCTCTTTAATAATAATGACCTCCTCCAGCACCGGGGCAACCTCTTCTATGAGATGGGTTGATATAATAATGGTCCTGGGTTTATCTGCGTAACTTGCCAGCAGCTCCTTGTAGAACATATCCCTGTGATTTGCATCAAGCCCCAGAATGGGCTCATCAAACAACAAAATATCCGAGTTTGATGCCAGGGCGGTTATGGCCTTAAATATGGATGCATAGCCTGTGGACAGGCTTTTAACCTTCTTCTTTATATCCAGCCCGAATTTGTCCGAAAGGCCCCCGGCGTAATCCATATCAAAGGCGGGGTAAAACTGACGGGTCCACTTGAATATGTTTTTTATCCTTTCACTGTCCGGAAAAAGGTTTTTCTCAGTCATGTAGTAAATAATGCCAAGGGCGCTGTCGTTTTCGTGTACGCTTTCCCCGCCAATCCTTATCTCGCCGCTGCTTGGAAATATCCTGTTGGTTATCAGGTTAAGAAGGGTGGTTTTTCCCGCTCCGTTTCTACCCAATAGCCCGTATATTTTGCCCGGCTCCATCGTGAAGGTGACGTTGTCAAGGGCTTTATTTTCCCTATAGTATTTTGTAATTCCTTTTACTTCTATCGGTTTCATTCACCTTTGCTCCCTTCTATCATCGCTATTATCTCTTCCTTGGTTATACTAAGCTTCGAAGCCTCATCCATAAGAGGCAGTATAAACCTTAGTCGAAAGCTATCCCTGCGTTTTTTCAGTATCCTTTCCTTAGCCCCGGAGGAGACGAACATCCCCAGGCCCCTTTTCTTGTAGAGGACGCCTTCGTCCACCAGTATGTTTACACCCTTTCCGGCGGTAGCGGGGTTTATCTTATACTTGACGGATATTTCGGTGGTAGATATTATCTGGGTCTCTTCCTGGAATATCCCTCTTAGAATTGCGTCCTCAATAACCTCCGCCAACTGAAGGTATATAGGCCTTTCATCGTTAAAATCAAGCTGCAAGGATGCCAACCTCCTTTGTAAGTTGGTTAACTACTTATGTAACTAACTATATAACACATGGTCCCCAATGTCAACATTTTTTATTTATATATAACGAATAAAAACTTTACATCTCCTTGTGTGTCATCCTGAGCGGCAGCAATTGTCATCCTGAGCGGCAGCGAAGGATCTTATGTCTGTCTCCAAGTAAGATCCTTCGGGCTTCGCCCTCTTAGCAACATATAAAGGAATGTAATACTATTAACACGTTATATATAGAAGGGGACGTTTTACTGACAGGGAATATTTTATTCCCTACCCCTCATACAAATGTAAGGGTGATAAATATGGCCTCCTTCATCTCCAATATTATCCTCACTTTTTTTATCGCCCTGGGAGTTGTCCTGGGGGGTTCGGTTTTCGGTGCCCTGGCCGCCGCCCTGACCGACCAGCCTCCCCTTAAGACAATGATAAGCGTAGCCGACAATATTAAAATATGGGCCATTGCCGTGGCCCTGGGAGGAACCTTTTCGTCCTTTAGGGTCCTTGAACAGGGCCTCTTCAAGGGGGAAATAAAGTCCCTTATAAGGCAGCTTTTGTATATCTTTTTTGCCATGGGCGGCGCCCAGCTGGGTTATGTTATACTCTATCTGATTAAAGGAAGGGATATTAACTGAAAAGCACCTTTGTAAGGGCAATCC
>DASRVG010000123.1:0-54768 GCA_035655175.1 Clostridia bacterium | reverse complement strand
ATAAAGAGATTGAAAGGGGATTTTTACTCTTTCAACCTCTTTAGGCCACATATTAACAATAACTGGTACAAAGGACGCATTATAGAGGCTGTGATTTAATGGAAACCATCTTAGCATAGTTTACCAATTTGGCACAGTCTGACGATTCTCGTGTCTTAAAATGTTTTAAATAGGCCAAAAACAACCCAAGTCCTTGCCGTCCTTCTCTACAAGCCTCCTTGAAAATATTTGACCATTGGACTAACATTATTACGGGGAGGGGAAACAAAGAGCGCATTCCTCTGCATAGAACTGGTGGATGAAAAAAGGTAAAGGGAGGCGGCTTTGTATGGCCGTTTGGAATCCTTGGCACGGATGCACCAAAATCAGTGATGGCTGCAAGAATTGTTATGTATATAGGCGGGATGCAAAGTATGAAAAGGACGCTTCGGTGGTGCACAAAACCTCATCCTTTGACCTGCCGGTAAGGAAAAACCGTAAAGGCGAGTATAAACTTAAGCCCGGCGACGGCATAGTGTATGCCTGCTTCACATCGGACTTTTTCCACCCGGAAGCAGATGAATGGCGCATAGATGCCTGGAGGTTTATGAAGGAGCGTTCCGACCTTCGGTTTTTCTTTATTACCAAGCGGCCCGAACGATTCTATATAAGCCTTCCGCCCGACTGGGGTGACGGGTATGAAAATGTGCATATCTGCTGTACCTGCGAGAACCAGGAAATGACCGACAAAAGGCTGCCGATATTTCTTGAACTGCCGATAAAGTACCGGTCCATAATCCATGAACCGATGCTGGAGCCCATTGACATAAGGCCCTATCTTGAAAAGTATAATGACCGGATACATGGTGTGACCTGCGGCGGCGAATCCGGCAGCAATGCCCGGCTGTGCGACTTTGAGTGGGTGCTTTCCACCAGGGAACAATGCATCCAGTACGACGTGCCCTTTACTTTCAGGCAGACCGGGGCTTACTTTCGCAAAGGGAATCGAATATACAGGATAAAAAGAAAGTACCAGCTGTCCCAGGCGGCAAAGGCCGGTATAGATTATAGGTAACGCACGTTACATGGAGAGAGGCTTGCAGGCATTAAAGACAAGAGAACCGTCCCCGTGCCAAGGAGGAAAGGATTGTTTTTATGGTTGACATCGGCTTAAGAATGTGGTAGATTAGGCACAATTAATTTTATAATGAAAAAGCAATGACAGGGAGAAGTAGGCAATACGGATGCTTCACAGAGAGTGGGAAGAGGTGAGAGCCCATAAGCTACGGTTGTTGAATACACCCTTGAGCTGCAGGCTGAAACCTTTGGAGAGTAGGCCCGGCCGGTTAATACCGTTATAGGAAATTAAGAAATAAATTTGGATGGTACCGCGGACAGGCTATTCGCTCCATTGGGGAAGAATAGCCTGTTTTTTATAATTTATGACTTACATAAGGCGAGGGTTCCCATGAAAGAGCAAGAAAATTCCAAGCAAAATGAAATAGTAAGAGACGCAGAGAGGCTGCTGGAGGAAAAGGATGCGAATATGCGCACTAGAGAATACAGAGGTTTCTTCGGCACGCTAATGACGGCTTTATTAATAGCGTGGGCAATCTTCCAGCTGTATTACAATACCTTAGGAGTTATGGATGCCATTACCCTAAGAGCGTATCACGCCCTGTTTTTATTAATGTTTACGTTTTTGTTTTATCCCTGTTTCGGTAAAGAGAAAAGGACAAGAAGGTTCGTACCTGTTCTGGACAGCCTGCTTGTAATCATAACGGTTATTGTTTTTGGATATATGGTTCTAAACTATAAAAGAGTAGCCATGTCAGGCGGGTTTTTAAATAAAACCGATGTAATAGTGGCGGGAATAAGCATTGTATTGGTATTGGAAGCGGGAAGAAGGGCAAGCAGGAACCTGGCCGTTTTATCAGTGGTTTTCCTGCTGTTTAACTGGTTTGGGAAGTTTATACCGGGTATCCTGGGGCATTCCGGGTTCACGCTAAAAAGGGTTTTGAGCCATATGTTTTGGGGAAGCCAGGGAATCTTCGGAGTGGGCATAGGCGTCAGCGCCACCTACATTTTTACCTTTGTACTGTTTGGAAGCTACTTGAAGTACAGCGGGTTCAGCCAGTTTATAAACGATATTGCACTGACCCTGGTGGGGCGTTCCACCGGCGGCCCGGCAAAGGTTGCGGTATTGGCAAGCGCCCTTTTGGGAATGATTAATGGCAGTGCCATTGCAAATGTAGCCACCACCGGAACAATCACAATACCTTTAATGAAAAAGATAGGATATAAGGCCGATTTTGCTGCGGCGGTAGAAGCGGTAGCTTCCACCGGGGGACAGTTTACACCGCCCATTATGGGTGCCGTAGGTTTTGTTATGGCGGAGTTCCTGGGGATAAGCTATACCAAGGTAATGATTGCAGCCTTTTTCCCGGCGTTCTTATACTATTTGGGTATCATGGCCTCCGTCCACCTGGAGGCGAAGAAATTAGGCCTTAAAGGGCTGTCAAAGGAAAATATCCCGGATGCCCTGGAGCTAATAAAGAAAAGAGGACATTTGCTTATTCCCTTGGCGGTTTTAATAGGGATGATGCTGCTGGGATATACACCGTTGTTTGCAGCGGGTGCTTCCATTTTTGCCACCTTGGCGGCATCCTGGCTGAGAAAAGAAACCAGGATGGACTTAAAGACCATTATAGAAGCGACGGCGGAAGGTGCAAGAAGCGCTGTTGGGGTAGGCGTATCCTGTGTTTTGATTGGCCTTATTATCGGTACCGTCTCTTTAACCGGGTTGGGACTTAATTTCGGCCATTTGATTCTGGAAGTTGTAAGGGAGGGGCAACTTTTCCTGGGAGGATTTATGGTAATGGTCATGAGTACGATACTGGGCATGGGCGTTCCCGGTGTGGCTGCATACGTTATTGTTGCAGCAGTGGCCGTACCCGTGCTCATTAAGGTAGGGGCAACGCCGATGGCCGCGCATATGTTCTGCCTCATTTATGCCTGTTTATCCAATATTACGCCGCCGGTAGCCATGAGTTCCTATGTAGCAGCAGGAATAGCAAGGGCAAACCAGACCAAGACATCACTGATTGCAGTAAAATTAGGCATTACGGGTTTCATTCTGCCCTTTTTCTTCTTGGATAATCCCGTTTTGCTGCTTGGAAGCGCCCAGGACGTGACAGCATTATTGACGGCCAGGACTTTAATCACCGCCTCAATCGGGGTTTTTTGCCTGGCGGCAGGCCTGGAGGGAATGCTGCTTAGAAAATGTTCCATGGTTACGAGAATACTGCTTTGTATTGTCGGGTTATTCGCAATTGACCCAAAGCTGCAAACGGATATCCTGGGGATTGTTATTTTATCGGCTGTCATTTTTGTTCAGATGAGACGTAAACAATATGCTTAAACAGATACTCTAACCAATTAAGAAATGGAAAGGAGACGTTGACATGAAAAGAGTGTTATTACTAATCCTAGCAACTCTTGTAATTCTTTCCGGATGCATTGGGACAACGGACGAAAGTAAGACAAAAAACGAGCAGGGAGGCAGGGAAACGGTAGTAATCAATATCCCGACCGCGGCTACAACGGGGGCGCTTTATCCCCTGGGTTCGTCCCTGGCCAAATTATGGAACGACGAATTAGGCTATGTGAAAGCAAATGCGCAGGCCTCCAACGGGGGGATAGACAATTTAAACCTTTTACAAAGCGGCGAAGCCCAGGTGAGCATGGCTGTAACCAGCATAATGTACCAGTCCTATAAAGGGGAAGCCGTATTTGAGGGAAGGCCCAACGAAAAGCTGAGGGTGCTTTCCGGCCTGTACTACAATCCAAACCAGGTTGTTGTAAGAAGGGATGCAGGTATTGACAGCTTAAGGGATATAGAAGGGAAAAACTTTGCCTCGGGCGCTCCGGGGAGCACAACGGAAGTGGAAACAAAACTGCACTTGGAAGAAGCGGGTGTTGACTACCCCGATGGTTTAAACGTACAATTCGTCGGTTTTACCGAAGCGATCGACCTCATGAGAAACAAGCAGTTGGACGGGGCCTGGATTATGGCGGGACTGCCTACCGCCGCCGTTACCGAGATTACCACCACTGCGAACGGTAAGCTGGTTCCCATAGACGAGGAAATAATCGCCGGGCTTAAAGGGAAATACCCCTGGTACGCGAAGTACACTATTCCCGCCGGAACCTATGAAGGACAGGAGCAGGATATCACAACCTCTGCGATAAAGATGGCGATGTTTACAAGCGCAGACCTTCCGGAGGATGTGGTATACGACCTGACCAAATCCTTCTGGGAAAACATAGACACTTTAAAACAGTCCAACAGCGCATTAAAGGACTTAAAAATGGAAGATGCGGTGACAGACCTGGCAGGGCTTCCGCTGCACGACGGCGCGATTAAGTACTATAAGGAAGTAGGAGTTCTGAAATAAGGAGATTAGGTTCTTGAAACTCGGCAGAGGGTGACGGGCTTTGAATGGCCAGTCACCCTCTGCTTTATTCCGCTGTATCCGGTTACAAATCCCAAAGGGAACCGAAAGAAAGTTTTGAAAAGAATATAAAAGAGGTATTTGGGGATAATTAAGATTTGAGATTTATATCCATCAGGAGGTGATGCCCCGTGGCCGGGAGCAGAAAAACCAATAGATTGATCCATGAAAAATCACCATATCTTCTTCAGCACGCTCATAATCACGTGGACTGGTACCCTTGGGGAGAAGAGGCCTTTGAAAAAGCAAAACTTGAGGACAAACCCATATTTCTTTCCATAGGCTACAGCACATGCCACTGGTGCCATGTCATGGAAAGGGAATCCTTCGAAGACGAGGAAGTGGCGAAAGTGCTGAACGATTACTATGTGGCCATTAAAGTGGACCGGGAGGAGCGACCGGACATAGACAGCATATACATGTCGATATGCCAGGCAATAACCGGCCAGGGCGGATGGCCCCTTACCATAATTATGACGCCGGACAAGAAACCCTTTTTCGCCGGCACCTATTTCCCGAAGTCAGGGAAATACGGCTACCCGGGGCTGGTGGAACTCCTCCTTAAAATAAAGGACGCCTGGGATACAGAAAGGGACCGGCTTGTTGAAACCGGCAGCAATATAACCGAGGCGATAAAAAATTCTCCCAGGAGAATAAACGGTGAAAAACTGGGGCAGGAAACGGCGGACAGGGCCCTACGGGGTTTTAGAAATTCCTTTGACGAAGTATACGGCGGCTTTGGCGGGACGCCCAAATTTCCCACGCCCCACAACCTTTACTTTTTGTTAAGGTACTGGAAAGCGAAAGGCAACGAGACCGCCCTTATTATGGCGGAAAAAACCCTTGAGGCAATGTACAAGGGAGGGCTGTTTGACCATGTAGGCTTTGGGTTCTCCAGGTATTCCACCGACGGAAAGTGGCTTGTGCCCCATTTCGAAAAGATGCTGTATGATAATGCCCTGTTGGCCTATGCCTATACCGAGGCCTACCAGGCCACCGGCAAAGAAATATATAAAGATATTGCCCGCAAAATATTTACCTATGTACTCAGGGATATGACCTCGGCCGGGGGAGGCTTTTACTCGGCGGAGGATGCGGATTCCGAGGGGGAAGAGGGCAAGTTCTACCTGTGGAGGCCGGAGGAGGTAAGGGAAGCGGCGGGGGATGAGGACGGGAAGTTTTTCTGCGAATGGTACGGCATAAGGCCAGCGGGAAACTTCGAGGGTAAGAGCATCCCGAACCTGATCGGCAGGGACCTTGGGATGCTCTACAAGGATAAGGCCCTTGCGAGACGGCTGGACGGCATAAGGGAAAAACTCTTTGTGTACAGGGAGAAAAGAATCCGCCCCCACCGGGACGACAAGATACTGACATCGTGGAACGGGCTTATGATAGCAGCCCTTGCGCTGGGTGGAAGGGCCTTTTGCAGCGATGAATATATAGAAGCGGCGGAGGCAGCCTACGGCTTTATTCAAAGAAACCTTGTAAGAAGCGACGGCCGGCTGCTGGCAAGGTACAGGGACGGAGAAGCGGCTTTTCCGGCATATCTTGACGATTACGCATTCCTGGTGTGGGGGCTTATAGAGCTGTACCAGGCTACCTTTAAGGTTGGCTACCTGAAAAGGGCCCTGGAACTGAACCGGGACATGCTTTCTCTTTTCTGGGATGAAAAGGACGGTGGATTATTCCTGTACGGGGAAGACAGCGAGCGGCTTATAATGCGGCCCAAGGAGGTCTATGACGGAGCCCTGCCCTCCGGCAACTCGGTTGCCCTCTATAATATGCTGCGGCTGTCCAGGATGACGGGGGATACGCAAATAGAGGAAAGGGCAAGGCAGGTAATGGAAACCTTCGGGGGCGAGGTGGGGTACAACCCGACCGCCTACTCCTTCTTTATATCGGCGTTACTTTTTAGCCTGCAGCCCGCCCGAGAGGTGGTGATAACCGCCCGGTCCCGGGAGGATGCTAAAGGTATGCTGGACAGGATAAACTCAAGCTTCGTACCCTTCGCGACGTTTTTGTTAAACACGGGGGATGAGGAGCTGCATGAAATAGCACCCTTTACAAGGGAGCAGAAAATGGTGGGGCAAAAACCCACCGCCTATGTGTGCAAAAACTATGCCTGCCTTGAACCGGTAACCGAAGCCGATGCCCTTCAGGGCATGCTCCAATAGCATGCAACATTGACAAGGCCAACATGCAGTCTTAATATACATCCCGGTGTTTAATCGGCACCCGCGCCAAGCAGGGAGCCTACATAAAACTCCAGCATTTTAGGCGCAGCATCCAGGAAGAAACTCTTGTTTAACCTCTCTGTGTATTTGTGCAGGTCCCTGCCCCAGGGGCCTAATATTATGCCGGGCACATTAAGCCTTTTTATCTCTTCAACGGGTATCGAGTAGGAATGTCCCCAAAGGGGCATATTGGGTTTTAATTCCCTGATAACGTCCCCGGCATCCTGTATGGAGCAGTAGCTTAGGTCGGATATGCCGTCAAAGAACCGGTTGACTTTAAGTGGTATTCCAAGTTCCCCGGCCGAGTATTCTAAAAGAGAATCCACTGCCCTTAATACAGCGGCACCCTTATAAGACTTTCCGTCCACCGTCACGTGGGGGTAATAGGGCGGGGCGAAGGTAATTATTATTTTGGGGTCCCGGTCTGGACAAAAGGAATGAAGTGTATTTATAATCCTTATGGTTGCTTCTCTCCAGTCGGTATCCCGGACAGCCGGGCCGGCCGCAAATTCCTTCATATGTTTTTCCAGGGTGCTGCCGTGCCTTTCATGGCACATTGAGTAAAGCTCGTCGTAGGTATAGACTTTCGGTTCCCATTCCAGTTTTTCTATACCGCAGCCCGACCTTGAATTGTACTCTTCAATCCTTTGGTTAACGGTGCCTAATGCCCTTTTAAAGCACCGGGCGGCGGTCTGTTTTAATAATAGTATAAGCTCCCCCGGGGGGCGCCTGCAGGACAGCATGTTGAAGCAGCAGGCGGATGCGGGCGGAGTAGATATGGAATACCCATCCCTCAGGTCCTTGGCTTTTAAGTTTGCCGGGGGCATGGTGTAGACATCTTCAAACTCGTCGGACAGCAGGGGATTGCCCTCGACCTCCCTTATTATCTCCGACATTATAAGGTTTGCATTTATCCCCTTAAAGGGCTCCCGGGCATGGGTCTCCCTCCCGAAACAGTATATAAGGGGCAGCATCTTGCCCACAGAGCCGGTATATATGTTATAGGTGCCGTCATCATTGAAGGTGCTGGGTTCCGAGTTTACAAGGCATATGTATTCCAGGCCCCTTTCCTCTGACAGCCGGTTCAGAAACTCCACCGACCCGGTCATCCCGGCGGAGTTGGTTTCCTCGTCGGGTACGGCAAGGAACAAAAGACTGCCGAAAAGTTTATCCGGCTGCCTTGAAACCTGCTCCAAGAAAGCCATAAATAAAGCGAGGCCGCCTTTCATGTCTGCGGTGCCCCTTCCGAATATCCAGTCGCCGGACCTTAGGTCGGCCGCCGCCTCGCCCGGCAGGGCTGACGAATTCAGCACCCCTGCCAGCGCATCGGTATCAAGGGCGTATTCCCTGTAGGGCCCGTAGTCTATAGTATCCATCACGTCGTAATGGCCTGACAGTATAACGGTCCTTTTACCCCTCCCCTCTACCAGGGCCGCGACCGCCGCCCTGCCGTGCCGGTCCCCGGGAACGGGGTGAAGCATAAGGTTCCCGGGATTGCCCCTGAAGTATTCCATTTCGGCCAGCAGCCTGTGTATCTCCCTGTACATCCCGACTTCTTCTCGGGTATCGGTGGTGCTGGGGCAGGCCACAAGAGTCTTTAAAAGGTATAAAAGGCGGGAAGAATCCATGTTTTACTTGCACCTCCGGGATAGGCTGTAACTTCCCGACACGTATATGCGTCAGGTTTATTATATACAATAACGGGTGCATGGCACAATATGGAACTTATATCACGCTCTTAGGACCGGGTACAATCAGACTTCGATGAATTTTGCCGTGTGTTCAAAAAAAACGGCACCATGTCGGTGCCTGGGAAGTATTATTTTATCTCATCCCACAGCCATTCGGCCACCTGCCTGATAAGGGGGCTGCATATGTTAGCCCTTATTTTATCTTTATCCCGTTTTATCTTTTCAAGGTCGTTGGGGTCATAGCCCAGCACCCCGATGCAGTTTGCGCTTTCATATTTTTCAGTGAACTTTTCTACCAGCCGTGCCGCCCTTTCAGAAGACGGTTCCCTTTTGCCTCCCGGGGTGTTCCGGCCGTATTTCAAACCTATTGCCATCACCGCCCCCGATAGGGCGCCGCACATGTGCTTTCTATTATAAATTCCTCCTCCGAAGGGCGTAGCTATTTTGGGTATGACCTCGCTTTCCACCCCCAGCAGCTCGCCAAATGAAAGCAGCATTGTTTCACAGCAGTTATAGCCTTCGTTAAAATGCTTTGTACATCTATCAATAGCTTCATCCTTACCTAGTTCACCCGCATAATTCATGTCATACACCCCCGTATTTTGTATAACCCGCAGCTTTTGCGGGGCCTTTTTCCTTTTCATAATATCAGAAATGAAGGTTTTAATCCACCGTCCAAGAACCGGGTTATGCCGGTTATGGGGCGTTTTGGTCAAAAAAAGGCCGTCAACTGAAGGCAATTATGTACCTCCGGCATATTATGCTACTGAAAAACCGCCAAAGGAATAAAGAATTTAAAAACTGGTAACGGAGTGGGAGACATGAATATTTGCATAATTGGCACTGGCTACGTGGGCCTTACAACGGGGGTGTGCCTGGCATACCTGGGCAATAACGTGGTATGTGTCGACAAGGATATAAAAAGGGTGGAAATGCTTAAGAAAGGAATAGTGCCCATCCACGAGAAGGGGCTGGGGAAACTGATGGAGCAGGGCGTGTCGGCGGGAAGGCTCCGGTTCACCACCGACCTATGCCGTGGCGTGGCCAATTCGGAAATAATATTTATTACGGTGGGGACACCGCCGCTGCCGGACGGGGATGTTGACATGGCCGCGGTTTACGAGGCGGCGGCGAGTATTGCAGAGTGCATGGACGGCTACAGGATAATTGTGAACAAAAGCACGGTGCCGGTGGGCACACAAAAGGCGGTGTCCGGCATAATTTCCGAGAGACTGAAAAAAGATGTGGCTTTTGACGTGCTGTCCAACCCGGAGTTTTTAAGGGAGGGAACGGCTGTTTTCGATACCATGCACCCCGAAAGGGTGGTAATAGGCGCGGATAATCCCGAAGCGGCCAGGGTACTGGCCCGGCTTTACAAGCCGATGGGAGGGAGAGTTTTGATTACCGACCCGGAAAGTGCCGAGATGATCAAATACGCCTCAAATGCCTTTTTGGCAACCAAGATTAGCTTTATTAACGAGATTGCCAACCTGTGTGAGAAAGTGGGAGCGGATGTGACAAAGGTAGCCCTTGGAATGGGGCTGGACAGCAGGATTTCGCCGCATTTTTTGAAAGCGGGAGCGGGGTACGGAGGGTCATGCTTTCCCAAGGACACCCACGCCTTGATTAAACTCGCGGAAAAAAACGGGTACAGACTAAAAATCGTTGAAAGTGCCGTTGAGGTTAACCGGGACCAGAAGCTGCGGCCGGTGGAAAAGCTTAAAATGGGTTTAGGTAGCCTAAACGGAAAGACCATAGGGATTTTAGGACTTTCCTTTAAACCGGATACCGATGATACCAGGGAGGCCCCTTCGCTGGATATTATTAGGGAGATTATAAGGCAGGGGGGAAGGGTTAAGGCCTGCGACCCGGCGGCGGTGCCCAACGCCGGGAAAATGCTGCCGGAAGTGGAATACTGCGACGATGCCTACAGTACGGCAAAAGGAGCCGATGCCCTTGTACTGGTTACCGAATGGAAGCAGTACAAGGATTTGGACCTTAAAAAGCTGAAAGGTTTAATGAAAAGGCCTGTGTTTATTGACGGGAGGAACGTATATGACCCTGCCGCCATGAAAGGCCTGGGATTTGAATACCACTGCATAGGCAGGGGAAGCAGCGGCCGGGCAGGGGAAAAATGACGATAGAGCACGGCGGGCACAAAAAATGAGAGCATGCAAAAGTCATACTCCCATTATATCGAAGCCTATGTTAATAATCGTCGTCTTCGGTTTCGGCATCTACGTTGAATACTTCCAGAGTGTTCAGGATTATATCTTCCTCCGGCCTTTTTCCCCCGGTTTCTTGGTGGTATGAGATTACATTTAGCATCGCTTCGCCCATGACCTCTACTCCCAGGCCATATTCAATCTGGACGGATATGGTAGGGGTACCGGACTTGTTAACCACCGAGGCCCCAAGGGAAG
Organism: Clostridia bacterium; assembly: GCA_035655175.1. GTDB lineage: Bacteria > Bacillota > Clostridia > Ch29 > Ch29 > JAAYEV01. The sequence goes on along the minus strand of DASRVG010000123.1, from coordinate 43,927 downwards.
TTGGCTTTTGAGAAATCCAGGATAAAATCTTTTTGTTCCGGTAGCTTTCGCCGCCAAGGCATTTTACCGGTACAACCTCTGAAAACTTTGCATTGTTCTTGGCCACATAGGTATCACCCCCGGCCTCGTACCAGACATGTACCTCGAAGGTGCCGTTCACCCTTACGTTTACCGTTCTGTCCATAATTTTATCAAAGCTGCATTCCTTTATCTGTGCTCCCTTGACCGTACAGCCCAGCACTTCCGTAGGCCTCTTGTTATCTACAGGGTTTATATATATGGTGGTGTTGCATATTTGTGTTGCGCTACCGTACACCGCATTGGTAATTATGGTCCTCACCCTACCGCTTTCCCCTCGCAGGCTGATATCCTCTTCCATTGCTTTCACCCCTTTTGCCAAAAATAAAATTATATTTCTATACTATACTATTCCACCGGTCTATTTATGTGATAGAAGGCCGGCATTTTTTCGTGAACTTCACCTTTTTCCTGCTTACTAAATACTATGTTCTAGGGGACCGTAAAATGCAAGGGAGGAATTAATATGGCCCAAAGTGCGCTGGTTACAGGCTGCGCAGGGTTCATTGGCTCCCACCTGTGCGAAGCGCTGCTGGATAGGGGCTGGAGGGTAACCGGTATAGACAATTTGCTTAACAATTACCACCACGGGGTTAAGAGTAAGAATTTGTACCCGCTGCTGCAGCACCAGGGTTTCCGGTTTGTGGAGGATGATTTGACCAAGGCTCCTTTGAAGGACTTTGTAAAGGGTTGCGGCTACATCTTTCACCAGGCGGGCCAGCCCGGGGTGAGGAGCAGCTGGGGAGAGCAGTTTGACACCTACATGGTCAACAATATCCTTGCCACCCAGCGGCTGCTGGAAGCGGCAAAGAACCAGGGTGTAAGGAAATTTGTTTTTGCTTCCACTTCATCGGTCTACGGTAGTACCGGTGTACTGCCTATTTCCGAAGACCGCCTGCCGGCGCCCTATTCGCCCTACGGCGTCACAAAGCTTGCGGCAGAGCACCTGTGCGGGCTTTATCACAAGAACTACGGGATACCGGTGGTGTCGCTGAGGTATTTTACCGTATACGGGCCGCGGCAGCGGCCGGACATGGCCATAAGCAGGTTTATACACTGCATACTGGATGGCAAGCCCATTACGGTGTATGGGGATGGTAAGCAAAGAAGGGATTTCACCTATGTGGATGATATAGTAAAAGCCAACATCCTGGCCGCAGAATCCCCGGTGACCGGCGAGGTGTTCAATGTGGGCAGCGGCTGGCCGGTGGAACTTATGCATGTAATTGGAATGCTGGAGAGGATTGCAGCAAAGAAGGCCGACCTGGAGTTTATGCCGGTCCAAAAGGGGGACCTAAGGGATACCTGGGCGGATATACGGAAAATATCCGGCATGCTGGGTTTTGAACCGTCCACTCCCCTTGAAAAAGGCCTGGAAAGGCAGATTGAATATATAAAAAAATATATATGAACAAAATATCACATTGTATCGCATATGAGTACTATATGTACTGAAAAGACAGATAAAAAAGCCAAACCGGAAGGAGGATTTTTGTGAAATTCAAGGAGGAATACCTGGGTACAAAACAGGAGTGCATGGGCCATTTAAGCGAAGCCTATGCAAAGCTCCTAAGAAATCAACTGGTGGTGGACGGTGAAGAGGTAGTAATACCCGACGACAGGGAACTGGAGTACAAAATCAAGTACGACAACGATGAATTTGAAGGTTCACTGTCGCTGAAAATTACATGGGTGAACGCAGAAGCGGAAGAAGCCGAAGAAGAGGAAGTAGAAGGGGAAGAAGAATAACAGATAGGGGGATATCCCCTATCTGTTATTCTTGAGATGGCTATACCATTCTAAAAGGTTAAATAATAACTTTACTGCCTAAGGAGGAGAGCAAATGAAGGAAACCTACCAGGAGGACCTTAAGGGGGTTCTGGCCGCATATCCAATCGACATCTTGGGAATCCGAACCGAATCATACAAACAAAAGAAGGGCGTATGGTGGATTAAGACACCCGAGGGCTACAGGATATTGAAAAAGCATTCCAACTCGGACAGGACTTTGGATTTCATCATTGCTGCGGTGGAATACCTTCAGGGTAAAGGAATAAGCATCCCTGAAATTATACCTGCTTCCGATGGGCGCAAATATGTCATAAGCAATAACAGCTGCTTTGTTTTAAGCGAAGCCGTTGCAGGGACCAATCCGGTTTATAGCGATGCCGGGCAGTTAAAAAGGATAGTACAGGGGCTGGCGGAATTCCACAGGGCTTCGGCGGGCTTTGTTCCGCCCAAGGGAAGCAAGCCCAGGGTGCACCTGGGGACGTGGCCAAAGGCCTATAGCGACAGGGTGGAGAAGATGAAATCCTATTATGCCATGGAAGAGAGCATAAATGAGCATGGGGATTTCGGAAAGACAATCCTGGAGGAATTCCCGCATTTTCTTAAGAGAGCCCAGGAGGCGATAAAAGGGCTTGAGGGGTCGTATTACCGGCAGTGGGTGGAAGAGGTCCAAAAGACCGGCTGCCTGTGCCACCAGGACTTTGCCGCCGGCAACCTCATCCTTACCGGTGCCGGGGAACTGTACGTGCTGGATATTGATTCCATTACTTTGGACCTGCCCATAAGGGATATTAGAAAATTGCTGCTGAAGGTTATGAAAAAACGGGGTGGATGGGATGCAGGTTTAACAGCCGACATGCTTGCGTGGTACCAACAGGAAAACCCCCTTGAATACAGGCGGTGGCAGGTTTTGAAATGGGAACTCTTATACCCGCACCTGTTTGAGGGTATTATGACCAAGTTCTATGAAAAACGGGAAAAGACCTGGAGCCCGGCCAAATATTACAGCAGGCTGCAGGATATGATCGCGGTGGAGAAGACTATCGGGCATGTAATGGAAGGCTTTGAAGGACTAATCCCGCGGGAAACTTAAGGAATGGAGGCAAAACCTATGATGGAACAGCAAAGCAATACCCATTTGACTGAATTGGCAATAAAAGTACTGGCAGAATATGGCATAACCCCCCAACAGGTTCAGATAATCCAGAACAAAGGGTTGAAGACGTTGTGGAAGTTCTCCTACGGCGGGGAAGTTTTTTGCCTTAAAAGGCTGAGGCATCCGCCGGAAAGGGCGCTGTTTTCGGTTAATGCCCAGCTGTATATACACGGCAACGGGGGCAGTGTGCCGCCGGTGATATCCAATAAAAATGGCAGCGCAGTCACCCTTTATGGGGACCAGGTATTTGTATTGTACGGATGGATAGACGGAAAGGACTTAAACTTTAACAATCAAACCGACCTGGCTATGGCGGTGGAAGGCCTGGCAAGGATGCACCAGGCCTCGATAGGATACAGGCCCCCGGAGGGGGCAAGGGTTTCCTCCAAGCTGGGCAAATGGCCGGACCAGTACCGGTCCATGAGGAATAACCTGGCCCGGTGGAAGGAAGCATCCCTGCAGAAAAAACAGGAATCGGTACACGGGCGCTATCTAAAGCACGTCGATTCGGTATTGGAAATTGCGGATATGGCTATCGCAGCCTTGGAAAAGTCGCCCTACAATAAATTAACCTCCATGGAACAGGAACACTTCCCCCTGTGCCACCAGGACTACGGAAAGGGCAATGCGCTTCTTAAGGGAAGGGATGTATACGTGCTGGACCTTGACGGAGTGACCTATGACCTGGCTGCCAGGGACCTGCGCAAAATAATAGGTAAGCAGTCGGAAGACGGTGATGGATGGAATAAAGACAGGATAGACCGTATAGTGGGATGGTATGAAAACGGTAGGAAGCTTTCGGCTAAAGAAAAGGAAATACTCGTAATTGACCTGCTCTTCCCCCACTGGTTCTTCGCCGAAGTTAAAAACCTGTATAAAAAGAACAAGCCGGTGCCGGCTGCTAAGATCGAACGGGCGGCAGCCTTTGAAAAATCCAAGGTCCCGGTTATCCGAGACTTATTGGCGGGTGAGGGACCATGAGAATAGCATTCGTATGCACCGAGAAACTTCCCGTCCCGCCGGTTTCCGGGGGAGCCATCCAGATATACATCGAAGGCGTGCTGCCCTATCTTTCAAAACACCATGATATTACCGTTCTAAGCCTTAGAAACGACAGCCTCCCAGACGAGGAAGTTGTCGGCAACGTCAGGTACAAAAGATTGTCGGGGAGGACCAAGAGCGAGTACTTGAAAAACCTTAGGGACAATATTTCGGATGAATATCACCTGGTGCACGTATTCAACCGGCCTTTGTGGGTGCTGCCATTGAGCCAGCAGGCGCCCGGCAGTGCCTTCAGCCTCAGCCTGCATAATGAAATGTTCCTCCCAAATAAAATAGACAGGGAAAGGGCTTTGAAATGCATTGCCACGGTGAAGTTTATCACGACAGTAAGCAAGTTTATAGCCGACGGGGTAAAGGACCTTTATCCCATTGCCGAAGAGAAGCTGAATGTTGTGTACTCCGGCGTGAATCCTACGTTATACAAACCCATATGCTCAAGGATTCACCTTCGGGAGAGAAAAGCGCTGCGCAGAAAATACGGCCTGGACAAATACAAAGTGGTTTTGTTCGTGGGCAGGCTCAGCGAGAAAAAGGGGCCCCATGTACTCATCGAGGCGATGAAGAGCGTAATGGAAACCCATCCCAAAACAGCGCTCATGGTAATAGGCAGCAAGTGGTATGGCGCCAATACCACCGATGCCTATACCCAGCAGCTTCAGTCCATGACGGAGGGCCTCAAGGGGCCGGTGGTGTTTACCGGTTTTCTGCCCCCTGCCGAGATACCCAAGCACTACAGTATCGGTGACATTTTTGTTTGCACTTCGCAGTGGAGGGAGCCTCTGGCAAGGGTGCATTACGAGGCGATGGCGGCGGGGCTGCCCATTATAACAACCGACCGTGGAGGCAACGCAGAGGTAATCCGGCAGGGGGAAAACGGATTTGTGGTAAAGGACTTCAACCGGCCGGAGGCAATAGCGGAAAGGATTAGGTACCTGCTTAATAACAGGCATATAGCAAAAAAACTTGGCATGACGGGCAGGAAAATCGTCGAGGCGGAGTATAACTGGGAGCGGGTGGCGAATCAACTGCTGGAGCTTTTCGACAGCATATAGCGACCAAGTGACCAGTGGTGACCAGGGGGACGGTCCTTCTGGTTTGTACGCAGCAAAGGGCAGTTCCTATTAAGTGGGGCTGCCCTTTTCTGATACAGGAGGACGGTTCTTCTGTGTTATGCTGGAGGACGACCCTCGCATGTTGCTGGAAATATTATGCCTCAGGTGGCGGTCCTCGCGTAAAATTATGTTCACATAGCAGGGAAGTAATAGAAAGTGTTGAATGCTTATTTGGGATTTCAATAATAAGCAGCAAAAACATCATTATTAGGAAACAACTCAATTGATTATTTTTTAAAACAATATGGTAATCGTTGGAGTTTTGCAAAAGATGAAGACACAAAGCAGGTTTATTCTGCCTTATCAGATGTCAAAGAAATAATTATTTCCACATTCAAAGTGTTTGTCACGACTTAAAACTGTTTACCCTAATGGTTGTAGGAGAAATCATATATTCAGATTTTCTTGAAGATTTTCAGTATATTCAACGAACAGGAGACAATCTAAAAGAGGTGCAATGCAAGGAAGAGCCGACATAAGAACTATCTAAGGTCGGCGGGCGTAGCAAACTTGCTGCCCATTATGCAAATTGGAGTCAAGGCTGCAGAGTCCTGCGGCGGGATATGTGAGTATGGTCTCTGGTACCTTCGTTATTGTATGTATTGATAACGCTATATTAAAAAAACATATCAAGAGGTGTTATTTTATGCAAATAAGAAGGTACACAAAAGAGGATGAGGATGCCTTGATGAGAATGATTGAAGCTGAGGGCGATGAATGGGAGTGTTATTATGCTGCCGATGTTGCCGGGAAGTATAAGGATTTATTAGCAAACTCAATAACTTATGTGGCTTACGAAGACGGCATTCTGTGCGGGTATTCGCGTTCCATCAGGGATGGAGATTTCTATATCTATATTTGCGATTTGCTGGTTGCAAAGAGTTTTCGGGCACAGAATATTGGGCGTAAACTCATGGAGTGTGTATGTAAAGATTATCCCCGGCAAACTGTATTTGTGATGTCCGATGTGGATGAATACTACAAGAAACAGGGATATAAACGCGAGGGTTCGATATTTGAAGTGAGCATATAAAAAAGAATGTATTATTCTAGGGGCAGGTGTTCTACTGGCATCTAAAGATAGTTAATGTGCTGCAATAATCCGATTGCAAACTAAATTTTGAGAAGGTGATAAGGTGGAATGCCCATATTGTCAAAAGGAATTGGTAGAAGGCTATATTTATGGCGATAGATATTCTTTGAAATGGCTGCCTGCCGACAAGAAATTGTTTTTGGGATTTGCACGTGGCGCAGAAGTATTACCCCACGTTGAGAATTCTTTTAGACTTAAAGTGAGAGCGTATAAATGTTATGAATGCAGAAAAATGATTATTAATCTTGAAAAATAGCAATTTTCAAACAACTTGAAAATACTCGGTAAGGGGGTCAACCGTGAAAAAAATTACTGCGTTTATTGGTAGTGCTAGGAAAAAAGGAACTTACTTAGCAGTTCAGGAATTTGAAAAAAGCTTAAAAAAATTTGGTGACATAGATTTTGAGTACGTTTTTTTGAACGACTATAATCTTGAGTTTTGCAGCGGGTGCAAGGTATGCTTTGATAAAGGCGAGCAATTCTGCCCTCATAACGATGATCGTAATGTGCTTATAGCAAAAATGGAAGAGTCGGATGGCGTAGTTTTCGCAAGTCCAAGCTATGCGTTTCAGGTTTCAGGACGAATGAAAAATTTTATTGACAGGATTGCATTTATCTATCACAGGCCGAGGTTTTTCAAAAAAACCTTCACAGCTATAACAGCACAGTTCATCCCCTTTGGGAACCAAACTCAAAAGTACCTTGAAAGTGTAGGGCGTAATCTGGGATTTGATGTGATAAGGGGTGCGACAGTTATTACCCCTGAACCAATACCGGAAAAACAGCTTGAAAAATTAAAAGCAAATATTATGAACCTGGCAAGCCGATTTAATAAAAGGCTTAACGAAGAAAAACCGGTTAAACCTTCGCTGTTTAAGATAATGACGTTCAGAATGACACGTTCAGGGCTTCAAGGTTCAGATTTAAAGCTATATGATTATGAGTATTATAAAGAGAAGGGTTGGTTTAAGTCCGATTATTATTACGATATTCATTTGGGACCGATTCAAAGAGCCATAGGCAGGTTTTCGGATTTTTTGGGACGAAATCTATTTAAATAGAAGTCATGGTTCTTTAAAGAAGTTCTATGGGGCCTATAAAAATTTTTGGAGGCGGTTTGTTATGGGATACAGCCAGGTCGTTCAAAAACTGGCCGCATGCGGATTGGACTGCAGCCGATGTGCAGATCACAAGAACGGAGAAATTAGGGAACTGAGCGTTAGATTATCGGAATTGCTCAAGGGCTACGAAAGGATGGCAAAAATCAGGTCGGGAGTTATTCCTGCCTTTGAAGGGTTCGGCAAATTCAAAGAAGTTTTAGAAGCATTTGCTAATGCATCATGTGGCGGCTGCAGGAGTAATGATATAAAATGTCCCATTGATTGTCATGTTAAGACATGTCATAAAGAAAAAGGGGTAGATTTTTGCTTCCAGTGCAATGATTACCCATGCAGCAGCCATATAGATGAAAGGCTTAAAGCAAGATGGTTAGAGAAAAACAATCGAATGAAGGAAATAGGAGTTATTGAGTTTTTTTACGAGCAAAGTAAATCACCAAGATACTAAGTCGAAGGGGTACCACCGATGGAGCAGGTGCCTAAAAATCAGGCCCAAAAGCTCAGAAAGCGGAAACAAGGCGCAGCTGCACCCGGGTTTGGGGCTGGAGTATTTATCCGGCTGGATTATCCGGTGGATTTGGTTTAAAATAAAGGGTACTTATACTTTTACTTATAGGGGGGTCCTCATGAAGGAAAATATAAGGAAAATCTTTATGGATCTGGGCGCCGATGTTTGCGGTTTTGCAGGCATTGATAGGTTCGGAGAGGCTCCGAAGGGGTTTCACCCAACGGATGTCTATCCCCAATGCAAATCGGTCATTGTGTTCGCAAAAGCTCTCCCGAAGGGAATAACCAAAGTGAGTCCAAGAATAGTATACCAGCATTTCAATAAAACAGTGCCTGTATGTACTGGTAGGCGGCGATATAAGGCCCCATGTTATTGATGCCCTTCAATTCCTGGTCGGAAAGATTAAGAACGAATGCGTTACCGAGATTGAACAAACAGGGTGATTCGCTTTAACCGGATGCCATGCCCTTCCCGGACCTTGAAGCATTAAGAAACGTTTTTTAGCCCGGTTCTTTGCGAATAAAGGAAATACCGTAAAAAAACCGGCACCGGCCTGGCCGGTTTTTAATGATAAACTATTATCAAGATAATTTTGCAGGTATTAGCCTTTGGAGAAGATAAGGAGGGACGTTGGGATTGCGGCGGCGGCAATCATTTGCGCGGGCCTTTCAGGACGCAGCCTTGTAAGTGAAAGGGTGGAGAAGTAAAAATGACCTTTGACGAGATGGTTGTTTCAAGAAGAAGTGTAAGGCAGTATAATGGCAGGAAAGTTGATAAGGACAAAATAGAGGCGATGATTAATGCTGCTATATGGGCCCCGAATGCAGGGAATTCCCAGATGCTGCATTATGTGGTAGTCCGGGATAAAGGGACACTTGAAAAAGTGAAGCTGTTTTCGCCGGGCATGCCCAGGACGGCGCCCTGCGTAATAGCGATTTGCGCCGACCTTGAGGAGGCAGAGAAAAGGTGCGGGGAGTTCGCAAAGAACATCGCGCCGGTTGATGCGGCTTTCGCAGCGCAGAACATGCTGCTTAAAGCCCACCACCTGGGCCTTGGCACCTGCGTGGTTAAGTCATACAACGAAAAGTCCATAAACCGCATTCTAAAGCTGCCCGGCGAAGTGACGGTACTCATGCTTGTAACGGTTGGCTATTACGATGTCCTGCCGGAGGCGCCGGAAAGGAAAAACCTTTCGGAGGTAATACACTATGAAAACTGGGAAAAGCGAGATGAAACAGTATGAACAGGGATGACCAGGCAAAGATATTTACTTTCCTTATTACAAGCGCAAGGGGATGCGTGGACGAACCTCCCCTCTACGGGCCGCTGAGGCTGCTTGAGGCCTATTCCATGCTGCTGGGAACGCTAAGGCCCGGTGAGACCGATGAGTTTTACTTCAGGTTGAACGAAAAGATTGAGCGCCTTCAGGATATGTGCATGGGCGATAAAGGTAGGTTTATTGACAAGCTTGACCAGGTAATAGAAGAGCTTACCAGTCATATACTGGGGGGATAATGATGAGCATTAGCGTCAGGGAAGCCATGGGGCTGGAATGTTTTAAAGGAGCAAGGATAATTGCAGGGGCGTCCGGCTTTGACAGGCTTATAAACCGCGTGAGCGTGCTGGAAAGCCCCGACTTGGACGACTTTGGCACGGTTATGGGCAAGGGGGACTTTTATATATCCAGCTTTTATGCAATAAAGGACGACCCAACGGCCCAGATGAATACTCTAAGGCTGCTGGTGGATACCAATTCAAGCGGCCTGTGTCTCATCGACCTGTATATGGACGACCTTAATACCGATATTAAGGAGTTCGCCGACAAAACGGCCTATCCTGTCGTGATGATATCAAATTTCGTACCCTATGCGGCGGTAATCACCGATATAATGGATGCGATTATAAAGCACCAGGAAAAAACCATCACCGAGATGACCATCCGCAGTCTTCTCCGGCCGTCGGTAACCGAGCAGGAAATAATCACCACTGCAAAGAGTATAAACAGCATGTTCCGCGAAAGCATGGCGGCGCTGTATTTTAAGTGCAGTCCAAACCAGGGGACGGGTATCCAGGTACTGAAAAATGTTTACAGGGATAAGGACCACTGGTCTTTTTTGAAATATGAAGATGGCATACTCATATTAACCAGCTTTGAGAAGGGACCAAAGGGACGCATAAATATGCAGCTGGAGCAATTGGTTGAAGACATTGGCCATTATTTCGGCGATTACAGGCTTGGTATTAGCAGGCTGCACCACAGCCTGGGAAGCCTTAATACGTGTATAAGGGAGGCTCTGCTTTCCTGCGAGGTGGCGGAAGGAAACAGCGAAAAAAGGGTTTACTACAACGACCTCGGGGTGTACAGGCTGCTCATGCTTATAAAGGATGAGCCGGAACTTAAGAGGTTCCATGATGAGATAGTAGCCCCTTTGGAAAACTACGACAGGCAAAAGGGCACAAGCCTTTTAAACACGGCCATAGCTTTTGTTGAAAATGACGGCGACATTGGGAAAACCGCTGAGAGCCTATACCAGCATCAGAACACAATCAGGTATCGGCTGAATAAGATAAAGGAAATCCTGGACATGAAGGGGATGGAAGGAAGCTTTTACGAGAAAATATCCATAGCAGTCAAGGTGCACAAGATAATAAAGTAAACTTTGTAAAAACAACAAACTCACCGATTGATATTTGTTGAATTACCAAAGGAAATTGGACTTGTTCATAGAATTATTAATAATTATACAAATAGTGGCGGGGTCTGCTTATTGAGAATCTGCGCATGACAATTTACCCGGTTAATGTAAATTAAAGGGACTGCAGTAGGGAGGACAGAACTGAAGAATAAACGGTTCCGCAGGTTATTCTTATAAGGAGGTGCATATTTATGAAACTGTATTCAGGGAAAAAAAGCATCGTTATGACAGTGATACTGGTTATGCTGGTAACCTTAGCCGCGTCCGGGTGCGGGGGAAGAGATGTTGGCCAAAACGATGCCGGGGAAGTACAGCCCAAAATAGCCTTTTATGCTTTCAACAGCGAGCCTATACTGGATTGGGACCCGAGCGTGGAGTATTCCAATGGAATTGTAGTGCTTAACAACGTGTATGAGACGCTGCTCAGGTATGAACCCATAAGCGAGGAAGTGATACCAGTGCTGGCCACCGAGTACACCAAAAGTGACGATGGCTTGACCTGGACCTTCAAGATAAGGGAAGGAGTAAAGTTTCACAACGGGGCAGACCTTACTGCGAAAGATGTTAAGGCATCCATAGACAGGACCATAGCTTTGGGCCAGGGGGCGGCCTTTGTCTGGGACCCGGTGGAGGAGATAGTGGTTAAAGACGATTATACCGTGGACTTTAAACTTAAATACCCGGCTCCGCTGGACCTTATAGCCAGTTCCGGGTATGCGGCGTTTATAATGTCCTCCGAAGCGATAGAGGCTAATCCCGAGGACTGGTTCTCCCAGGGCAACGTGGCGGGAACCGGGCCCTATACGCTTCAGAGCTTCAAAATGGGTGACGAGGTTGTCCTTACCAAGTTCGACGACTACTGGAAGGGATGGGAAGGCGAGCATTTTGACAAGGTTGTTATAAAGAAAATACCTGAAACCGCATCAAGGCGCCAGTTGGTTGAAAAGGGAGAGGCGGATGTCACAATGGAGCTCCCCTATGAGGATATTGAAGTCCTTAAGGGTAATCCTGCCGTAAATGTGATGGAGGTGCCTTCATTCCAGAACCTGCTAGTATTCTTTAATACCGAAAAGGCACCCCTTGACAACAAGCTGGTAAGGCAAGCCATTTCTTATGCATTCCCATACGGGGACGTTGTGAAGTACGCAATGGGAGGTTACGCGGTCCAGGGCAGGGGACCAATACCCGTAGGGCACTGGGGCCATGGCGATAACCTGTTCCAGTACCGGCACGACCTGGACAAGGCCAGGGAACTGCTTGCCCGGGCCGGATATCCGGACGGCGGCCTGGAGCTTCTGTTCACCTATATGGCGGGGGACGAGGCCGAGAAAAAGACAGCGGAACTGTTCAAGGCGGAACTTGCAAAAATAGGCATTAACATGGAAATAAGGGGTATGCCGTGGGAGAGCCAGTGGGAGCTTTCAAGGAATCCCGACGCCCAGAAACGGCAGGACTTACTGACAATGTACTGGTGGCCTGACTATGCCAGTCCCTACAGTTGGCTCTACAGCCTGTACCACAGTGAGGAGGAAATACTGTTCAACCTGTCATATTGGAAGAACGCAGAGTATGACCGGTTGATAGACAAGGGCAACGAAATGAGCGGTATAGATATTGAGGAGGCGGAAAACCTGTATATCCAAGCCCAGGAAATTCTTGTTGATGAGGCGCCCTCGATATTTGCCTACGATAAAAAATATGTATGGGTTACAAACAGCTCCTTCAAAGGATTTAAGAGCAACCCCATATACCCCAACGTGGTGTTCTTCTATGACACATACCGTGAATAGGAGTTAAAGGGGCTATTGTTTAGCCCCTTTCGCATGTTTTCCCAGGGAGGAGTTTCCAGATGAGGTCTTTTATTGTAAAAAGGGTTTTGCTGGGCATCCTGGTTTTGTTCGGGGTGATACTGATTACATTTGTACTTACGAGGGTGATACCTTCAAACCCTGCCGCCCAGTGGGTAGGGCAGAGAGCAACCGCCGAGCAGATCGAGGCTGCAAAGATCGAACTGGGACTGGACAAGCCCTTGTACGTTCAACTGGAGAGATACCTTGCCGATTTGGCTAAGGGCGACCTTGGAAGGTCGTTGAGGTCCCACCAGCCGGTATCCGCGGAGCTTAAGGCATACCTGCCGGCCACCATTGAACTTGTGCTGGTATCCACCATAGTGGCCGTTATCATTGGTATACCCTTAGGCGTTGCATCCGCCAAGAGAAAGGACCATATGGTGGACCATGTAAGCAGGTTCTTTTCGGTGGGGGCGGTGTCGCTGCCTACCTTTTGGGTAGGCATGTTCCTGCAGCTTATATTCTACAGGTGGCTGGGGCTGCTCCCTTTGGGAGGTCAGCTGAGCATGGGGATAAAGCTGACCCGCGAAATTCCACATATAACGGGTTTCTTGATGTTTGACAGCCTTATAACCGGTGATTTTGTGGTTTTCCGGGATGCGCTGGCCCATATTATACTGCCGGGGATAACCGTTGCCCTGTACCCGATAGGCCTGGTGGCGCGTATGACCCGTTCGGCGCTGTTGGAGATACTGGACGAGGACTATATAAGGGCGGCCCGTTCCTATGGACTGCCCGAAAGGATGGTGCTTTGGTCCTATGCGCTGAAGAATTCGCTTGGCCCGACGGCCACCGTGGTGGCACTGTCCATCGGGTATACCCTGGTCAATACGTTCCTGGTGGAAGCTATATTCAGCTGGCCGGGAATAGGAAGCTACATCTCGTCGGCGGTAATAAGCCTTGACTATCCGGCGATAATGGGGGTCACCATCTTCTCAGCCTGTGCCTACGTGGTGTTGAACCTTGTTGCGGACGTAATAATTGCCCTGGACCCGAGAGTCCGGGTATAGGGAGGTATACGGCATGACCAAAAGCTCCGGAATAATGAATTCAATCAAACCAAGAATCACGGAAATAAAGCTGTCCTTATACCTGCTGTGCAGAAACAGGCTGACCCGGTTGTCGCTGGGCGTGGTTATTCTGCTTGGTCTTACCGCGCTGGCGGCTCCCTTTATAGTTCCCCACCCGGAACATATAGAAACCGAGGCCAACCCGGTGGATAAGCTGCTGCCTCCCTCCGGCAAGTACTATTTCGGGACCGATGAACTGGGAAGAGATATATTCAGCCGTGTTATTTACGGTACAAGAATTTCGCTGCAGACGGCCCTTATAGCGGTAGGGCTTGCCCTTTTGATAGGAATACCGCTGGGAGCGATTGCAGGGGCTACCGGAGGAATGGTGGATGAGGTAATTATGAGGATTACAGATATATTCCTAAGCTTCCCGCCCCTGCTGCTGGCCATAGCGATAGCCGCATTTCTTGGCCCCAGCCTTGAAAATGCAATGCTGGCCATCGGCGTGTCCTGGTGGCCGTGGTATACGAGGCTCATAAGGGGTCAGGCGGTGTCCATAAGGGAAAGGCAGTTTGTAAAAGCGGCAAGGGCGATAGGAACCCCGCCGGTGAGGATTATTTTTGGGCATATTGTACCCAACTGCATAGCGCCGGTAATAGTCCAGGCATCCATGGATATTGGCGGAGTAATACTCACTATAGCTTCCCTCAGCTTCCTTGGCCTGGGTGCGCAGCCTCCCACTCCCGAGTGGGGACTTATGGTGAGCACCAGCAGGAATTATTTCCTGAATGCATGGTGGTACAGCATTTTCCCGGGTCTTGCAATATTTGTCACGGTATTGGTCTTTAACCTATTGGGAGACGGTTTAAGGGAAATACTGGACCCCAAGACCAGAAAGATTTAAGGGGTGGATAACATGGGTGAGTATTTTAAGATAAAGGAACTGAGGGTGGGTTTTAAAACTTTTGAGGGACAAAAAAATGTACTGGATATAGATACGATGGTGCTGAATAAGGGAGAAACCTTTGGTATAGTAGGCGAAAGCGGTGCAGGGAAAACGGTGCTTGCCCTTACCATATTACGCCTTTTGTCGTCCCCCCCGTCGGTCATAGAAAGCGGCAGCATACTATTTAATGGAGAAGACTTGCTGCAAAAGCCCGAATCGGAAATGCGAAAGATACGGGGCAGGCATATTTCGATGATATTCCAGGACCCCATGTCCACCCTTAACCCGGTCTTTACAGTGGGAGAACAGATAATAAGGGTTTTCAGGAACAACAAGAGGATTTCCAGGAAAGAAGCGGAAAAGGAAGCCCTTGGAATGATTGAAATGGTAAAACTGCCGGATGCCAAAAACATTATGGGTAAATACCCCCACGAGCTCAGCGGCGGACAGAGGCAGAGGATAGTAATAGCCATTGCACTGTCCTGCGGAGCCGAGTTTTTAATAGCCGACGAGCCCACCCGGAACCTTGACGTTACAATCCAGGCCGGAATATTAAAGCTTATAGCGGAACTTCAGAGAGAACTGGGGGTTACGGTACTGTTTATTGCAAACAACCTGGGGCTTGTTTCGGCCATATGCAAAAGGGTTGCCATACTGAACGCGGGTCGGATAGTGGAGACGGGCAGTGTAAGGGAAGTGCTGAAAGACCCCAGGCACCCGTACACCCTTACCCTGTTAAATGCCATACCGAGGAACAAGGGAGAAAGGGTGAACCGGGTAAATACCATTATAAAAGAAGAAAGAGACAGAGACCTAAGGGGATGCAGGTATTATTCCAGGTGCATGGAAAAGCAGGAAATATGCCGTGACAGCGAGCCGACATCCGGATTGATTTTGGGAACGCACTGGGTGGCTTGTCACAGGGCCTTCGAGGGAGGTGAGCCAGGTGGCGGACAGCATACTGAAGGTTAAGGATTTGAAAAAATACTTTCCCGTCCGTGGCGGTTTCTTTTCAAAGCCGGTTGCATGGGTCAAGGCGGTGGACGGGGTTACCTTTGAAATGGAACAGGGAGAAGTCCTTGGGCTGGTGGGAGAGTCAGGATGCGGTAAAACCACCCTGGTAAACGTCCTGTTAAAGCTTGAAGAACCAACCTCGGGAGAGGTGCATTTTGACGGCCTGGACCTGTTCAACATGGACAAGAAAAGCTTAAGGAAAACAAGGAAAAACCTGCAGATAGTATTCCAGGACCCCTTCTGGTCGCTGAACCCCAGGCTGCTGGTAAGGGACATCGTGGGAGAACCCATAAAGGTTCATGCAAACTGCAGCGGGGAGCAGTTGGTAAAAAAAGTAGGCGACCTGCTGGAGATGGTTGGGCTGCCCCGGAACGGCGTGTTTAAATACCCGCACGAGTTCAGCGGCGGTGAAAGGCAGCGCATAGCCATAGCCCGGGCCCTGGCCCTTAGCCCCAAGCTGGTGGTGCTGGATGAACCCACTTCCTCCATAGATGTACTTTCACAGGCGCAGATACTTGAGCTTTTAAAGGACCTTAAGCAGAGCCTGGGATTGACTTATATACTAATATCCCATGACCTGAGCGTCGTGAACTATATGGCGGACAGGATAGCGGTAATGTACCTGGGCAAGATGGTGGAATACGGTCCTGCCGATGACGTATTCGGCCGGACCGCCCACCCCTACACAAAGGCGCTTTTTGCCGCCATTCCCACGCTGGACACCGAGGGCATTGATTCAATAGCGACCATAGAGGGCAGTGTGCCCAGCGCAATAAACCCCCCTTCCGGGTGCAGGTTCCATACCCGGTGTCCCATGGCAAAGGAAATATGCAGGCAAAAGGAACCGGTTATGGTTGATTTGGGCGGCGGTCACAGGGCCGCATGCCATTTCATCGGAAAAGATGCCAAGAGTGCATGTTAATACGCAGCCTGAATTACCGGCATGCGAGGGATGCGTTTGAAGCCTGCGCCTTTCTTAGTAACGGCGGGCTGCAGGGGGCCTGTAAAAGGGTCTTTGGATTGGATGCTTATTATATACCAATGGAAGGCTGAATAAAGTGAAGGAGGGTCTTTTGATGGCAAGGCTGTACGAGTATGAACTTGGGAAGGCGTCCGACATACTCATGAGGGATATGTTCGCGGTAAAACCGGGGGAGACGGTTGTTATAACCGCCGATACGGAATCGGATGAGAGGGTTGTAAACGCTGCGGCAAGAAGCGCCTTTGCTTTCGGGGCTAAGCCGATGGTAATTTGGCTGCCGGCTGCACAAGGGGTAGGCAAGGCGGCGGACCCCATGCTGCCGATGGATGCGCTGGCGGGGGCTTTATGCCAAGCGGACGCCTGGGTGGAGTTTAACAACAAGTGGCTGTTGTATTCAACCCCCTTTGAGATTGCCATGAAGGAAAATGAAAGGTTGAGGTATCTGTGCCTTGTGGGTATGGATGCGGATTTGATGATAAGGACCATAGGAAGGGTGGACAAGAAGAGGCTGGCTGAATTTTTGCACAGGGTCGCGGATATGACCGGCAGCGCAAGAACCATGAAGATAACAACCCCTGCCGGGTGCGACCTTGAATTTGAGCTGGAGCCAAAGCACAAGTTAAGCTGCGATGACGGCAGTGCCGACGTACCCGGCATGCACATGCTGGCCGGACAGATTGGCTTTATCCCAAAGTTGAAAAGTATAAACGGCACGCTGGTGTTTGACGGGGCGCTTATGCCTCCCTGTGGGCTGCTTAAAGAGCCGGTGGTATTGAAAGTGGAAAAGGGAAGGGTGACCGATATTAACGGCGGCAGCCAGGCACAAGAGTTCAAGGCATGGCTGGAAAGTTTTGACGACCCCAACATGTTTAGGCTGGCCCACGGCTGTTATGGGTTTAACCCCGGTGCAAAGCTTACCGGAAATATTCTGGAAGACGAGCGCGTTTGGGGCTGCACCGAGTGGGGTCTTGGGTATTTAAGTCCCATAGACGCGCCGCCCGAGGGCATAGATGCAAAGTCCCATACCGACGGGATATGCCTTAACTCCAGCGTATGGCTGGACGGTGAAATGATAATGGACAAGGGAAAGGTGGTTCACCGCGAGCTAAAGGCAATGGCAGATGAGATACTTAAATAGCGGAATATCATAAAGCCGGGAGAGGAGCATAAGACTATGAAGAAACTAAGCAGGCAGGACTTATACGATATACTTGTGGGGTGTACCATACTGGGCACCGGGGGCGGGGGAAGCCTCGAAAAGGGCCTGGGCCTGATAGACAAAGCCATCCAGGCCGGTAAGAAGTTTGTGCTGGCAGGCCTTGACGAAGTGCCGGACCATGCAATGGTGGGAGTGCCGTATATGTGCGGAGCGGTATCGCCGGAGACAGAGGAGCAGGAAATGAAGTACCGGGGCTTGCCAAGAATTGGTGAAGAACCGGCCCTGAAAGCCCTGGAGGAAATGGAGGTCTACCTGGGTGAAAAGTTTTACGGGGTAATATCCACAGAACTGGGCGGTGGCAACACGGCAGTAGCCTTTTATGCAGCGGCGATGCTGGGCAAAAAAATTATAGACGCCGACCCTGCCGGAAGGTCGGTGCCGGAACTCCAGCATTCCACCTTTTATATAAACCAACTGCCTATATATCCCGTTGCAGTGGCCAACGATTTTGGAGATGTTGTCATTGTTAAGGAAGTGGTAAATGACGAAAGGGCGGAAGCCCTTGTGCGAGCCATGGCGGTGGTTAGCGGCAACTCGGTTGGCGTTGTGGACCATCCGGCGAGGATGAGGGATATCAAAAATGCCGTTATCCCCGGGGCTATATCCTATGCGCTGGAGATAGGCAGGGCCTTCAGGGAAGCCAGGGAAAATAAAAAGGACATTGCTGCCGAGGTGGCAAAGGCCGGCGGCGGCTGCATACTCTTCAAGGGAAGGGTATCGCAATACAGCTGGGATACGGTGGACGGTTTCACAATAGGTAATGTAACAATAACAGGCGAAGGGGAATACGCCGGTTCCACCTATAAGATATGGTTCAAGAACGAGCATATTATTTCGTGGAAGGACGGCAGCGTTGACGTTACAGTGCCCGACCTGATATGCATCATTAAGGATGAGGAAAGGGAACCTCTTACCAACCCCAACTATGAAGAGGGAATGAGAGTAACGGTGTTCGGGCTTCCGGCACCGAAGGAATGGCGCACCGGCGAAGGGGTTAAGGCCTTTGGGCCAAGGCATTTCGGATTTGATTTGGAATACATTCCCCTTGAGGAGAAATATGGATTAAAGGCCTAAAGCTTTTTGAGCAAACCACATTACAAGGCAAAGGGCAGCCTGTTAGCGGAGGCTGCCCTTTGCTGTTCTTTTTTGCCTTTTGTCCACTTAGTCCATTCTTAAGGGCGGGTTTACCTATTTTAAGGATATGTACTGGGCAATCCTTGGCCAGGTTTAGAAAAAAAGCGGAATATGGCATGTCTATTTGAGGCGGCTTTTGAATAGAATTATACAGCTTGGAAAAAGAAAATCTCGGTCAACTCTATTACTGTGCAAACAAGAACAGGATAAAGCCCGGATGCGGGCCGTATAAACCACGGAATAAAATATTTCGGTGATTGATGGACGGGAAGGTCCGGTATGCCGAATAAATCTGTTTATAAAGCTGCCATTTTGTTTTTCGCGCTGCTTTTAATGCTGGTTTATCCGGCAGTGTTTCCCTCAAGGGCGGAATACTCCTGCAAAGGGGAAGGGGTATTGGACGAGCTTGCCCGTGAAATGCAGGACATCGAGCGCTTAAAGCGGAGAATAAGGGAGGAGCAAAACCGGGAGAAAAAGATTGTTTTGTCCTTCGCCGGGGACTGCACCATAGGTGCCGATGACCGGTTCCGGTATGAGAATTCCTTCCACCACAGGCTGGCCGTAGAGGGCAACAACTTCAGCTATTTTTTCCGGGGTGTTTTACCCGTATTAGAAAAGGATGACCTGACGCTGGTAAATCTTGAATCAACGTTTACAAATTCCAAGTGTCCCGTTCCCAAAAAGTACAACTACAGGGGGGACCCCTCCTACACAGCCATTTTAAAGGCAGGCTCTGTAGAGATGGTTAACATATCCAACAATCATATTTACGATTATGGCATGCAGGGGTATATGGATACTCTTACAGCCTTACAGCGGGCGGGCATACTCTTTTGCGGCGAAAAAAATATAGCCTTTTACACCGCCAAGGGAATAACCATTGGCTGCATTGGTTATACAGGCTGGGACTGGGACGTTCATAAGGACTTGGAAAGGGATATCCATTATGCAAGGGAAAAGGCTCATATAGTGGTGGTATCCATCCACTGGGGCACCGACAGGGCAAATTATCCAAACAGCAATCAAACCAGGCTGGGGCGTTTTTGTATAGATAAAGGGGCCGACGTGGTGGTGGGCCATCACCCGCATGTGATACAGGGGATAGAAAAATATAAGGACAGGTATATTGTGTACAGCCTTGGAAACTTCTGTTACGGCGGCAGCAAAAACCCCTCAGATAAGGATACCTTTATATTTCAAAACACTTTCACGGTAAAGGACGGAAGTATAACCGAAAGCCACGGGAAAATCATTCCCTGCAGCATATCCTCGGTATCCCACATAAACGATTACCAGCCCACCGTCCTTTGTAGCAAAGAGGCGGAAAGGGTTATGTCCAGGGTCTACCGGTACAGCAGCGTACTGGAATTCGGAATCAAAGAATAGAGATGGGAACAGGAATAAGATATAATAACCATATATGGCTATTTGATTGCACAGCCGTTGGAAATGATAACAAGCTCTAAAGGGTGATGGTGGCATGAAAAGAATTACGAGGAAAACCCAAAACAACGGGCATTACGTAGTGGATGAAGATAAGATAAAACAGGTGGCCGGCGGGTATTCCGGGGAAGCCGTCGAAAGACTGGCCGCGTTCGAAAACATGTATGAAAACTTAATTAAGGGCCAAAGCGAGATATCCGAAGAACTGGAGAGGCTTCGCAGGGAAGGTAAAAAGAATTCATACAAGTTTAGAGAACTAATGGGGAAGAAGCTAATCAACAGTAACACCCTGATAATTCTTAAGAACTACGGATTGGAATAGAAGGTCACTGCCGCCTTTTTTAACTTTAAAGAAATAAAATAACAGGGCCTCGGGATATACTAATCCCGAGGTGATTTACTTGGAAAAAAGTTTGCTAAAAAGAACACTGTTTTATTTATCGCTGGTTTTGGTGCTATTGGTTGGTGTTTCGACCGCCTGTGGCAGGGGGGAGCAGCGGCCGGCTCAGCAGGATAAAAAGGAATCCATACCGGCGCCCCTTATGAAAATAGTGGAGAACTCCCAAGCCATAATAGAACAAATGGAAAAACTGCAGCAGGAAGAGCAAAAGCCCGTGCAGCAGCAGGACCAGGGCGGCGGTCAGGGCGGCCAGGACGGTGAAGACGGGGGAGGACAGGGCGGCGGCCAGGAAGGCGGCCAGGGCAGCCGCGGGGAGGCAGGCAAGATGCAGAGCAGCCGGGGCGAAACCGGCGGCGGCCAGGGCGGTCAAGGCGGTGGAGGCCAGGGCCCGCCCAGTCCGGAGCAGGAAAAACGGCAAAAAATTGAAAAGATGTGGGAGGACACCTTAAAGACGGTGGAGGACACCCACAAGCAGTGGAATGACTACGAGAACACCGCGGTGAAGGATAATGCCAGGGATGACAGCATCCGAAAGTTTGAGGCCCACCTTAACTCCCTCACGGTCGCGGTTAACCAAAGGGACCCGCTGGCTGTTATGAACGAGGCAAACGGCATGTCCCTCGTTGCAGCCGACTTCCTGGCTTTGTACCGCAACAACCCGGATTCCGAGATAGTCAGGGTGAGGCATTACCTGCAGCAGACCTGCATAGATGCGAGGCAGGATAAATGGGATAATGCAAGGCGAAGCATTGCTTCCGCAAAACAGGCGGTGGGAAAACTTGAACAAAAAGTAAAACTGGAGGAGGCGGATAGGGGGCTTATAAGTAAACTGAGGCTCTCCGTTGACAACCTGGGCAGTGCAATGGAGGACAGGGACCTGGACCTGTTAAAAATAAAAAAGGATATCGCCCTTGAAAACCTAGAAGAGGTGGAGAAAAAAGCCAAATAGAATGAATACCGCTTCGACAGCGGCTTTGAATGACGTACAGCAATACAGTGGGGGTGGACAGCGGGACTAATCCCGCCGTCCTATACGTCTCCCTCCTCGGGTACTATGCAGATTATGGACAATGTTTCGGAACCGGTATTTATGAAGCTGTGTTCTTTGCCGCCGGGGACATAGGCGAAGGAGCCCTTCGTAATTTCATGGTTGGCACCGTCCAGGTAAAGCGTGCCGCTCCCCTCCAGCACATAATTAATGTGCGGCCAGTCGTGGGTGTGCCTGGGTGTGTTTCCGCCAGTACCGATGTCAAACACCCTCATAACGTAGCCCTCCCAGCCCTCCGAGGGGGATATGAGCACCTTTTTAACAGCGCCGCAGGACCCCGGGGCACAGACTTTTATCCCCTCTACATCCTTTGCATGGGATACTATCACTTAAGACACCTCCTCGTATTCTTTCTACTGACTATTATATAACACCATGTACCAAAACCGAACCTTTAATTATTCAAGGCTCCCCGGCAGGAGTCCTGCATTAATGCGTGGAATAGTATATTGTAAGCCCTGCAGGCGTAAGTTCACAATGGAACCGTACATGAACTACTTTACAAATGAGGTGCGATTATGAAAATTGAGTGTAATGATATCGTGGTTTTCAAAACCCCGGGAGGGGTGTCAAGGTCAAGGGTGTCAAAGGTGGACGGGAGCCTTATAAAGCTTTTTGAGCAGGATGGTTCATACCGGCAGATGTCCCGTAAAAACCTTGAACAGATGGTGGAACAGGGTTTTGCCCATATAGAAGAACCGGCTGATGGTTAGAATAAAAAAGTGCGTGCCGGCGTAGGCTTGATAAGTTTTTTATTGAAAGAGTTAACAGGTTTAGTGTATAATGATTACATTATTTTTAATTGTACGGACAACGGCGTCCGAGGAGCGCGGTATTAAACTCTTTGCTCGAGGGTGCTTTTTCTAAAGGAGGAAGATACATGCCAAACAAAATGACCAAACAAGAAGTCCTGGAAAAAGCGAGGGAAATGGATATACAATTTATACACCTCCAGTTTACCGACATATTGGGAGTAATGAAAAACGTCGCTATCACCATCGAGCAGTTGGAAAAGGCGCTAAATAACGAAATAATGTTTGACGGCTCCTCAATAGACGGTTTTGTCCGTATAGAGGAATCCGACATGTACCTTATCCCCGATCCCTCAACCTTTGTAGTTTTTCCGTGGGTTTCCGGCGCGAAGGAAGCAAGGCTTATCTGCGACGTGTACACCAAAGAGGGTGAGCCCTTTGCAGGCTGCCCGAGAAATGCGCTGAAAAAGGTGCTCAAAGAGGCGGAGGAGATGGGGTACAGGCTGAACGTGGGCCCCGAGTGCGAGTTTTTCCTGTTCCACAAAAACGAAAGGGGTAAGCCTACACTGGAAACCCATGATAACGCGGGGTATTTCGATCTGGCCCCGGTGGACCTTGGCGAGAATGCCCGAAAGGATATGGTTCTTACCCTTAAACAGATGGGATTTGAAATAGAAACCTCCCACCATGAATCGGCCCCGGGACAGCACGAGATTGATTTTAAATACGACGATGCACTGGCAACGGCGGACAATATAATGACATTCAAGATGGTGGTAAGGATAATAGCCCAAAGGCATGGACTACATGCCACCTTTATGCCGAAGCCCATATATGGCATACAGGGGTCGGGGATGCATATAAACATGTCACTTTACACGCTGGATGGCAGGAACGCTTTCTACGACGAAGCCGGTAAGCTGCAGCTTTCCGAACTGGCGTATTATTACCTCGGCGGGATTCTAAAGCATGCCCGTAGTTTTGCGGCGATAACCAATCCGACGGTGAACTCGTATAAAAGACTGGTTCCCGGTTTCGAGGCCCCGGTATACGTGGCCTGGTCGATAGCCAACCGGAGCCCGCTGGTGAGGGTTCCCTCGAAGAGGGGCAATTCGACCCGGTTTGAGCTTAGAAACCCCGACCCGGCGGCCAACCCGTACATTGCCCTGGCGGTGGTACTAAAAGCGGGCCTTGACGGGATAAGGAACAAGATCCAGCCCCCGGCGCCTGTAAACGGCAATATTTACGACATGGATAAGCTGGACCGCGAGGAGATGGGCATAGAAAACCTTCCCCACAACCTTTTCGAGGCCATCCAGGAGCTCAAGAAGAATGAGGTTATCAAATCCGCACTGGAGGACCATATATACAAAAGGTTCGTAGAAGCGGCCATGATTGAATGGAACGAGTACAGGACCAGGATAAGCGAATGGGAAATACAGAAATACCTGACCAAATTCTAAGAGAGCATAAGCTCTCTTTTTTTTTACCTACTTATCGGCTGCAGCAGTTGTGTATCCTCCGGCTTTGAATGGGGTTGCCCCGCCGACTGCAACCCAACGGATTAATTTTTGCATATTTGGGCAGTATAAACCAAAGGATAATCCTTCTATTGCGGCAGAATCCCGATTGCGTTCTATCACAAAGGCAAGGAGTGATTGTTATAAAAGCTGTAATAATGGCAGGCGGCGAGGGGACAAGATTGAGACCGCTAACCTGCGATGTACCCAAACCGATGGTCCCCATACTCAACAGACCGGTTATGGAATATACCATTAAGCTGCTTAAGAAACACAACATAAACGATATATCAGTAACGCTGGCATACCTGCCTTCTGCAATAACCGAATACTTCGGAGACGGAAAGGAATGGGGGGTAAACCTAAACTATTTTATTGAGGAGACGCCCCTTGGCACAGGAGGGAGCGTTAAAAACGCGGGGGAGAGTTTGGATGGCACATTCATAGTGATAAGCGGAGATGCACTGACCGACCTGGACCTGGAAAAGGCGGTGGAATTCCACAGGCAAAAAGGGTCAAAGGCCACGCTGGTGCTTAAACGGGAAACCATACCGCTGGAATACGGGGTGATAATAACCGACGGCGGCGACAGGATAATTAGGTTCCTGGAAAAGCCCAGCTGGGGCGAGGTGTTCAGTGACACAATAAATACCGGCATATACATACTGGAACCGGAAGTGCTGGACTACTACAAGCGGGGTGAAAACTTTGATTTCAGCAAGGACCTTTTCCCGAAACTCCTCCGGGACGGGGTTCCGATGTACGGCTACAAAACCGAAGACTACTGGTGCGACATAGGGGACTTGGAATCCTACAAGCAGACCCAGTTTGACATGCTTGAGGGCAAAGTGAAAGTGGATATCGCTGCACGGCAGGTGGAAAAGGGCGTTTGGCTGGCGGAGGGGGTGGAGATTGGCAGCGGTGTTGCCATATCCCCGCCGGTGTTTTTGGGCAAAAACTGCAGCATAGCAAGCGGCTGCAGCATCCATCCCTATACTATAATCGGGGAAAGGTGCACAATTGGACGCAGCACCACGCTTAAGAAGAGTATCCTGTGGAAGAATGTGCGGGTGGGCGGCGGGTGCCATTTGCGGGGTACGGTTGTCTGCACCGGCGCCCACATAAAAAACGGGGTAAGTCTTTTGGAAAACTCGGTGGTGGGCAGGGACACCAGGGTGGATTCCAATGCGACGGTGAAACCGGGCATAAAAATATGGCCGGACAAGAGGATAGAGGAGAGAACGGTGGTCACCCAAAACCTTATATGGGGCACCAGGGGGACCAAAACCCTTTTCGGCCACAGGGATATCAAGGGTGCCGTAAACACCGATATTACCCCCGAATTCTCATCGCGCCTGGGGGCGGCCTTTGCCACCCTTTTAAAAGATGATGCAACAGTAGTGGTAAGCTGCGACGGTACAAAAAAGTCAAGGCTGGTGAAGGATTCCGCAGTTTGCGGGATAATATCCACCGGAGCATCGGCGATTGACATAAAAAACGCCCCGGCCCCGGTCAACCGGTTTGCCGTGACTTACTACAAGGCGGACGGGGGCGTGCATGTCCGGGGGAACCTGGCGGACCAAAACCTGGTGCATATAGAGCTGGTGGGGAATAACGGCGCCAACATAGACAGGAGTTTGGAGAGAAAAATTGAGAACCTGTTCAACAGGGATGACTTTGAACGGTGTAATGCCGACCGGATCAGCGAGCCGGTGATGGTTGAGAACTTTACATCAATATACATGAAAAACGGTGCTGCGCTGCTTGGAGACCTTAGGGACTTAAAAATAAAAAGCCCAAAAGTATTGATAAGTTCAAGGTCGGACACGGTGCTTGGGCTGGCTGAACAGTTTCTAAAATACATAGGATGCGGCGTGACGGTGGATTATTCCGGCTGCGGTTACCCGTCGGCGGCCAGTTACAGGGAATCCATGTCCCGGCAGGTGATAAGGGACAGGTACCAGGTTGGGATAGTTTTCGGCGAGAGCGGGGAAAACCTTATACTGTTTGATGACAGGGGCAGGGTGATAGACGGCGAGAAATACACCGCCCTTGTATCGCTGATTGTACTAAAGGCCGGGCTTAACGGCAGCCTTGTGGTTCCCTATACCGCCTCCGCTACCATAGAAGCCATGGCAAAAAGTTACGGCGTGGATGTAATACGAACCAAGGCCAACCCTTCAAGCTGGATGAATGAAACGCTAAAAGCCGGTGGAGAGGGGGACGGAGCGAGGCTTCAGTATGCGCTTAATTTTGATGCGGTTTGGGGTGCCGGGGGTATAATAAACTTCATGACTGTCAACCGGGTGAAGCTAAGCGACCTGGTGGATGAGCTGCCGGAGTTTCATTATGTAAAAAGGGAGATAGAATGCGATTGGAAAGATAAAGGAAGAATAATTAAGGAGATTATACACCGGCACCGGGATAAAAACCTCGAGCTTTTCGAAGGCGTCAAGATAAAGATTGGGGAAGGGTGGGCACTGGTGCTGCCGGATTCGGAAAGGCCGGTGTTCAACATATACGCCGAAGGGCCTTCGGAGGAATACGCCGCCGAGCTTTCGGCGGCATTAAGCGAAAAGGTAAAGGAGCTTATGGAAGAAAGGGAAAGCCTCACACCGTAGGGGAGGAAGGACACAACAGATATGAAACCTATATTGTTTGTTTTGACTTTGGGCCTGCTGCTTGCGGCATTTGGAAGATACAAAAACTTGGCCGAAAAAGAGGCGGGGTCAATAAAGGATGTGCTGCTCCAGCCTGAACAGCTTTTAAACCATGCGGCCCAAATAGCCAGGGAACATACCGTGTCCGGGCGGCCGGGCTGTATAAAATCCCTTCACGGACGGCTGGACAAAAACTTCAAGGTGATAACCGAGGTATACAAAAGCGTAAACTCTCATGCCAAAAGGGGCAGGGACCTTACTCCTGCCTCCGAATGGCTGCTGGACAACTATTACAAAATAGAGGAACAGGTTAAGGAAGTAAGGCAGAGCCTGACCAGGGAGAGGCTGCGCAGGCTGAATATTCAAAGAAGCGGTATCCTTAAGGGTTACCCAAGGGTATATGCCATAGCCCTTGAGCTTGTTGCCCATACCGACGGCAGGCTGGACCACAACCTAATCGTAGACTTTATAAAAGCATACCAGAGGTACAGCAGACTGTCCAGCGCCGAGGTCTGGTCCCTGTCGCTGATGACCAGGCTAGCCCTTATCGAGAACATAAGGCATATCTGCGAGAAGATACATAGGACCCAGCAGCAGTGGGAAAATGCCGGGGAGTTTGTTGACGAAAAACAAGGCAGCCTGCTGCCCGCCCTTAAGGAGCTGATGAAGGACAAAAAGGGGATAAGCCCTTCCTTTGTAGAACACCTGCTGAGAAGGCTCAGAAAGGATGGAATAGACAGCGGGGAGATTATCGATTTTTTAGACGACAAGCTGTATGATTACGGCATGACGGTAAGGGACCTGGTGGAACAGGAGCACAAGGAACAGGCGGCCAGGAAAATATCGGTGGGCAATGCAATAACCAGCCTCAACGTGGTGGCGGTGCTGGATTGGAACGATATATTCGAGTCCCTCTGCGCGATTCATGAAATGTTGATGGAGGACCCGGCCGGCGTGTACCCGCAAATGGACTTCGAGTCGAGGGACTATTATAGGAAACTGGTGGAAAAAATAGCGCGAAAGGCCGGGGTTCCACAGTTAAGCGTGGCACGGAAAGCTGTTGAATGTGCCCGGAAGGCCGCCCAGGAAGACGGCGGTGAAAGGGAGCGCCACGTCGGCTATTATATTGCCGGCGGGGGAAGGACGCAGCTTTTGAGGCGGCTGGGAGCCAAGACTGCAAGGGACAGGTTCCACAACCACAGCGTACCCTGTTACCTTTCCGCTATTGCGCTGGTTACGCTAATAATTGTATCGGGATTCTTGTACTACTCATATTCCTTAGCCGGAGAGGGCAGCATGCTGAAGAGTGTGCTGGTGGCGCTTGCCGTACTTGTACCGGCCAGTGAAGTGGCGATAAACCTTGTTAACTGGTTTTTTACGCACACCACCCAGCCCACGTTTTTACCCAAACTGGAATACAGGGACGGTATACCCGAGGAGGCCTCTACGCTGGTGGTTATACCTACCCTTCTGCCGGACAAAAAAGGAGTAAGGGACCTTTTGGAGCGGCTGGAGGTATATTACCATGCCAACAGGGAGGATAACCTTTATTTTGCATTGGCCGGGGACTTTAAGGATTCCGACCAAAAAACTATGCCGGCGGACCGGGGGATAATAAACGAAGGCCTTGAGGGTGTGAAGCTGCTTAACCAAAGGTATTCCAAAGGGGGTGATATCTTTTATTTCCTGGTAAGGCACCGGCAGTATAATGAAAAACAGGGCAAGTGGATGGGCTGGGAAAGGAAAAGGGGGGCAATACTGGAGCTTAACGCGCTGCTAAAAGGCAGCAAAAATACTTCCTATTCAACGGTTTCGGGGGATATTTCCCGCCTTAAGGGTGTGAAGTATGTCATTACGTTGGATGCGGATACAAACCTTACCATGGATACCGCCAGAAAGCTTATCGGCACCATATCCCACCCGCTTAACCGGGCGGTATACGACGGCGATGGGGGCGTAATAAGGGACGGTTACGGCATAATCCAGCCGAGAATAGGGATAGACATAGAAAGCGCCAACAGGTCGGCCTTTACCCGTATTTTTGCCGGGCAGGGGGGCATAGACCCCTATACCACCGCCATTTCGGATATATACCAGGACCTGTTCGGGGAGGGCATATTCACCGGAAAGGGCATATACGACGTTGATGTTTTTAACAGTATGTTGAAGGATGCCTTCCCGGACAATACGATACTAAGCCACGACCTGCTGGAGGGAAGTTTTGTCCGCACCGCCCTTGCAAGTGATATGGAGCTTATTGACGGTTACCCTTCGGGGTACGGGTCCTACATGATGCGGCTGCACCGGTGGGTTAGGGGGGACTGGCAGCTTATAAGGTGGCTTTATCCCCGGATAAGGGACAGGGAAGGCAGGGTTCGTAAAAACCCGCTGTCGCTGCTGTCCCGGTGGAAGATTTTAGACAATCTTAGAAGAAGCCTCGTGCCTGTATCCCAGGCTTTGCTGATACTTTTGGGAATGACGGTACTGCCCGGGAGTGCGGTCCTTTGGGTTTTGTTTTCGGTGTTTACAATCGGCATTTGGCTGCTGTTTGAGATAATGGATACCGTATTCTTGGGGTCCCATTCGGGTTTCGGTGATAAACTGCACGGCAACGTGATACCCGGCCTTAGGGCTTCAGCGTACCAGGCGCTGCTTTTGCTTATTTTCCTTCCCTATAATGCTTACATAACCATGGACGGCATAGTACGGACGCTGTACAGGGTGTACGTATCCGGCAGGAATATGCTGGAATGGGTTACCGCTTCCGAGGCGGAAAAGGTCTGCAAGGACGACCGGCTGGGCTATGCAAAAAAAATGAGAATCCCGGTGGGGGTTTCGGTTCTATTGCTGGCGGCGGCGCTGCCCTTCAAGACTGGCGGTCTGCCCTATGCCCTGGCATTGGGAGTCCTGTGGGCCTTATCCCCCTGGGTGGCACAAAGGATAAGCGTTTTGGATCAGACAGAACCGGAGGATGTCGGCCCGGAAGACATTGAGCAGCTTAGGATGCTTGCCCGGAAGACCTGGGCATACTACGAGGACTTTGCCGATGAGAAGAACAACTACCTTGCGCCGGATAACGTGCAGATTGATCCGCCCAACGGGGTGGCTCACAGGACGTCCCCGACAAACATAGGGTTTATGCTTATATCAATTTTGTCGGCCAGGGATTTTGGGTACATTTCTACTACCGACCTGGTGAACAGGATAGACCGCTCCATTACCACCATCGAGAAAATGGAAAGCTGGAGGGGGCACCTGTACAACTGGTACGATACCCGGACGCTGGAGGTGTTAAGGCCCTATTTTGTTTCAACGGTGGACAGCGGCAACCTGGTGGGGTACCTTATATGCCTGAGACAGGGACTTAAGGAGTACCGCAATAGTCCACTCGTGGATATGTCCCTTGTAAGGGGCCTTCTAGATACCGCGCTGCTGGCAGGGGACGGCGCGGAGATCGCTGTGGACATGCTGGACCGGGCTCTGGGAGAGTGCGGCATAGACTTGCCGGAATGGAGACGGCTGCTTGAAAGGCTGAAGGAGGCTGCGCCCGGCAGCGAAAGCTGGATGATAAAACTCAGGAAAACCATTGTTTCCTTTATCGAAGAAACCCGGGAACTGTTTCCCGACGGGTCCTTAATGGACAAAGCGACCGGTTTTGAAAACTGGGAGCAGGATTATGCCGGGATGCTGGCCCTGGTAGAAAGGATTAATAACGGCGGTATTTCGCCTACAGGGCTTATGGAAACATACGACGCGCTGCTGGAAGAGATGGACAGGCTGCAGCGGATAAACCTTAAGCAGGCCGATGCCGACGCCTATATTTCAAAACTGAGGAACGAGGTGGTAAGGTGCAGGGCAAACACGGCGGACCTTCTTGAGCGCATGGACCGGCTTATTGAGACGATAGGCAGGATAATAGATGAAACCGAGTTCAAACCGCTTTATGATACCACAAGGCACCTTTTTTCCATCGGGTATAACGTCGGGGAGGAAAAGCTTTTAAACTCCTATTATGACATGCTGGCTTCCGAGGCGAGAATAACCAGCTACATTGCCATTGCCCGGAGAGAGGTGCCGAAAAAACACTGGTTCAAACTGGGCCGCGCCCTTTCGGTGGCCGACGGGTACAGGGGTCTTGTGTCCTGGGGAGGGACCATGTTCGAATACCTGATGCCCCTTCTTGTACTTAAAAGCTACAGGAACACGCTGATGGACGAGACCTACGGCACCATAGTCAAGGCCCAGAAAAGCTACGGGGACAGAAGGGACGTTCCCTGGGGGGTGTCGGAGTCGGGTTACTATGCCTTTGACATGCTTTTGAATTACCAGTACAGGGCCTTTGGGATACCCGACTTCGGGCTGAAAAGGGGCCTGGCGGAGGACATGGTGGTGTCGCCCTATTCAACCCTGCTGGCACTTCCTGTAAATCCAAAGCTGGCGGTGGAGAATATAAAAAGGTTGAAGAAGGAGGGCCTTGAAGGCGAATACGGCCTGTACGAGGCGGTGGACTACACGCCGGACCGTCTACCCCGGGGAAGCAAAAAAGTTATAGTAAAAAGCTATATGGCTCATCACCAGGGAATGGGCCTCATTTCCCTTAATAATTACATAAACCGGGGTATTATCCAAAACAGGTTCCACAGCGACCCGGTGATGAAATCGGCGGAAATACTGCTCCAGGAGAAGATACCGCTTAGGGTTATCATAACAAAGGAGTACAAGGAAACGGTAAAGCCCCTGGAGGTCATAGACAGGGAAGAGGTAAAGGTTATAAGGATATTCGGTGTGCCGGATACGCCCATCCCCCAGTGCCACCTGCTTTCCAACGGACGCTACTCGGTTATGCTGACAAACGGGGGCGGCGGGTACAGCAAAAAGGACGGCTTACAGGTCACCCGCTGGAGGGAGGATGCGTTAAAGGGTAATTACGGCATGTTCGTATTCCTGAGAAATTTAAGTACCAAGAGGATATGGAGCAGCACCTCTGAGCCCCTTGGCGGCCGGCCCGACGGGTACATGGTGGTATTTTCCCAGGACAAGGCAGAGTACTACAGGACGGATGACAACATAGACACCCACAGCGAAATAGTGGTGACCACCGAGGACAACGCGGAGATAAGGAGGGTTTCCCTGACAAACCACGGCAGCGAGCCGGCGGTTGTGGAGCTAACCAGCTACTTGGAACCGGTGCTGGCCCCGCAGTCCGCCGATGCGGCCCATCCCGCTTTCAGCAACCTGTTTGTAAGGACCGAACTTGTATCGCAGTACGACGGCATTATTGCCTCACGGCGGCCAAGGGAGACAGGTAAAAGCCCCCTATGGATGGTGCATACCGTTGCGGTGGAGGGTGAAACCGCCGGCAGCTTGCAGTATGAGACAATTAGGGGAAATTTCATAGGCCGGGGCAGGGATGTTACAAATCCCGCAGGGCTGACCCAGCCCCTTACCAACACTGTCGGTATAGTCCTGGACCCAATAATGTGCCTGAGAAGAAGGGTGAGAGTTGAGCCGGGCAAGATTGTGAAGGTAAGCTTTATGACGGGGCTGGCCGACAGCAGGGATGAAGCGGTGACACTGGCAGCCAAGTACCATAATCCCCATTCCATAGACCGGGCCTTTGACCTGGCCCTTACAAGAAGCCGGGTGGAAACCACTTATCTTAACCTGCGCGCAGGCGAAATAAAGACCTACCAGAACATGATTTCGCAGATTGTGTATTTGAGCCCCGCCAGGAAAAAGTACAGGGATATTATTGCTAAGAATTCGAAGGGTCAGTCCAGCCTGTGGTCCTATGGAATATCCGGGGACCTGCCCATAGTGCTGGTCAGCATAGATGAAACCGAGCATGCGGAGCTGGTGAGGGAGTGCCTGAAGGCCCATGAATACTGGAGGCTTAAAGGTTTGCCGGTGGACCTTGTGATACTCAACCGGGACCGGAGCAAGTACCTGCAGCCGCTGAAGAAGCTGGTAAATGAGATTGTCCTTTCCAGCAGCGGCAGGGATGTTATCGACAAATCGGGAGGGGTACACGTTATTGACGCGAGTATAATGCCGGAAGAGGATATAACCCTGGTATATGCCGCCGCCAGGATAATCCTAAGGGGAGGGGACGGGCCCATTGAACTTCAGCTTAAACAGCCCGACCAGGAGGATTATCCCAACGAGATGAGTTTCAACCGTTACGAAATGAAGTACGAGGCCAGGGACTATCCGATGGACCTTGCGTTTTTCAACGGCTATGGAGGATTTGCCAAGGATGGAAGAGAATATATAATAAAACTCAAGGAAAACAGCCATACCCCGGCACCATGGGTAAACGTTATCTCCAACGGAGGATTCGGGTTCTTGGTATCCGAAAACGGTTCGGGGTCGGTTTGGGCGGAAAACAGCAGGGAGAACAAGCTGACCCCGTGGTCCAACGACCCGGTGACCGACCCGCCGGGGGAAGTTGTTTACCTAAGGGACGAGGAAAACGGCGATGTATGGTCAATAACCCCGCTCCCGATACGGGACGACGGGGACTATACCGTAAGGCACGGGTTTGGGTATACGGTGTTCCAGCACGCGAGCCACGGCATAGACCAGAGCCTTACCGTGTTCGTACCGGAGGAAGAACCGGTAAAGGTATCGCTTATAAGGCTTAAGAATTACAGTAACAAGAAAAGGCACCTAAGCATTACTTATTATATAAGGCCGGTGATGGGTATAAGCGAGCAGCTGACGCAGCAGCACATCCATACGGCCTATGATGAAAAGACCCAGGCACTGCTTATAAAAAACCCGTTCAATTACGACTTCCCGGGGCGTACTGCCTTTGTTGCGGTTTCCGGGGAAATAAGCAGTTACACCGGGGACAGGATGGAGTTTTTGGGGATAGGAGGGGACCTGGCCAATCCCAAGGCCCTTTCAAGGGAGAGCCTTTCCAACAGGGTAGGTGTAGGCTATGACCCCTGTGGTGCGATACAGACCCATTTGGAGCTGGACCCGGGAGAGGAAAAGGACATTGTACTGCTGCTGGGGCAGGCGCAGGACGAGGCAGGGGTAAAGGGTATAGTGGACAGATTTAGAAGCATTGAAAACTGTCGTGATGCCCTTGACAGGGTTACCCGGTACTGGGAGAACGTTCTGGGGGTTATAAAGGTGAAGACTCCCGACGCGTCCATGGACCTGATGCTTAATTATTGGCTTATGTACCAGACCATAGCCTGCAGGCTCCGGGCAAGGACTGCCTTTTACCAGTCGGGGGGCGCCTATGGTTTCAGGGACCAGCTGCAGGATGCCGTTAACGTGGTGTATGCGCTGCCGCAACTGACCAGGAGACAGATTTTAATCCACTGTGCTCACCAGTTTGTCGAGGGGGACGTACAGCACTGGTGGCACCCGGGGATACAGGAAAAGGGAATAAGGACACGGTTTACAGACGACCTGTTGTGGCTGCCCTACGCCACCGCCGAGTACATTAAAAGGACCGGCGACCATGGAATCCTTGACGAAGAGGTGCACTTCCTGGAGGACCTGCCGCTGGAAGAGGGCGAGGACGAAAGGTACGGCACCCCCCGTATATCGGAGGAAAAGGCTTCGGTTTACGACCACTGCATAAGGGCTATTGAAAGGGCGCTTAGGTTCGGTGAGCACGGTATTCCGCTTATGGGATCGGGGGACTGGAACGACGGAATGAACGCGGTGGGCCGCAAAGGCAAAGGGGAGAGCATATGGCTGGGATGGTTCATATGTGACACGCTAAAGAAATTTATACCCGCCTGCAAGTACATGAGGGACTTTGAACGCAGCGAAAGATACGAAAGGGCCATCGGGGACATATCCCGTGCCATAGAAGAGAACGGGTGGGACGGGTCCTGGTACAGGAGGGCATACTTCGACGACGGGACCCCCCTTGGTTCCTCCGAGAATACCGAGTGCACCATAGACTCGATAGCCCAGTCGTGGGCGGTAATAAGCGGGCAGGGGGACACAAGGAGGTCCGCCGAGGCTATGAACGCCGTGGAGCACTACCTGGTAAAAAGGGACGAGGGAATAATCCTTTTGTTTACGCCGCCCTTTGACCAAAGCGAACTGGAGCCGGGATACATAAAGAGCTACGTGCCGGGGGTCCGGGAAAACGGGGGGCAGTACACCCATGCCGCTACGTGGGTGATAAACGCCTTTGCAATGCTTGGCCAGGGGGACAAGGCCTGGGAGCTTTTTAACATGATAAACCCGGTAAACCATGCCAGGACGATGATAGAATGTGCCACATACAAGGTGGAGCCCTATGTTGTCGCGGCCGATGTATATGCGGTGGCGCCCCATTCCGGCAGGGGAGGCTGGACCTGGTATACCGGCGCCGCCGGATGGCTTTACAGGGTGGGGCTGGAGTACATGCTGGGCTTCATGAAAGAGAGTGACCGACTTGTGATAAAACCCTGCATACCAAGGGAATGGAGCGAATACTCGATAGAGTACAGGTATAAAAGCTCGGTGTACCAAATAACCGTAAAAAACCCGGACCGGGTAAGCCAGGGCGTAAGGGAGGTTACGCTGGATTCCGAGGTGATGGAAGACGGGTACATACCCCTTTCGGACGACGGCAAAAGGCATACGGTGGTGGTAACCCTGGGGGAAAAGCCGGGAAACCATGCATAATAGGGGAAACATAAAACCTTTTTTGAGGTGAGGACGTGGATTATTTAAGCGAGTACAGGAACTGGATAAACAGCCCTTATATAGACGAGGATACAAAGGTGGAGCTTCTGGGCATTGAGGACAACCGGGCGGAGATAAGGGAGAGGTTTTGTTCACACCTTGAGTTTGGCACTGCGGGCCTCAGGGGCCTTATGGGGGCGGGTACAAACAGGATGAACGTGTACACGGTGGGCAGGGCCGCCCGTGGCCTGGCAAACCATATAAATGCGCCGGGCAGTGGATACGCCGCCCGGGGAGTGGTGATAGCCTATGATTCCCGGCGCTTTTCCAGGGAGTTTGCGCTGCGCTCGGCGCTGGTGCTGTGCGCAGCCGGGGTTAAGGCATATCTTTTCAGCGATATACGGCCCACGCCCCTTCTTTCCTTTGCGGTAAGGGAACTCGGGGCGGCGGCGGGGATAGTTGTAACCGCCAGCCACAATCCGCCGGAGTATAACGGCTTTAAGGTGTACTGGGAGGATGGGGGGCAGGTAACCTCCGAAAGGGCGGAATGGATTACAAGGGAAATACACGGTGTTTGTGACGCGTGCGGGGTTCCGGTAATGGACAGGGAAAGGGCTCTGCGGGAGGGACTGCTTGTAGAGGTGGGGGAGGAGATTGACCGGAAGTATATCGGCAAGGTTCTGTCGCTGTGC
The DNA here is from genome assembly GCA_035655175.1 of Clostridia bacterium. Taxonomy (GTDB): domain Bacteria; phylum Bacillota; class Clostridia; order Ch29; family Ch29; genus JAAYEV01. The sequence goes on along the minus strand of DASRVG010000123.1, from coordinate 8,000 downwards.
CTTGACAGGGATATGGTGCAAAAAAATGGCGGCAGGCTGCGGATAGTATATACACCGCTTCACGGTACCGGCTACAGCCTGGTGACAAAAGTCCTGGCCGCCGCAGGGTTTTCAAGGGTGGAAACGGTTAAGGAGCAAAAAGAGCCCCACATGGACTTCCCCACTGTACGATCGCCAAACCCGGAGGACAGGGAAGCCCTGGGGATGGCCATTGCTGCTGCACAAAAGGGGGATGCCGACCTGGTGGTGGCCACCGACCCCGATGCGGACAGGATAGGTATAGCCGCGAGGACAAAGGATGGTACGTTTGAAACCTTTACCGGGAACCAGATAGGGGCGCTTCTTACCGATTACATCCTGTCCAGCAGGGACAGTAAGGGCTTAAGTTCAGATCGTGACGTAATAATAAAGACCATAGTCACCAGCGAAATGGGAAGAGCGATTGCTTCAAGCTATGGAGTGGAAACGCTGGATACGCTGACCGGTTTTAAGTACATTGCGGAAAAGATTGAACAGTTTTCAAAAACCGGCGAGAAGAACTTCGTATTTGGCTACGAGGAAAGCAACGGGTATCTTGCAGGGGATTTTGTCCGGGACAAGGACGGCGTTATTGCGGCGCTGCTGGTTTGCGAGATGGTCCTTTACCATAAGCTTAAGGGTGTCACGCTGTCTGAAGTGCTGGAGGACCTGTACCGGCGGCATGGCTATTTCCTGGAAGACGTTGTGTCCCTTAGGTTGGAGGGCTGCGAGGGCCTGGAAAAGATTAGACGAATAATGCAGTATTTCAGGGAAAACAGGGGGCATATTGCAAAGCTGATGGGGGAGCCGGTACAGGAGACCCGGGACTACCTGAGCGGTTTAAGATACGGCCAAGATGGAGAGGAAATGGGAAGCCTTGACCTTCCGGTTTCGGATGTGCTGTATTTCGCCCTGGGGGGCAATTCATGGGTATGCATACGTCCCTCCGGAACCGAGCCCAAGCTCAAACTGTATTATTCAGTTGTCGCCCTGGGTAAGGAAGAGGCTCTGGAAAGGCTGGAAAGGCTTAAGAAAAGGCTGGATAGGGCTATTAAAGAAGTGATTGTTTAGTAGCTTGTAGTTGGCAGTTGGCAGCCGGAAGATTGCAAAGGAGCAAAAAGGAATTACAGGGCAATGCACCACATAGGGGCTTACGGCTGCCGGATACCGGCTGCCGATAATACTGGGAGGCTGTGTATATGAACGATAGAATCAAGCTGGACATTTCCAGGGTGCTGCAGGCTGCTCCGTGGGTTGAAGGGGAAATTGAAAGCAACCGCCCGGCCCTTGCAGCAGCCGTCCAGGCGGTGGACGCAAAGAGGGAAGCGGGCCTTTTGGGATTTTTTGACCTTCCATTAAATAAGGAGGGTGCCGCGGCCATTAAGCAAACCGCCGAGTACATTAAAGACAATTTTAAAAACCTGGTGGTTATAGGCATTGGGGGTTCAGCCCTGGGCAACAGGATGCTGCATTGTGCCTTGAACCATCCCTTGTATAACGAACTGCCCGCCGGTAAGAGAAAAGGCTGCCCAAGGGTTTATGTGCTGGACAGCATAGACAGCGACCGTTTGAAGGGGCTTCTTGACGTGTTGGACCTAAAAGATACAGCGTTTAACGTTATTACAAAGTCGGGCGGTACCGTGGAAACCATGGCAAACTTCTTTGTTTTAAAGGATATGCTGGAAAGGGCAGCGGGTCCCAAAAGGGCGGCGGAGAGCATTATTGCCACCACCGACGCCTCCCGTGGAATCCTGCTTGAGATAGCCCGGCAGGAAGGGTACCGGCTGTTTCACATACCCGGCAATGTGGGCGGGAGGTATTCGGCGCTGTCGGCGGTGGGGCTCCTTTCTGCGGCGGTGTCGGGCATTGACATAGATGAACTTCTCTCGGGGGCCGAGACCGGACTAAGGGGCTGCTCCGCCCATGACCCTTGCAAGAACCCCGCCCTTATGGGCGCGGCCCTGCATTATATCGCCTACCAAGGGGGCAAAAGCATATCGGTTGTAATGCCCTATTCGGATGCCCTGGACTATTTTGGAGACTGGTACTGCCAGCTTTGGGCGGAAAGCCTTGGGAAAACAAAACATGTCAGTGGCACTGCCGTACCGGTGGGACAGACACCCCTTAAAGCGATTGGGGCAAGGGACCAGCACTCACTGCTGCAGCTTTTCCTGGACGGACCGGACGATAAAATTTTTACGCTGATAGAGGTTGAGAAAAGACAAAACTCATTTATTATACCACTACCGGGCGGGGTAGGAAATGAACTGCAGTATCTGGGCGGCAGCACGCTGGAAAAACTGCTGGCATCCGAGCTGGAGGCCACCGAGAGCGTGCTGGCAAAACGGGGAAGGATGTGCCTTAGGATATCCCTGCCGACGGTATCGCCCTATACAATAGGCCAGCTCATATTCTTCTACATGCTTATGACCGCTTACATGGGCGAGCTCATGGGGATAAACGCCTTTGACCAGCCGGCGGTGGAGGAGGGCAAGAGGATTACCTACCGCCTTATGGGAAGGCCGGGCTACTAGAACCGGATAAACATACTATACTTTAGTAAGGACATCTATCTGCAAAGGATAGATGTTTTTTATTAAAAAAGTTAATAAATATATTGACATTTGGAAGCATAGGTTATATAGTTAGTTACATAAGTAGTTAACTAATGGTCAAGGGAGGCTGACATCCTTGCTTATTGATTTTAACAGCGAAAAGCCGATATACCTTCAATTGGCGGAGGCCATCGAGGACAATATACTGAAGGGGATTTTCCAAGAGGAGACCCAGATTATATCCACCACCGAGATATCGGTAAAGTATAAGATAAACTCTGCAACTGCAGGCAAGGGGGTAAACGTTCTGGTGGATGAAGGAATCCTATACAAGAAAAGGGGTGTCGGTATGTTTGTTTCCACCGGCGCCAGGGAAAGGATACTAAAAAAACGCAGGAAAGACTTTTTACAGGACTTTATACTGCCTTTGATGGATGAGGCTTTTAAGCTGGGGATATCGAAGGAAGAAATAATAGGGATGATAGAGGGGAGGAAAGAGATATGAAAACGATAGAAGTAAAAGAACTAACCAAATATTACAAGACAAACAAGGCTCTCGATTGCTTAAATTTTACCATAGAGCCGGGTAAAATTTACGGGCTGTTGGGCAGAAACGGAGCGGGGAAGACCACCCTTCTTAACCTGATGACCGGCAGGATATTCCCTACCGAAGGTGAGATAAGGATTGACGGTGAAAACGTACATGAAAACGACAAAGTGCTTGGCAGTATATTCTATATGACCGAGAAGAACCTTTATCCGGTTGAGGAAAGGGTTAAGAACATTTTCAAGTGGAGTCGCCGGTTCTATCCAAAGTTTGACATGGAATACGCCAGGGACCTGGCGGATAAGTTCGGGTTGGACACTAATAAAAAGGTAAAGAACCTGTCCACAGGGTATACTTCCATCTTCAAAGCAGTAACTGCCCTGGCTTCAAATGCTGATATTATGCTGTTTGATGAACCGGTACTGGGGCTTGATGCAAACCACAGGGATATGCTGTACAAGGAACTGCTGGCTAATTATGCGCAAAACCCCAGGACCATTATAATATCCACCCATCTTATTGAAGAAGTGGCTCGGGTTTTGGAAGAAGTCATCATAATAAAAGAGGGTAAACTTATTGTTAAGAGTCCGGTGGAAGAGCTGCTTGCTTGTTCCTATACCGCTACAGGGGAAGCCTCTAAAATTGACAAATACATTGAGGGCAGAAAGTATACGGGAATCGAACAAACTGGCAATCTGAAAAGCGTTATAGTACTGGAGGATATTAAGGAAAGAAACACCGGTCTGGCAAAGGAACTTGGGATAGACTTTTCCAAAACAGAACTTCAGAAGCTGTTTATCAGCCTGACTAATTAGGGGGAGGGAAAACCATGGGTACCACCTTGAAGGTAACCAAATACCAGCTTTACAGTTTTTATAAAGCTGTACTTGTTTTTTACATCATAATTTTAATGGTATCGCTGGGAACGATAGCCTTGGCAGTAAAGGCAACGGAAGAGGTAAGTTTCGGAGGCCTTGGAACGGCAACGATAATATTCATATCAATCGCAGGTATGGACTGCTTTAAAACGGGTTTTAAGTTTATGATGGCCAATAACGTATCCAGAAGAAGGTTTTATTATGGCAACCTTATTGCACTGGTGGTACTGGCTGCCTTTATGGCGCTGGCGGATACGGCATTAAGCGCGATACTAAGCTCTGTAATTCGATACCAGAGCCTGACTGGGCAATTGTACGGGTTTAGCAATTACACTGCAGAATACCTGTGGTCCTTTGGGTTGTATACGCTTGCCGCATGTATGGGCTGGTTTATTTCCATGCTGTATTATAGGGCAGATGGAGTCATGAAGATGGTTGTTTTCATTACCCCGCTGGCAGCCGGTATAATGTTTGCATTTATAGACAGGCAAACGGGCGGTCAATTGGGCAGGACTGTCATAGGTTTTATAGGTAGGGCTATGGGTTTAACCGGCGGCCGTAGCCCGTTTATTGGGTTCCTGAGCTTGTTAATTGCGGCGGCAGTACTTGCGGTGCTGTGTTATATACCTATACGAAGAGCACCGGTTAAGGAGTAAAAAATTAAGCCCATGCCGGGTGTACCCGGAATGGGCTTAAAACCTATTCTTTTAAGGAACCCCAGTAACGGTTTGCCCAGGAGAGGTACCCGCGGCAGTTTGCCGTAATCGGGTCGTTGGTAAGCTGGGCCTGGGACAGCTGCGGTAATATGTAAGTGCTGACCGATTGGCCGCCCCCTCCGCTTAGGATTAACTTGTCAAAATCGGTGGTTTTCCAATGGGAGTTAACCGTCACCAGTACGTTTATGGCCAGTTTCTCAAAGGCGTTGTTGATTACTTCGGTAATATCAATTGTTTCCCCCGCCACGTTTATTTTGCCTTTTATCACTATATTGTCCAGGTCATAACTTTCCTTTTCCAGCCCGTAGCTGGTGGCAAGGTACGAAGCAATATCGCCATAGGCGGTCACCAGGCCCATGGGAACGGTTTTGCTCTTTTCGGGTATGTACTCGGAATCCTCAACAGACGCAAGGTCTGTGGTTCTGAAACCTACGTCTATTATCCCTACCCGCCCCTCAAGGGAGTTGGTTATTTGGCCCAGAGTATTCAGATGTACCGCCCAATAAGTGCCAAGGGGCTGCGGCACTACTTCCACTTCATCAATGTCAATTTTAACTTCATGAGGACTGCCTTCACTGTAGATGGTAACAAGCTTTTCCCCTTTCACCCTTTCGGCCAAATCGGAAGCCAGGTGCATTCTTTCAACCGGAAGGCCGGTAATAACCCTAAACCTGTTTACCGGTTCGGTGCAGTAAGGGCTGAGGGCGCTGAAAAACAGGGTTTCCAGGTCGTCGCTTATTGCCCTGGTATAGGAGAGGTCCCGGTGGGCAAACTTGGAATGCCTGATTGCGGATTTCCCTACGAAAAACAGTTCATCGCCAATACCGATTTTCAGATCGTCAACCACCGACAGCTCATCGGACAATACGTTAAAGGTGGGTTTATTGTGTCCTTCCCCGACGACGCTCGGGAAGGAATAGCCGGTTCTTCCGTCGGTAACCTTAACAAACCCGTAGCCGACATCAAGTCCTATCAGCTTTGTCATAATTATACCTCCTTAATAATTTTTGTTTATACATCATAGCACCGAAGTTGCCAATAATATATTTATACTCGTTTAAACCGGCGCCGTGGAAGCACCGGCTATTCCTTTGAAAAAGGGCCATTGCTAAGTATTCTATGGAAAGGCACGTAAATGAACATATTCTAATTACATAATCGACAAAATAAGCGAAAAATGTTAGTAGATGTTGAAATAATTTTAATTTTTTTTCGATTTCCTGTCAAGTATAGTAGGCGGGCTGGAATGGAAATTCAAAGCATGCGCACATAATGGTTATTTTCTAATAAACTGATAGTATGGGAAAAATGACTGTGAGATGGGAGGATGGTTTTTATGGGAGGAAGGGTAAGAAAAATGTTTCCCGGAGGCAATACTTCCCAGGGGTTTTATTCATATTACAGGTATATACTGCCGGATGATGCAAAACGTATTTTCATAATAAAAGGGGGGCCGGGGACGGGCAAATCCGTTTTCATGAGGGAAATAGCCCGGGAAATGAGGGATTTGGGCTACGACATAGAACTGCACTACTGCTCTTCGGATTTTGATTCCCTTGATGCGATTGTAATAGAAGACCTGAAGATAGCCCTGATGGACGGTACGGCCCCTCATATAGTAGACCCGAAATACCCGGGAGCCGTTGATGAAATAATAAACCTTGGCGAGTACTGGGACGTTAAAAAGCTTGAGAAAAACAGTAAAGAAATTATAGAATGCAGCAAAAAAGTAAGCAACCATTTCGCCCGGGCGTATAAATTGCTTGCAGCGGCAAAACCCGTTATGGACGATATTGAGGAAAAATATGGCGGCTGCATGGATTACGGAAGGGTAAACCTGACCGCAGAAAAATTGGCCAAGGAGATATTTGACGGCTGGCCGGTCACGGCGGTACCGGGCAGGGAGCGGCACCTGTTTGCAAGCGCCTACACTCCGGGCGGATATGTGGATTATTCCGAAACCCTGGTAGAATACATGCAGAGAGTTTATTACGTTGAGGGGCATCCCGGTACCGGCAAAACCCGCCTGCTGCAGAGGTTTGCCGAAAGTGCTAAAGATAGGGGCGTCAGTGTTGAATGCTTCCATTATCCGCTAAAGCCGCACAAGCTCTGCACAGTGATCCTGAAAGAACTCGGCATTGCTGTAACCTGCAGCGCAAAGGCCAGGGAAAGGGCGGACCGGATGGTGGACCTGAACCTGTTTTTGGATACAACAAAATTGGAAGAGGTCATGGAACAAGTCAAAAGGGATACGGACATATTTGAACGTATAATAAACGAGGCAGTATCCGCCATCCTGGATGCGAAAAAAAACCACGATGTGTTGGAGAAGTACTATGCCGGCAATATGGACTTTGAAGCCACACAAAGGCTGAAGGATAAAGTGTTGGAAAGGATACTGGAATACAGGTGACCGGTAAGGGGCCGGAACCAGCGGGACCAAACCGCTGTCCCGGTCTTTTCGGTATTGACAGCAGGGACTTTTTCGTAGAATATTTAGATAGGCATCTAAATATACATGAATCCGAACGGAGGTTAGTGTTTTGCTGGGAGATACTTTCAAAGCCCTTTCGGACGAAACAAGAAGAGAAATACTGATGATGCTTAGAAAAAGCGACATGACGGCCGGGGAGATAGCCGAAAGTTTTTCAACCACCCATGCCACCATTTCCCATCATCTTAAAATATTGAGGGATGCAAATCTTGTATCCATGGAAAGGCATGGGCAGAACAACATTTACTCGTTAAATACCACGGTTTTCCAGGACCTTTTGGCCTGGCTGGTGAATTTTTAAAAAAAGGAGGCGGACTAGTTGAACAAGATACGCAGTAACCCGATAATGCTTATTATTTTGCTGGTGGTGTGCGCCGTCGCCGTTTATGCCTACGTGAAGCTTCCCGCAGACGGACGTTATCCGGTGCACTGGTCCTTTGACGGGCAGCCGGACAGGTACGGTTCCAAGCTTGAGGCTGTATCCATCGGTCCAATCGTTTCAATAATGATATACGTCTTGGCTGTTGTGCTGCCGGCCGTGGACCCGAAAAGAAGGAATTATGAAAGGTTCAAGAGGGAGTATCTTCTGCTCATGCAAGCCATTATGGGTATCATGGCGATGATTTATATAATTACTATCATGGCAGCCTTTGGCAGGCAGGTTAATATCACCCTCTGGATCAACGCAATGGTGGGGGTGCTGTTTATAATACTGGGCAACTACATGGGCAGGATAAAACAGAACTGGTATGTGGGGATAAAAACGCCGTGGACCCTGTCGGATGAAAGGGT